>JBMOHS010000170.1:0-8325 GCA_049317725.1 Blastocatellia bacterium
CGCCAGATCCGTCCTGGAACCCTCGTCACCGACGCGGCAAGCACGAAACGCGAGATCTGTCGTGTGGCCGTCGAAACGCTTCCCGCCGGCGTCTGGTTCGTTGGAGGCCACCCGATGGCGGGAAGCGAGCACAGTGGCGTCGAGTACGCGCGGGCGGACCTCTTCGATCGTGCCGTCTATGCCCTGGTGCTCCTTGAGCCAGGCTCGCCGTGGACACCTCCGGCGGCGAAATTCTCCTGGCTGCTCTCGCTGATCGAGTCGATCGGGGCTCGTCCGCTCGTGACCCTCGCCGAAGAGCATGACCGCGCCGTCGCCCTCGTCAGCCACCTCCCCCAACTGTTGGCGACGACCCTCGCCAGCCTCCTGGTCGATCCAGGTTCCGATGAACGATTGGCAGAAGGACCAGGAGAGCGGCCGCACCGGGAACTGGCTCGCCGACTTGCTGCCAGCGGGTGGCGCGACATGACTCGCCTCGCCGGGAGCTCCTTCTCCGTCTGGCGCGATATCTTGATGACCAATCAATCCTTGATTGGTCCCATTCTCGCCCGCTACATCCAACAACTGCAGCACCTGCACGAAGCCCTCGAACGGGGGGACTACCAAGCCCTGCGCCAGCTCTTTACCGAGGGGAACCAGTCGTTACAGGAGCTGCGTGACGTGCACTATCGCCCATTTGAGAAGCTCTGATTGGACGCTTCGCCAATGGCTACCTCGGCCCCGCCCCAAAGCGCAGTTCCGTCACATTGGCCAGCAGCCCGTTGGCTTTGAGAATCAATCGCACGCTCCCTTGGTTGGCCAGCCCACGCGGCAGGGCGAGGTTGAGTTGATCCAGCCCGACAAACGACTCCTGAGGACCGACGAAGAGCACTGGGAGATCATCTGTCCCGATTCTTGCGGAGACAGCGCTCGGTCCTCCCGCCTGCCGCCAGCCGGTTCCAAACAGAATCAGGTAGCACACCTCCTCTACTCCTCCCAGGTCAAGTGGCACGGGGACCATCCGTCCTTCCGGGGAGAGTTGGGCGATCGGTTCATAGCGGATCGTGCCCTCGGGGAGAACCCGCAGCAACCAACCAGCCGGTGCCCCCAGGCCGTCTCCATTGGCAGAAAAGATCGCTGGCGCGACCTGGTCCAACCAGACCATGGCCTCGGCGCTCCCTCCCGGCATCGAGATGGGATTTCGTACCGTCAGACGAACTCTCCCCTCCGCTGTCTCAGGCGGAATCAACAGATTGAGCTGAAAGGGAGAGACGAAGAAGAGCGGCGCCTCCCGCGTGTCCCCCTTCTGGTCGGTCACCTCCACCCTTGTGCCTTGCAGTGACGTCGGCAACGGCAGTGAGGTCGCCAACTCGGACATCGGGGCCAGATCTTTTCCAAAGACAGCGACAATGGAACCCGGGGCGAATGTTCCGCCGACGTAGCTCGCCGCGGAGACGGGGGCCAGCCGACCCTCCTGCCCGGAGGAGATCACGGCCAGAAACGCATCGCTCAACCCTCCCCCGTACGTTCCCTGGATCGCTCGCTTGGTCAAAAGGTCATTCTGCAGGACCTGTCCGGCAAGGTAGATCGTTCCTGAAGGATTGACCGTCACCCCCAGCGCACGCTCATCGACCCAGTTGATTCCGGTAAAGCGGCTGCCGAAGAAGGTCGAGAAGAGCAGGGAACTCCCTGCCGGATCGATCACTGAGAGATAGCTGTCCGAATCTCCGTGCAGCTCTCCTTGCAGGGGGGCGACCATCGGGAAATCTCTCGATCCCGTCTTCCCCGCCAGATAGAGATTGCCCACTCGATCGATCGCCAAGGCACTGCTTGGAACTGTGCTCCGGAGGGTCCCAATGTTTTCCGGCCCTGTTCCTCCCAGAAAGGTGGAGAAGAGCAGGCGATCCCCTCTCGCACTCAGCTTGGTGACAAAGGCGTCGGTATTGCCTCTGTAATTTGGTTGGAGCGGAGAGGCTGTCGGGTAGTCTGCGAAGAAGGTCGAGCCTGTGACGTGGGCTTGTCCAAACGAATCGACTGCCAGCCCACGCAGCGTATCCGATCGCGAACTGCCGAGAAATGTCGAGTAGAGGATCGTCTCTCCACTCGGGGCCAACTTGCAGACAAACCCATCTTCGACGCCACCAAAGCGGGGCTGCACGGCCCGAACCGTCGGAAAACCGGGAGACCCTGTCAGTCCAGCGAGATAGATGTTCCCTTCTGGATCGACCGCGATGCTGTAGCCAATCTCTTCACCAGTCCCGGACGGGTCGAGATCGGGCCCTCCGAGATGTGTCGAGAGCTGAAGCTCCCCGTGCTTGTCGATTCGGGTCAGAAACACATCGGAAGCACCGAGGAGGTCTGGCTGCAGGGCCCGACGGGTCGGGAAATTGCTCGACCGCGTCTGTCCCGTCAGGACCACCGATCCCCCTTCCTCCAACGCCAACCCGTAGGCAATGTCTTGAAGCGATCCCCCCAGATAGGTCGAGTAGGCAAGCGTCCGGCCATCTGGTGTCAGAATCGAGAGAAAGCCATCGGTATTGCCCCGGAAAAAGCGTTGCGCCGCATCCTCTGTCACGGGAAAATTGAGGGAGTTGGTCTCTCCGCAGACCAGGATTCGCCCCATCTCGTCCACTTGAAGATCCCAGATCCGGTCTCCCGGGTTGCGTCCCCCAAGAAAGGTCGAGAAGAGGATGGCCGTCCCACTTGGGTTGAGCTTGACGACGAAGCCGTCACTGCTTCCCCCCAGCGTCGAGGAGAGTCCGGTTCGAGTCGGAAAGTTGATCGATTCCGTCTCACCGGCAAGATAGATGTTGCCCGACCTGTCGACCCGCACGACATTCGCCACGTCCATTCCCGTTCCCCCAAAGTAGGTTGAGAACTCGAGGACTGGATCGATGACCAGTGGTCGGGTGACATCATATTCCCCCAGGGCAAACCGGATCTCTCCGTTCTCCTGGAGATCGTAGGATCCCTCGACGTGCCGCGATCCCTCTGGGGGCGAGGGTAGCCGAGAGCGTGTGGGGGCGGGTTCCCCAACCGGATCGACTCCTTCCCCCAGAGGAGGCTGGTAGATGGTTGGTGCCCGCAGCATCCAAGCCTTTTCTCCTCGGCCGGCATGCAAATTTCCAGATGGGTCGACCCAGTTCTTCCCCTCTGCCTTGACCTCTTCCAAGACCATTCCAATCTGCTTTGGATCCGCGCCCGGGGCAACCAGGAAGTCATACTCGATCCATCTCCCATTTCCATACCAGAGAAGATCGATTCCCGGGTAGAGGTCACGGTAGAGAAGACGATCATACGAGGGCACGGAGCTGACCCACCCCTCGGGGTCGTCACCGAGAAGGTAGTTCGTCGACGACCCGAGTGGGGTAAGCGCTTCCAACCGTGGCGTCCGGTTTGCCCCGGGAAAGCGGAGCCGAAGCGACGGCCCCTGCTCTCCAGCCAGATAGAGCGCTACGCCTTCCGGCTGGAATGCCAACGTATATCTGCCACCACGTGCCAAGTAGGAGATTCCCTCCTCCGCCTGTCCCAGATTTGGCTCAAAGCCGATGGCCAAGGCTGGATGGTCTACCCCAGCACCGGCTTCGCCGGACGGCAAGAGGGTGGGGAAACCATCTCTCGTCAGAGCTGCCAGGAAGAGCAGTCCCATCAGACTCCCTCTTCTCCATACCCCGCGCCGAGACCGTTGGCCAAGGTCGAGGGAACACAAATCGACTCGCGTCTTTTCTCTTGCGTCCTGCATGGTGAAAATTTTCAATCTGGGTTCTTCAAAAGAGGAAGGGGCGGGATCTCTCCTGGACAGAGATTTCCGTCTCTCTCCCTTGTCCCTGTCCCTCTTTGGCTCGCCTCTTGGATGGGGGCTGATCCACTACGGGGTCTGAAGGGGCACAATGTGGAAGTCGTCGACGAGAAAGATCTCTTCGTGGAGGGCACGAAATCCAAAGGTTCCGAAGAGGTAGGCCTCCCGGGAGGGGGAGGTGTCGGTCCAGATCCCAAGGTCGTTGGTCTCTCCGGTCTCGTTAGAAGTGATGGTGTGCTGAATGGTGAAGTCTCGTACGGTAACCCCGATGGTGTAGGAGGCGTTCGGGGCCAAGTCAACGAGGAGGGGCGCTGGCGTCCCCACCTCTTCGGGAGGATTTCCCGCCCGTACCAGGTACGTCGAGAAGCGACGAGGGGTGCCGGTCCGGGCATTGGGCCCGGTGAGGTGGAAGAGATAGTAATCGCTTCCTGGGCGATTGGCGCGAACCACCCAGGCTGCCCCCTGGCCATCCGGGAGCCACAGCGTGAACGTTGCCTCGAAATTGCGATAGAGCTGCTCTTTGAGAAGACCTGGGGTCGTCCCCTGAACCTCGAGCCGGCTATTCCGCGCGTCCTTCAAGACGCGCCACGTCGGTGGTGCTTCCCATTGCACGAGGCCATCGAAGAAGTCAGAGGTCCCCGTCGAGGTGACGATCGGAGCGAGGTCGACCTTGATGGAACGCGGACCCGGCAAGAGTCGCTCCCGCAGCCTCCACGGGTGATATCCCACCAGTTCGACGGTCAGGGTCTGCTCCTCGGCGGTCGGCAGCTCGTAGTCGATGAGGACCTGCCCTTCCGGAGGGATCTTTCCTCGCACTGCCCCATCGATCAGAACTGTTGCACCGGGGGGAGCCAGGAAGGTCAATTTGGCCGTCCGGGTCAGAGGCAGTCGTGGGTAGTTGACCTCTTCCCCAGCCTCTGTCACCACGAAGGTGTCATCAAAGTCATTGAATTCCGGGTGGCGAACTTGGAGGAGATGGCTCCCCGGGCGCAGCCCTGAAATGACGACGGTACCCGATTCCGGGCTGGTTGCCCGAACCTCTCCGTTGATCTGGACCCTCGCGCCACTCGGAAGATCCCGCAGTTTGACACTCGCCGATTCCGCCAGCAAGCGGATTCGCGAGACCGCCTGTACTCCCAGCAGAGGGGAGACGGTGGCGACTGCCTGATAGCCAGGGTAGCTCGCCTCGATGAGGTACTTGGCGCCCCTGGGGAGGGTGAACTCGGCCTGCCCCTTCTCCGCATCGGCCTCGGCACGGGCCAGTTCCCGACCGCTGCGGGTCTTGACGACGATCTGTCCGGGAAGGACGGGCTCGACGAGAACCACCAGAACCCCCTTCGTCGCCGAGATCCGGTTGGCGGTCCGGATCTCGACCGCCTCCGTCACTACCCGCTCCCGGGGCTTCCCCACCGAATACCGTCGCTGAGCCGACCCAAGATGCGCCTGGAAGACAAGCAGGCAAAGGAGGGATACGCCGGATCCGATCCGTCTACTCCATCTGCCCCCCCTCCTGCCTTGATCTTCCAGACGTAACCGGGATTGCACGTCAGCCCTCTCCTCAAAATCTCCGTTCCACCCACTCGGTGCCAGAGTACACCAAACTAGTTGGTAAGAACGATCAGAATCTTTTCTGGTTCCTCGATTTTTCCCCTGAGGGACCGGATGAGCCCGGTCTTCTCGTGAGTCAGTGGGGAAGATGCTCCTGAGACCAGTCGTCCGTCGTCGGATGTCACCTCGAATTGATCTGTTTTAGATTTGTACTTGACTGTATAAGTTCATTTATGGGATAAGTGAACTGTTCGAGACAGTCACATCCAGAAACACCTGTAATCAAACAATTCGTCCTTCTGTCCCTGCCTTCCTCTCCGGCAAGAGGGGCGAGTGAGGACTGCTGAATAGGAGTGACCGGTGAACGACGAGAAGCAACTGCCCCCCGCCGCAAGCGATCCGAGTAAAGATGCGTTACAGATCGTTCGAGAGCTTCAAGAAAAGATCCGCGAGATTGGACAGGGGATTCGGGTTGTCAGGGAGCAACTTCTCGAACTGACCCAACCGCGGGAATGAGGTTCTCCCCGTGGCGCAGGATTCTCGTCCATCAAACGATTCTGGGGGGGGCGTCCCGAAGGGGAGGGCCAACCCCCGATCAGTGGGGCCGCTTGGGACTTCGTCATCCCAGAGGAGTGATATCTTTGGATTCAACGCGCTACCGCATCCTCATTCCGCGGGAGACTCTCTCTCGCGTCGGTGACTATCGCCGTCTGCTCGTGGCACGGCCGAATCAGGCAGGGGGCCGCTTGCGGCAACGATTGCGGACGCAAGACTTGGCCGTGCTCTCTGACTTGGACTTGCTCGGAGCGCTCTTCGAGACCAAGGTGCCTCAGATCTTCGCCGAGAGCGCCGTCGTCGGGGACGGCTCAGACTGGAACTTGACGGAGCTGGGGCTTCTCGGGGATGTCTCGGTCGCCGTCCCGGTGACGATCTTCGATAACGGCAACCACGACGAGCCGACCCCTCATCCAGCCCCCTTCCCGGGGACGCTGGTCTTCACTCCGGGTGCCCTGCTCGACAGTGGTCGGGGCCTCACGCCCGCTGATTGGAACGAAGCGACGAAGGGCGGCCAGATCTCTCCCGAGGGCCTCTACCAGCTCTACCAACGGAGATGGCTCCCGGTCTTTGAGTACATCGATCGTCACGCCCCCGGGCCGCGCTCGGCACTTGTCACCATTCCGGGAATCGGCTGTGGGCAGTTCGCTGGGCCCTTCCGCGGCCAACTCGGACCGCATCTGCAAGCGGTCCTGCTCCGGTTTCTGCGCGAGCACGGTGCCTCGTTCCCCCGCCTCAAGGCCGTCTACTTCGATCCCTACAGCCAGTGTGGTAACGAGCGGTACGAGGTCAACGGCATCTCCCTGCTCATCCGTCCGCTGACGGCTGCTGGTAACTGGGCCAAGTCACAGCTCTGTCGGCCCGTCGATTACGCCGAGCCCGGGGATGACTTCTCGGGTTGCACGCTCTTCAGCCTCGTCGCGTGGGATCACGTCTCTTGGCCCGGCAATGACTTCTTCCTCGGGGCCCGTGCCACTGACGATGGCGTCAAGGCCGCCGCGACCAGCTCGATGGGCGCCCTGACGGGTCTTGAGGGCACCTACGACCCGGCGCGCGCCAAGTACCAACCTCCCCATCCCTTCCGTTTTTGGGAGGAGGTCGTCGAACGGCATCGGCTCCGATTGTGGAACCGGGCCGCCGTCTGGTCGCCAGCTGCCGAGTGACTTCCCTCGCTGCTTCTTCCCGTCCATAGTCGAGATCGGTACCAACCGCTCCCCAGCAGGGTCAGTTCCTGCCCCCATCTCCCCCCGCGACCGTCACGAGCAGAAACTCCCTCGCCCGTGTCGCCGCGACGTAGCGTTCACAGCGTTCGCGGAGTCCTGCCGCTTCCAGGCCGTTCATCGGATCGTCCTTGGCGGCGCAGGCCATGGCGACGGCGCGGAACTCGAGCCCCTTGATCCGCTTCATCGTCCCCAGGCGCACGCCCGGCTCTTCTGCGCCAGGATCCTCCTCGCGCGGGCGCAGCTCATAGGCAGGGAGGCCCGCTTCGAGCAGCGCCGTCCGGACCGATGCCTTGTAGGGAGTGACGCAGATCTCGTGAGTGGCGAGGCCGTGTTTCTCGCGCAGCTCGCGGATCCACGCGACGATCGTCGCGGCTTCTGCCCGTTCATCCGGGCAGGGAAGGATGAGGGGGTCGGCCGGGCCGCGAAAGGCGGAGTGATCACCGCGAGTCGTTGTTGCCGCGTCATCGAGATCATCGATCTCGACGCCACGTAGGATTGCCTCGGCGAAGAGGCGGATCTGCTGGCTGGTACGGTAGTTGATTTTGAGCCGGCGGGAGCGTCCACGCACCTCGATGCCGGCACGGCTGAGCGGAACCCGGGCGCGGTAGATGCGCTGGTGGCCATCGCCGACGAGGCAGAGCGGATCGGCGGCACCGCCATCGAGCGGGCTGATGGCGCGGAGGAGTCGCAGCGCTTCGAGGCTGAAGTCCTGGGTCTCATCGACGAGGACGTGGGCATAGCGAGTGAAGTCCCCGCCTTCGACGGCGAGACGGGCTTGGTGGATGGCTCCCTCGAAGGTGAGCAGGTTCCGCTTCTTGAGGGCGCGGTTGAAGGTGCGGAAGATCTGCCACGCGGCGCGGCGCTGCTCGCGGTTGAGGCGTGGCCTGGCACTGCGGAGTGCGGTCAGGTACTGTTCCTCCTCGTCCAAGCCGTTTGGTTCGACGATCAGCTCGTATTCGAGCCGCAGCTCGGCGGGAGAGAGGGGCAGGGAGTCGGCGGGCAGCCCGGCGAGGGTCGCCTCCCAGACCAGCCCGAGCTCCTCCTCATCGGCGATGCGCCCCTTCCAGGCCTCGCGGCCAGAGTGTCCGGCGCGGCTGCAGATGGTCCGGGCAAGCGCGTGGAGGTTGGTCACCTCGATGCGTGTCGCCGCCTCTGGATCGAGCCGCCGTAGCAGGTGGCGGATGGTGATCGAGAGGTTGGTCGTGAAGGTGGTGACGAGAAGGC
>JBMOHS010000171.1:0-8306 GCA_049317725.1 Blastocatellia bacterium
ATTCTCCATTTACCCCGTTTTCCATCCTTGACTTCAGATGGCCCAAAAGTAACCATGGTCCTTACATTGGTCGACCGCAGGAATCGAACCAAGCATGTGAATAATGCTGGGAGAAAAGGAAATGATCAAGAATCTGGTGAAACATGGGAATAGTTGGGCGGTTGTGATCGATCGACCCATCTTGGATCTACTCAAGATCGCACCGGACTCGCAGGTCGAACTGACCACGGATGGCAAGTCCATTCGGATTGCGCCGATCGATTCTGATGACAAGAGAGCAAGGATTCACGCCGCGAGAGCCAAGGTCAATTCCAAGCATTCCAAAGCGTTCAAGAAACTTGCGGAGTAATCGCCAGTGGTATTTCTGAGCCTGGATGACCTCCGTAGAACGGAAGAGGTCATCACCACGGAGGCACAGAGAACACAGAGAAGAAGATCAGGGGATGGGCTGGGCCAACCAGTGATCAACGTCAGAACGGAAGACGTGATGGCACTACAGAGACAGTCGAGACCACGGAGAAGGTTGAAACTTGAGGTGGGCCAGCAAATGTCGAACCTGGATCAGCTCGGGTTGTCATCAATAGTTACGATTGATCTTGTTTTGAAGACCATTGTTGGTCAGCTTGGAAAGCAGGAGATCGCAGAGTTCTTTCGATCCCATTGTCAGTCATGAAGCTGCTCGATTCTCGCAGAGCTGCGACCAATGCTTGTCATCTGAAGCGCGCGCACCTGACTGCTCAATCCAATGGCCCCATAACTCGAGTCCTTCCCGGACGATTGCCAACGACAAGGAGACATCCATGTACAGTTCGTACAACGCGAAGAGAATCCACCACCATCTGTCGAGGGGGATCCTGCTTCCATTTCTCCTGGGGGGGATCCTCTTGACGGGATTGGTCGGGCAGGCTTCTTCCCAGGGACGGTCGCGACGCCAACCCGCGGCGCGCCCTGCCACCGCCTCGCTCGCCCCACTCGAAGCGGCCGTGCGGGCGCGTCCACAGGATCCCGCCGCCCACCACGCCCTCGGGCTCGCCCGCCTTCGCGCCGGCCAGATCCCCGCCGCTCTCGAGAGCCTCCAGCAAGCGCTGACGCTCGATCCACGGCGGGTCGAGACCCTTGTCGCCCTGGCGGAAGTTCGGGAACAACTGGGGGATTTGAGCGCGGCCCGCGAGGCCTATGTCCGTGCCATCGACCTTCGCCCCAAGGACGCCGATCTCCACATGGCCCTCGCCACCCTCCTCTACCGGATGCAACTGCTCGAGGCCGCCGCCAGCGAGTTTCGCTATGCGGCGACGCTTCGGCCCGAGGCGGCGGAGATTCGCACCAATCTCGGCTTTGTCCTTGGGCAGCTCGGCGACCTCGCCGGGTCGACCCGCGAATTTGAGGAGGCGACGCGGATCCAGCCTGACTTGGCCGCCGCCCACTACTACCTCGGCCTCGGCCGGATGTCCGCCAACGACCTCGAGACCGCCATTCCCGCGCTCCGTCGTGCCGCTCAACTCAAGCCCGATGAGGTTGATCACCAGACCAATCTGGGGCTGGCGCTGCTGCGCCGTGCCGGCAAGCCGGACATCGCCGAGGCCGTGCTGGCCCTGCGACGGGCGGTCCAGCTCAAGCCCGACATCCCCGAGATCCTCACCACCTATGGGATCGCGCTCCGCGAATCCGGCCAGCTCGAGGCCGCCGCCAGCGTTCTGCAGAAAGCCCTGCGCCGCAAGCCCGATCTGATCGAGGCCCACAACAACCTCGGACTCGTCCTCCTGCAGCAGAAGCAGTACGAACCCGCCTTGGCCCGCTTCGAGGAGGCGCTCCGGATCGATCCGGACCACCACGCCGCCCGTGTCAACCTTGGCTTGGCGTTGACCCAGCAGGGGGCCATCGCCCGCGCCGTCGAGATCTATGAGGCGATGCTCCAGGCCGAGCCGGAATCGATCGAGGCCCACTACAATCTGGCCCTCGCGCTTCGCCGCATCGATGAGCGGGACCGTGCCCTTGCGCTCCTCGAAAAGTGCCATCAACTCCAGCCGGGCTTTGCCGATGCCTATTTCACCCGGGGGGAGATCCTGTATCAGCAGGCCAATCTTGATCCCGCCAAGGCCGCCCTTGAAGCGGCGATCGAACGCCGCCCGAAAGATCCCGAATATCGCTACGTTCTGGGCAACATTCTCCAGCGACAGGGCGCATTCGTTCCGGCCATCGAGCAGTACCGGCTGGCGATCGAACTCTCTCCCGAGAGCCACGAAATCCACAACTCCCTGGCCAATGCCCTTCGCCAGACGGGGGATCTCGAAGGGGCCCGTGCCGCCCTCCAGGAGGCGACCCGGTTGCTGCGCCGCAAGCAGGATCAGGAGGCGGCCGCGACCGCCATCATCGTCGGTCGCCAACGCCTCCAGGAAGGCCAGTTGAGCGAGGCGACGGCTCAGCTCGAGAAGGCCACCCAACTGGCCCCGCAGATGGCCGAAGGCTGGTTCTACCTCAGCCAAGCCTTGCGCCGGCGTGGCCAAGTGGCTGCCGCCAAGAAGATGCTCTCGACCGCGCTCTCTCTCGATCCCACCATCGAGGAGCGACTGCGCGAGCTTCCCTGACTAGGGGCTATCTTGCTCCCCGCTGCTCCCGAAGCAGATCCCGAATCTCGGTCAACAGCTGCTCCTCCGGTCTTGGCTCAACCGTTGCTGGAGCCGGCGCAGGATCTGGCTCTGGGTTGGCCCGACGGATGATCCGCAGCACCAGAAAGATCGCCAGGGCGATCACGAGAAAGTTGACCCCGTTATTGAGCAGCAGGCCGTAGTTGATCGTCACCGCCCCGAGACGTCGTGCCTCCTCAAGCGTCTCCGCGTGTGGGCCAGAGATCGTCAGGAACAGGTTGGTGAAGTTGACCTTGCCCACCAGCAGCCCCAGGGCTGGCATGAGAATATCCTCGACGACCGAGGTGATGATTCGTCCAAAGGCGGCTCCGATGACGACTCCAACCGCCAGATCGAGGACGTTCCCCCGCAGCAAAAACGCTTTGAAATCTTCCCGCATGGTCGTGTCTATCCTCTTCGGCTTTTCTGTCTGTTTGTCCTATCGAGTCCCTGCTGACCCCTCGTCAGGGGGACTTGGGAGAGGAGTAGAAGACCATTCTCAGATGGTCTCAAGTCGATATTCCCGCGCCAGCTCGTTGAGCTGACTGACGATCGACCGCCAACGATCCCGCAGCAGCGGAGAAGGGGGCTCTTTCAGGAAATGGCGTTGCAGGGATTTGCCGAAACGGATCAACTGGCCCATCTCTGTGCCGCCAGATCCGGGGTTGCCGACCTTTCCGGTGAGGCGCTTGCTGGTCTCGACCAGGTCCTGCAGGTTGACGAGGGCCGCCTCGCGTGCACGCCAATCCCCTCCTGACCCATTGCGGCTCTCGTAGGCTTGGCCGATCTCCCGGCGCAGCTGGCTGGCCAGAGAGTGAACGGTCTCGACCCGCTCGACGATCTGCTGGTCGCTCATTCGTGCTGGACGCCCACTCTTGCCCGCTCCCTTGACGGTTGTGCGATAGGCGAAGGCCAATTTGTCGAAGAGCCCCGGCAGGGCGGCCCAGGCCTGTCGCGTCTGGTGCAGTTGCGAGTTGGCAAAGACGGCCTGCTCGGCCCGCTCGGCCCGTCGCAGCAGTTCCTCGACCTCCGTTCCGGCGGGGCGCTCCGGGCGGTAGGCGCTGCGCAGACGACGGGCGGCGACGGCAACCTCTTCGGTCAGCTCCCGCAGTCCGCTCGTTCCCCCATTGCCTCGTCCCCGTTGCAGGTCTTCCTTGACCGACTCCCGGACGCGGTCACTTCCCCTGACGATCTCATCCAGCAGCGGCCGGACCTCCCGATCTGGAATCCGCTGGATCTCTTGCGCCCTCGCCTCCAGCCCGAGCACTCCGAGCAGGGCCCACAGGGCCAGTCCCGCCAGCGCTCGGCGGGAAACGGATGTCGAGATCACTCCTCTCCTTCTCATTCCTGCCATTCCTGCCTCCTTTCTCGTCTACTGCCCAACCCCCAGCTCCCGCAGGAGGAAGGCATAGTCGAACGCGGTATCCCGCAATCGGTCATAGCGGCCCGAGGCCCCGCCGTGCCCTCCCGGTTCCAGTTTGGTCTTGAAGAGCAAGGGGTGGTCATCCGTCTTCTGCACGCGCAACTTGGCGACATACTTGGCCGGCTCCCAGTACATGACTTGGGAGTCGTTGAGCGAGGTCCGGATGAGCATGGTCGGATAGTCTTTTCGCGCGAGGTTGTCGTAGGGCGAGTACTGCCGCATGTAGTCGTAGGCCGCCTTCTCGTTCGGGTTGCCCCATTCGAGATACTCTCCGACCGTGAGGGGCAGGGTCGCGTCGAGCATGGTGTTCATGACGTCGACGAAGGGAACGTAGCTCATGACGACCCGGAAGAGGTCTGGCCGCAGGTTGGTCACCGCGCCCATCAGCAGTCCGCCGGCGCTCCCCCCGGTAATCGCCAACCGCTCCTTCGCGGTGTAGCCTTCTGCGACGAGATGTTCGGCGGAGCGGATGAAGTCGGTGAAGGTGTTCATCTTCTTCATCAGCTTGCCCTGGTCGTGCCAGTCCTTGCCGAGCTCTCCGCCTCCCAGGATGTGGGCAATGGCATAGGCGAGGCCACGATCGAGCAGCGAAAGCCGCCCCGAGTTGAAGTCGACGTCGTTCGAGATGCCGTAGGACCCATAGCCATCCAGCAGCAAGGGCTGACGACCATCCCGTGGCCGGTCCTTGCGGTAGACGATCGAGATCGGAATCTTGACCCCGTCCGCTGCCGTCGCGTAGAGCCGCTCCGAGATGTACTGCTCTGGCTGGTATCCCCCGAGAACCGGCTGCTGCTTCTTGAGGGTGCGGGTGCGCGTCTTGACGTCATAGTCGAAGACGGACTTGGGCGTGATCAGCGACTCGTAGCCGAAGCGGTAGGTGGTCGCCGTGAACTCCCGGTTGGTCCCAGCACTGGCGACATAGACCGGTTCGGGAAATTCGATCCGATGAGAGCCGCCTGTCCCGAGGTCGTAGACCTCCATCCGCGTCAGCCCATCCTCCCGTTCGAGGGTCAGGAAGTGGGTCGCGAAACACTCGACATCCTCCAGCATGACCTGTGGCCGGTGCGGGATCCGCTCCTTCCATTGTCCGGGAGAGGCATCGCTCAGCGGTGCGGTCACCAGCCGGAAGTTCTTGCCCTGGTCGTTCGTGCGAATGTAGAACGAATCGCCCAGGTGGTCGAGGTAGTACTCGTGCCCCTCGCGACGCGGCGCGACCAGTTGGAACGGCGTCGCTGGGGCGGTTGCCCGGACCCACCGCACCTCGCTCGTCGTGTAGCTCGCCGAGGTCAGCATGACGTACTGCTTGCTCCGCGTCCGGCCGATCGCAATGTTGAAGAGTTCGTCCTTCTCCTCGAAGAGCAGCTCGTGCTGGTCCGTTCCGAGCACGTGGCGGAAGGCGCGGTTCGATCGCTTGGTCGTCTCATCTTCCTGCGTGTAGAAGACCGTCCGATTGTCGGTGGCCCAGGCGAGCGAGGTGATCCGCTCCGCCAGTGGCCCGGTCACCTCTCCCGACGCCAGCTCTTTCAGAAAGAGTTTGTACTGCCGGAACCCAGTCTCGTCGGTCGCAAATGCCAGCCGGTTGCCATCGTCGCTCACCTGGTAGAGCCCGAGGCTGAAGAAGGCCTTCCCCTCGGCCATCCGGTTGAGGTCGAGCGTCACCTCTTCGGGGGCG
The DNA here is from genome assembly GCA_049317725.1 of Blastocatellia bacterium. Classification (GTDB taxonomy): domain Bacteria; phylum Acidobacteriota; class Blastocatellia; order RBC074; family RBC074; genus CAIOZW01. The sequence goes on from JBMOHS010000171.1 coordinate 5,720, forward strand.
TCGAGGCTCCCCTTGCGCCGGCAGTAGATCGGGTACTGCTTCCCCTCCTCCGTGCGGGTGTAATAGAAGTACTCCCCCTGGCGGTACGGCACATTCTCGTCCGTCTCCTTGATCCGGCCCAGCATCTCCTGGTAGAGCTTCTTCTGCAGCTCTTCCGTGCCCCGCATCATCTGGTCGGCATACTCGTTCTCCGCCTTGAGATAGGCGAGGACCTCCGGATCCTGCTTGGTCTTGTCGGCCATCCAGGCGTAGTCGTCCGTTTCGGTATAGCCGTGGATCGTTGTTGTCTTCGGCCTCTTCAAGGCCACTGGCGCGGTCGGTCTCTCATCTCTCTTGATCATGCTGCATCCCGCTCCCATCCATCCCAGCGCCAGCGTCACGACCAGCGCGGTCTCCCATCTCCAGGGAAGAATCTTGCCTCTGTGGCCCCTTCCGCTTGACGGCGCTGCTTGCGCCGCCAGATCGGTCTTTTCCAACTGCTCTTTCCTCTCCATTTGCCCCTCCTCCTCCCGTTCAGGAGATGCCGGTGATCGCCTCTCGCCATCGATTTTGACTCCCGGTCCTCCCTGCTTCTGTGCCGGTCAGTGTACACGATTTTCGGGCCAGTGTCGTCTCAGGCACCGGGTGCCATCGGGCGTCCTCCACCTGCTTCCTCCCACTTTCTCTCCCCCTTCGAGGTATGCTAGGATGCGTTGCACGAATGAAACAGCGTGTCAGGTTTGGCCAGAAAGAAGAGATGAAAAGAAGAGAGGAGAGGAAGAGACGAGGTGAGCGAAGAGGAGTGGGAAGGGGAAGGGGCAGAGGAGCGGACGGCGGTCGGGTTTCCGTCACCGGCGGAGATGGACCGGCGGGGGCGGCTGGATCTCGGTCGGTATCTGGTACGGCGGCCCGGGACGACCTTCTTTGCGCGGATGGAGGGGGAGTCGCTGCGGGGGGAGGGAATTGAGGAGGGAGATCTGCTGGTGATCGACCGTGCGGAGCCGATGGTCGTTGGGCAGATGGTCGCGGTGCGGGTCGGCGAAGAGATGCTGGTGCGCCGGGTCGAGCGGCGGGAGCGGGGCTGGGCGCTGGTCGCGGCGGGGCAACCGGTGATTCTGCTGGAGGGGGCAGGGGAGGAAGAGGCGGCGCAGGGTTGGGAGTACTGGGGGCGGGTTCTCTTCTCGATCCGCGCCTTTTGAGCTTTTGCGGAGGAGTGCATGGTGACGGGGATTGCGCTGATCGATGCCAACAACTTCTATGTCTCGTGTGAGCGGGTCTTCGATCCGCGGTTGGTCGGGCGGCCGGTGGTCGTCCTCTCGAACAATGACGGGTGCGTCATCGCCCGTTCGGCGGAGGCGAAGGCGCTGGGGATCGAGATGGGGGCGCCTGTTTTCCAGATCGAGTCGTTGCTGGCCACGGCGGCGGTCGAGGTCCGGTCGAGCAATTACGAGCTCTACGCCGACCTCTCGGCGCGCCTGATGGAGGTCCTCGAAGACTTTTCGCCGGCCCTCGAGATCTACTCGATCGACGAGGCCTTTCTCTTGCTGGAGGGAGAGACGGTGGAGGAGTTGAGTGAGATCGGGCGGGCGATGCGGGAGCGCGTGCGGCGGTACACGGGGCTGCCCGTCTCGGTGGGGATTGCCGAGACGAAGACGCTGGCCAAGGTCGCCAACCATCTCGCCAAGCGGTCGGCGCGGGCCCGCTCGGTTCTCAACCTGATCGACTCCCCGCATCTCGACTTGGCCCTCGACCGCACTCCGATCGGGGAGGTCTGGGGGATTGGCCGCCGCCATGCGGCCCGCCTTCTCTCCTATGGCATCGAGACAGCCCTTCGCTTTCGCCACGCCGACGATGCCTGGGTCCGCCAGAAGATGACGGTCACGGGCTTGCGGACCCTCCACGAGCTGCGCGGCATTCGCTGCCTGCCGATCGGGGAGAGCCACCCACCGGCCCACAGCCTCGTCGTCTCCCGCTCTTTTGGGGAAGGGGTTTCGTCGATCGAGGAGCTGCGCTCGGCCTTGGCCTACTTCACCACCCGCGGTGCGGAGAAGCTCCGGCGGCGCCGGCTCGCCGCGGCGGCGGTGACGATCTTTGCCCGAACTGGCCGATTCCAGTCGACGCGACAGCCCGCCTATAGTGGCTCGGCAACTGCCGATCTGGGATTGGCGACCGACAGCACGCGCGAACTGATGGCCACGGTCCAGGGACTGCTGCCGACGCTCTATCGGCCTGGGTGCTCGTATCACAAGGCCGGCGTGCTCTTCACCGGTCTCAGCGACCCGCGGACCGCTCCACTGCGACTCTGGGAGACACAGCGCTTCGAGCACGAGCGGACCCTCATGCAGCAGATCGACGCCTTGAATGCTCGCCACGGACAGGATACAGTGCGCTGCGGACTCTTTCCCGCCGAAGAGCGCTGGCGGGCCCGCCTCGGGCGCCGCTCTCCGCGCTATACGACGCAGTGGAAAGAGCTGATGCGCGTCTCCTGATCTTCTGGCCTCGGTGCCTCTGGAGGAGGTCTGGACTTTGGACACTTCGTGGCCAAAAGTGGGTATTTCCACCAGCGCCCCAACGGGGCGCCGCATACCAGCCCAGGGTGCAACTTGTG
>JBMOHS010000172.1:0-8298 GCA_049317725.1 Blastocatellia bacterium
ACTGACGTCCTCCGACCGGACTCCAACCGGTTATTCGGGCAGATGCGGCGTTCCTACAGAACGCCGGGGAATGTCGGGCAAGATTCCCAGGACCTTGCCCTGGGCCTGAACTTTGGACATTTCGTGCCCCAAAAGGGGCATTTCCACCAGCGCCCCAACGGGACACGAGGAACGTTCAAAGTTGAGAGAGAGACAAACCTTGCACTACGTGTTTAGATTTGACTCATCGTCGGCCAGGACTGGCGTGCGGGAAGCTACCGTTGAGCAGCGCCGCTGCGCCCCATGATCGGCCAAACATCGACGATCTCATCGCCCTTCGCGACGTAGTACCGATCATAGCAGTTGGTGCTCATATCGAGATTGCTGCAGTAGATCTCGAATCGATCGCCAACCTTGATCTCGTCTCCATCCTTGTTCTCCCAAGAGAGAATGCCGTACTCGGCCCCTTCGGTGCTGACCTTGAGCCAGGGCTTGTCCTTGACGACATCGGTCGGGCGGGCGAGTGCCTTATTGCCATAGTCTGTCGTGGCCTGGCCGCGGTGATGCTTGCTGTCGACCGTCACCAGGACGCTCATGGCGCTCTCGAAGTCGGTGTAGACCTGATCGTTCGACTGACCACCGACCGCCTTGTAGAGCGAGTCCATGAAGACATAGGAGCCACACTCGAGCTCAGTCAGACCGTACGGCTTGTCAATATTGTAGGTCCCGGTCGAACCGCCGCTGACGATGCCGATCGGGAGCCCGGCCTTCCTCGCCAGGGAAATCGTCTCGTTGACACCGGCAAGATCTCTCTCGCTCTGCTTGCAGCGGGCGGCAAAAGTCCGGGTGTGCGAAGCAGTGCCGGAGTAGGCCATGAAGCCCTCCAACTGGATGTTCTTTGACATCGCGATCTTCTTGGCGAGGTCGACGGCTGGTTGGCCATTGGCGATGCCTTGCCGCTTGAGGCCGGCAAAGACGGCGACGGCAACCCGCGCCTTGACCTTGGCCGCCTCGGCGGCCTGTTGCACACGATCGACGACGCGCGGATCGTCGACAACGAACATGAAGGTCGGATCCCTTCGGGTCAGCGCGATGGCGCGGATGAGGTTGTTGTCGCTGGCGGGCTGCTTGGTCCAGAGAACCCCTTGAATGCCGGCCTCGGACATCAGTTCGGACTCGGCAATCGTCGCCGTCGTCAGCCCGATCGCGCCAAGGGCGATCTGCCGCTTGGCAACCTCGACGCTCTTGTGCACTTTGACGTGCGGACGCAGGTGGATCGAGACCTTCTGGGCATAGTCGGCCATTGTCTTGAGGTTCTTGTTGAAGAGGTCGAGATCGACGACCAGACAGGGAGTTGGCAGCATCTCCTTGGTCATCCCCTTGAAGTCCTTGCGGGCGATGCGTTGCTCAAAATCGGCAGTGGAGAAGGCTTTGACATCCGCGCGACCGACGCGCGGATGTCCAGAGACAACTACGGCCCCAGCAGTGGTGGCAACGAACTGGCGACGAGTGAACATTCTCCGGATCTCCTTTACAGGTTGGATTCGAGCCGAACGGCTCAGGGTAGTTTAGCCCCACAGCCAATCAAGTTCGAATGCGATCTTTATTCTGGTTGATCAAGAAAGGTTGAGAATTGGGGGACGTTCGACGCGACAACTCGACGGATCCTCGCAATTCACCACCGCAATCTAGCATAGAACTGTCGCCCAGGCACCAATAATCCGGAACATAGAGCCAGAGGTCTCCCTCCTCCCTCCCCCTCAATGGAATTATCTCGCGCCAAGTGAGCCAATCGAGGCATCTCCATCGCTTAAGAGGATGAAGAAGAAGCGAGGGAGTGGGGAGTCCTTGACGAGCGGTGGGGAAATAGCCACCTCTGGGGACCCGCTCTCTTCCAGGACTGATCTACGAGAGGAGATCGCACGTGAAAAAACTGGCATGTCTGCTGCTCTTGGGGATGTGGGCGCACCGAAGTCCCGACCACTTTATCCAGTTTTGGGGTTCCGTCTTCGGAACGGCCCTGGTCTTGTTGCAGGAGATCTTCAAACTCGCCCTCAAAATCCTCGAACACTCCACTTGAAGCAGTTTTCCTTGGGAAGGGGGAAGCGGATTCCCGGTCTCTCCCTTCCCCTCCCCTCTGTGACCTCTCTGCCAGCCCTCCTCAGAAGATAAGTTCTGCGCTTTTTTTGAGCCAAAATTGGCAGAACTTACGCTAATGAAAACAAGGATCTTTGTGAAACAGAGGAGTGGGCGAAGGGTGATCAAGCAATCCATGCCACCAGTTGCCCAGTAGGGTCCTCCCATCGGGAAGTGTGCAGCCAACTGAGAATGTTTACAGGCGGGGAGGGACGCGTGAACGACCCCCGAGAAGAGACGGTGACAGGCCGAGAAATCATCGAATCGATCACCTCTTCCATGCGACAGTGGATCGAAGCCCCTCCCCGCCGGCCGCCGCCCCACCTCGTTCGAGTCCATCTGCACTCAACGGACTTTGCACGACTGGAGGGAGTTTTTCGGGAGTTGCAGGAAGAGGCCGGCCGCGAGCTCCGTGAGTGCCTCGATACGCTCAACGGCTCAAGACAGGACAGTCGGTTCGGCTGCCTCAGCTGGTGGTTGCTTGGGAGATCTGCCGGACGCTGGCTGGACGGATGGAGAAGTCGTCTGCCTCTCTGCCTGCAGAGAGCACAGGTTTGGCCGCTGATCGAACCCGAGGGAGGCTGGCAGATCACGTTTCACCATCAGGAGGATCTGGTGGGTCGCCCCGGGGAGATCATCATTGAGACGATTCACTCAGGGCCCCTGTCGGTGCCGGTTCCAGGGTCTGGGGGCAGCGCGAAAAGTGTCCAGATGATCCACCGGACCAAGCATCCCGATCGAGCGAATGCCAAGGGCGAGCCCGCTGATGCGTCTTCTTCCTCCGGAGGGGAGACAAGGCACCTGACGGTCCGCGAGAGACTCGCGCCGACCCACTGGGTAAGCAAGAGAGGAGGAGATCAACCGGTATTCGCCCGGATTGAGTTTGAGGTGCGGGGAAGACGGAAGTCCTACCCAATGACCAAACGGTCGATTGTCGTTGGCCGGGGAAGTAAGGAAGTTCAACCTGATCTGCATCTCCCGTCGCTCCCCGGCATCTCCCGTGAGCACTTCCGGATTCGGATGCAAGAGGGGATCTTTCTGATCCTGGATCTCAGCACGTTCGGAACGATGATCGACGGCCACCCGCTCCCCAACTCGCTGACCCGGGCCGGGCACGATCCAACTCAGACAGACCATTGGGTCGCCCTGCCCCGTCGTTGTCAGATCACACTTGCCAGCGTCCTCAGCCTTGAGTTCATCGCAGAAGAAGAGCGGTGAGACCAGGACAGAACACCAATGATCTGGGTCCACCTCCGCCACCCTCTCGGGCGAAGCTCAGCTCGACTTTCTTGACGCAGAACCGTTGCCGAAAGAGGCCACCAGGGAAGCGAAAGGAGATTGGAAAGCAACGAGAAGGAAGCCACCAAAAAGTCGAACCCCTTACCGAAAGCCGATCCCTGAAGATGACTTGCGGTAAGGGGTCAAGTGCCGAAGGGGGGACTCGAACCCCCACGGGTTGCCCCATACGCCCCTCAAACGTACGTGTCTACCAATTCCACCACTTCGGCAAAAACAGAACACAAGGTGCCAGCCCTCGCAATCACTAAGGGGCTGGGGAGGCTGCTGGACTCGGCTGCGTGGGGGGGGGCGTCGACGCAGCCGGCGTGGGAGTCGGTGTCGGGGTCGCGGCTGGAGCCGGATCGTCACTGACGACAGAACCTCCATCACCAATTCCAGGCAGAGAGAAGAGCAAGGCCAGGAACATAAAGAGAACAGCAGCAATCACGGTCGCCTTCTCGAGCGGCTTCTGGGCCCCCCTCGGACCGAAGGCAGTCTGACTTCCCGCTCCTCCGAACGCAGCGGCGACATCCCCACCCTTTCCTGACTGAAGCAGGATGACCAGAACCAGGAAGATGCAGACAAGAACAAATATGCCCTTCAGAATCAGAAGTAACATCAGCGCAGCCGCTTTCTCAAAATAAGACCGGAATGGATACGCTCCTCCGGGATACAGACAATGAGAGCAAGTAGTAGCGGTAAGGAAAGAGGCGGACGTTCTGTCGAACGAAGGAGTCCAGATTCCACTCTCTTACCGAGGATAATGTACCAGCCGGGAGAAGCTGTCTGCCTCCAGACTGGCACCTCCAACCAAGGCGCCATCGATATCGGGCTGTGCCATAAGGTCGGAGATGTTGTCCGGTTTGACGCTTCCACCGTAGAGAATGCGGACCGCATTTGCGGTGGCCAGATCGAAGCGTTGGGCGAGCCAGTGACGGATCGATTGGTGCATCTCTTGGGCCTGCTCCGGGGTCGCAGTCTTTCCAGTACCGATCGCCCAGACAGGTTCGTAAGCGAGGATGGTACCAACCATCTCCGGAGCTGTCAAGTCTGCAAGATTCTCCTGGAGTTGTCCCGCGACCACGGTGACTTCGCGACCCGCCTCGCGCTCGGAGAGGGTCTCGCCACAACAGAGGATTGGGATCAGACCGAAGTGGAGTGCGGCGCGAACTTTGCGGTGAATGACCGGATCGGAGTCACCGTAGAGAGCGCGGCGTTCGGAATGGCCAATGATGACGTGCGAGCAGCCGGCATCCCGGAGCATATCCCCACAGACTTCCCCGGTGTGGGCACCGTGCTTGGTCTCAGAGGAGAGATCCTGAGCGGCAACGTGGATATGGCTGCCTTCGAGGCGATCGGCGACCGACTTGATGGAGAGGTAGGAGGGGGCGACGACAATGTCGCAGTGGGTCGCGTTGGCGACGAGGGGTTTGAGGGCGGTGACGGTGGCAACAGCGTCTCCGACCAGTTTGAACATCTTCCAATTACCAGCAATGACAGGTCTGCGCATCTCGGCTCTCGTGGGGTTGCGGAAGTGAATGGGCACGCGAAAGCGGCCAGGAATAGAGGATCTCCATCAAGGCTTCTCGGTCAGGGCAGCCAAGCCGGGGAGAAGATCGCCGGCGAGGAGTTCCAGCGTGGCACCACCGCCAGTGGAGATGTGGGTGATGCGATCGGCCAGTCCGGATTCGTGGATCGCGGCGACGCTGTCCCCACCCCCGATGATCGACGTGGCCTGGTGCTGCGCGGAGGCGGCGGCGACGGCCTGAGCGATGGTACGGGTGCCCTGGTCGAAGGGAGGTCTCTCGAACATTCCCATGGGGCCATTCCAGATGATGGTCTGGGCGGCAGCAATGACCTCGGCGTACTGGCGAGCAGTCGCCTCGCCGATGTCGAGCCCCATCAGATGAGCTGGAGTCGCCTCGACGGCGACGTTGGCCGCGTTGGCCCCATCATCAGGCGAGGCGGCGACGAGGTGATCGACCGGGAGGAGAAGGCGGACCCCCTTCTCTTTCGCCGCAGCTTCGAGGCTGGCGGCGAGGTCTGTCTTGTCGAGTTCGACGAGGGAGCGACCGACCTCCAGCCCCCTGGCCTTGAGGAAGGTATAGGCCATCGCGCCCCCGATGAGGATTGAGTCGGCCGATTGGAGCAGATTCTCGATGACTTGGATCTTGTCGGAGACCTTGGCCCCCCCCAGAATGACGACGAAGGGGCGACGCGGATTGGCGAGGGTCTCGACAAGGTAGCGCAGTTCCCGCTCCATCAAGAAGCCAGCGGCGGCGGTCGGAACGTGGGAGGTCATCCCGGCGGTCGAGGCGTGGGCGCGATGGGCGGTGCCAAAGGCGTCATTGACATAGAGGTCGCAGAGCGCCGCCAGTTGCGCCGAGAAGCCTGGGTCGTTCTTCTCTTCTTCGGGGTGAAAGCGAAGGTTTTCGAGAAGGGCGATCTCTCCATTGCCGAGCGTGTCAACGACCTGGGCGGCAGGCTCGCCGATACAGTCATCAGCGAAAGCGACGGGCCGTCCGAGCAGGCTCGCGAGGTGATCGGCGACGGGACGGAGCGTATACTTCAGATTGCGCTGCCCCTTGGGTCGGCCGAGGTGGGAGGCGAGAATGACCCGCGCCCCTTTGTCGAGGGCATACTGGAGAGTAGGAATCGCGGAGGTGATCCGGGTGTCGTCGGTGACGCGTCCGTCCTCAATCGGAACGTTGAAGTCGACGCGAATAAAGAGCCGTTTTCCCGCCAGATCGAGATCCCGGATGGAGAGCTTGGCCATAATGTTCGTCCGTCCTCTTGATGTTTCTATCTTGATGTTTCTATCTTGATGTTTCTATCTTGATGTTTCTGTCTAATGGATGATTCCAGATGGATCAGGCTGGGAGCAACAGGGTCATCTTCTCAACGAAGAAGAGCGGTCCTTGCCTGGTGTCCCGCCGAGTAGTGCCCTGCCGTCCGTTGCATTGCTTTCAGGGAGTTGCCTTCAGCTCGGTTGCGGGAGGCGTTTCAGCGCCACCGCCTGTGGGACAAACGTAAATCGGAAGATACCACAGGAGCTGGGACAGGACAAAACCGCTCCAGCGCAGAGGAGAGAGATGGCCAGAATCTTTATCGGGATCGATCTGCCACCTGCGGGAAGGTCGACGCTGAGCCGGGTCCAGGAGGAGTTGCGTCAGGCGGGCCTGGGGGGGAGGGGCGAGGTCGCGTGGGTTGCGGCGGAGACGTTCCACCTGACGGTGCGATTTCTCGGGGAGGTCGAGGCGGCCCAGTTGGAGAGGGTCGTGGTCGGGTGCCGGAGGGCAGTCGAGGGATGTGGCCCGTTCCACTTGTCGCTCGGCCGTCTCGGCTTGCTGCCCTCTCGACGACGGCCACGGGCGATCGTGGTCGGCCTGGGAGGGGATCTGGCGCCACTGACACGGCTTTGGCAACGGATCGAGGGCGCGACGCGTTGGCTGAGAGAGCAGAACGAGGGGCGAGGATTTCACCCGCACGTCACGCTCGGCAGGTTCCGCCGACAAGCCCCTCGCTTGGAAAAGATTCAATTCCCAGATGAGTTCACCGTTCCCCCCCTCGAGTTTGTCGTCTCGACCATCGAGGTCAAGGAGAGCGTTCTCCTGCCACGAGGGGCCCAGCATCTCCGCCGGGCCTCAATCCCGCTCTGAGGGGAGGAGGATCTCCAGTCCTGCATCAGGATCAGAGTTCGATCCCCGTCTCTTCCCGCCCAAGCAGGCGCGCGACCACCCGGGCGAGCGCGACCGGTTCAACAGGTTTCGAGAGATGCTGATGAAAGCCGGAGGCGATCGCCATCTCGCGATCCTGGACGCCGGCAAAGGCGGTCAGGGCGATGGCGGGGACGGTTCCGCCTTCCTCTGGGGCCCGGGCTCGAATCGTCCGAATGAGGGCATAGCCGTCTTCGACCGGCATGCCGATGTCGGAGACGAGAACATCGGGTTGCCAATCGCCGAAGGCGACGAGTGCCTCGCGGACCGATCCGGCGGTGCGGATCTCGGCGCCGTAGCGGCGCAGCATGACGCTGAGAATCTCCCGTGTGTCGTGATCGTCGTCGACGACGAGGGCGCGAGCGCCGCGGAGGGCCATCGCCCGCGCCGGCGGCGGAGCGGCCTCTGTTGCCGGAATCCAGGGGAGGGTGCCCGGCTCGCTCTGCCCGGCCTGCTCGCTGGGGAGCGACAAGAGGCTGGTCTCGGCAACGGCCAACGGGAGTGTGATCATGAAGTCAGAGCCCTTGCCAACGCCGGCACTGTAAGCATAGATCGCTCCGGCGTGCAGTTCGACGATGTGCTTGACGATCGAGAGGCCGAGACCGAGCCCTCCTTGTTGCCGACGGGCCGAGCTGTCGGCTTGGCGGAAGCGGTCGAAGATGTGCGGGAGGAACTCGGGGTCGATCCCCTGCCCCGTGTCGCTGATGATCAGCAAGGCTTTGTTTCCAAGGCGCTCCAGGCGCACTTCGATCAAGCCACCGGGCGGGGTGAACTTGATCGCATTGGAGAGGAGATTCCAAACGATCTGGTTGAGCCGTTCCGGATCGCCCTGAAAGGGGCCGATCCAGGGTTCGAGAACGATCTGCATGCGGAGTTGCCGAGACTCGATCGACGGACGCAACGCATCGACGGCGGCCTCGACGATCGACTTCAACTCGACCGGCTTGACCTCAAGGCTGAGCGTACCAGTCGCGATCCGGGAGGCATCGAGCAGGTCGCCAACGAGGTGGGCCTGGGACTTGACGTTTCGTTCGATCGTCATCAGCGCGCGCTCGGCGGCGCTCCGGTCGAGTGTCCCGGCACGGAGCATCTGGGCCCAGCCGAGAATCGAGGTCAGCGGCGCGCGCAACTCGTGCGAGATCATCGCCAGAAAATCGTCCTTGAGCCGGCTGGCATCCTCGGCGACCCG
>JBMOHS010000173.1:0-8230 GCA_049317725.1 Blastocatellia bacterium
AGGGGGAAGGGATGCAGCGGGAATGAGACGTGGCGAGACCAGGAGTCGCCTGAGCATGAGTGTCACGTGTGGGCTGGGAGTGGCCTTTCTGGGCATCGTGCTGGCAGTGCTCGATGGTGCAAACTCGCCGATGGTACAAGCGACCATTGCGGAAACCAGTTCCCCAGGCAGACAGGACGAGATGGCCGCCTTTCGCGGAAATGAGTGTGTCTGGTGCCATTCGCGACTCTCGAGTCCACTCCAGCAGACCAGCCGCTATGCCGAATGGCACATCTCAGCGCACAAATTGAGCGGGGTCAGCTGTGATCGATGCCATGGAGGCAACCCCGCCGAGCGGGAGGTGACGAAGGCCCACCAAGCCATTCGACCAGCCACCGACCCCGCCAGTCGACTTCACCCCAAGAATCTGGCCAAGACCTGCCAGGGATGCCATCAACCCTACGTCAGCGCCTTCGTCGAGAGCCGCCACTACCAGAAGCTGAACGATACAGGAGTCGGGCCGAGCTGCAATACCTGCCACGGCCATATGGCCTCGGAGGTGATCTACACCCCGGAACAGACCGCCGCGATGTGCGCCAGTTGCCACAACTCGGCCACCTCCAGATTGCCGAGACAGCCGGAGATTGGAGAGCAAGCGGCCACTACCATGGTGGCCATCCGCCGCGCGAGCATGGTCGTGGCCTGGGCCGACCGGCTTCTCGAAGAGGCGCAGAAACGCCAACTGGCAACAGATGTCGAGACTGGCGAACTGCAAGCCGCCCGACGGTCACTGACCGAGGCCAAGGCCGGGTTCCACACCTTTGCCCCGGAACCAGTCCGCCAGAAAGCCGATGCCGTCTATGACCAGGGAACCCGGCTCAAAGACGCCCTGCGTCAGAAGCTCTACCCCAATCAGTAACCCCCTCCTCCCCCCGCACGTACCGAACGGAGAGAAGAAGAGAAGATCAGCAGGCCGGTTCTTCAAGAAATCCTGGAAAGGGAGAGTAAGGTCAAGCGAGCCCGCCCAACCACCACGCACATCGACAGGGTTCCCTTGGGATCGCCCTCGTCTCGGCAGGGCAGGACCTCCCGCAGCGATCTGTCCAAGCGCGTCCTTTTAGCCATCGGAACTTGATGATCCAGAGAGTGTCCAAGGGCTCAACTTCAACCCCGCACACTCTTCCAAGGACGGACTTTTATGAAATACACCAAACTCCTGATTGTGACTCTCTTTCTGGTGGCACTGACCGGGACCGTCATCGGCCTGCGTGCGACGGGAGCGACGGGTGGGAAGGGATCGAAGGATCCCAAACCAAGCACCGGGCAGCCAGACCTCAGCCGCTTCGTCGGCAGTGACAGTTGTTCCGAGTGCCACGAGGCGGAGACGACCTTCTACGCCTTGACCCCGCACAACCGGCTCGACGAGAAGAACCCAGTCCACCTGCAGCGTTGCGAGGCTTGCCACGGTGGCGCGCGGGATCACGTCAGCTACTACAAGGAGATCGACCGCCTGCTCAAGGACGGCAAGGAGGCCGAGGCGACCGCACTGATGGGGAACGAGGCACGCAGCAAGGCGGCGACGATGCGGGCACTCGAGCAGCTCAACCCGGTCGAATCGACCAAGGTCTGCCTGCAGTGCCACGAGGGAACCCAGGGACGCAGCGATGAGCGGTTCAACTACCGTCGCAGCGAGCATTTCCGTCAGGGAATCTCGTGCAGTGCCTGCCACTCCTCCCACTCCCCGAAGCGGCTCGAATTCTTGCTCCGCGAGAAGGAGCCGGATAGCTGCTACCAGTGCCACACCGAACAGAAGACCTCCTTCTCCAAGCCCTTCCACCACAAGGTACCCGAGGGCGGGATGAAGTGTTCCGACTGCCACAACCATCACGGGGGCTTTGCGCCCCGCAACATGCGCAACGCCGTCACTGGAGACACACAGTGCATCAAGTGCCACGCCGATAAGCAGGGACCGTTCACCTTCGAGCACGCCCCGATCAAGGTCGAGGGCTGCCAAGCGTGCCACTCCCCACACGGATCGACCAATCCGAAACTCTTGACCCGCAACGTCGTCAAGATGCTCTGCCTGGAGTGCCACTCGAATACCCCTGGACTGGCGGTGGAAGGGGCGGGCCTTGGGGTTACCACCCCCGGATTTCACGACATCAACAATCCGCGAATCGCGAACTGTACGACGTGCCACATCGAAATTCACGGCTCGAACCGGGATCGATTCTTCCGGTAAGGCACGAGGAGGCAGACCATGAACAAACGAAGAGACCCAATCCGATACTGGAACCGCTTCCTCCCTGCCCTTCTCCTGCTCGGGTTGCTGAGCGGGCTCGTTCAAGCCCAGAGCAGCGTCGAGAAGGCCGAGACGACCCAGCAGGTCAAGGAGCTGGCCGCTGAACACGAGCGGGCCCGCGTCGCGATCGAGAAGAATGGCCAAGGCACCGTCGTCAAATCGTCCTCTCCGGAGGCGGGGCGGCAGTGGGGCATCTACTCGACGCGCTCGTCGATGGAGATCGGGCATCGCTTCGAGGATACCCAGGGGAGCCGGGAGCGGTTCCTCTCCGACGTCAATGTGCGCGGCGGCTTCCGGCTGCTCGACTACTCGCTCGACATGCGGGCGCAACCCGGCACCGGCCTCCTCTTCGATTTCATGAAGGTCGATGTCAACAACGCCGGCGGCGATGTCGCCCAGAACATGACGATCCGCTTCGACAAGAACCGCGTCTACCATTTCGATGGGCAGATCCGTCGCTTCAACTACTTCCGCACTCCAGGGCAGGAGTTTGCGCTTGGGTTCCGCAACCACGACCTGCGCCAACAGATGTCGGACTTCCGGCTGAGAGTGCTCCCCCAACGCAAGGTCTCTTTCAACCTGGGGTATGGGCGCAACATGGCCAAAGGGCGATTCAATCCGACCTATACCTACGAGAGCGATATCTTCCAGCTGCTCGGTGAGGCTCGCTGGCAGACGGACGACTACACCGCCGGCATCGAAGCGACGCATGCGGGGTGGAATTTCGGAGTCGAGAGCTTCTATCGCCGCTTCCGCAACGACCCGACGGTCAACTCGCGGCCGGGGCTCGACACGGGATTTGGGCAGCCCGCGCCGCGACCCGGCGCAATCAGCCTGCTCGACCGGGAGACCCCCTGGCGATCGCAGGCCCTCGTCACCCGGGCCAACCTGCGCGGCTCGGTCCGGGATCGGCTCCATATCGTCATGCGTGGCTGGCGCGATGACGAGAAGTTCGATGCCCCCTACCTCGAACTCTCCCAGGGGGTAGCGAGCAACAACTCGCAGATTCTCAACCGGACCTTCACCGGCACGGGGACAGCCAACCGCCCGGGAACGATGTTCGACTCTGGCGTCAGTTATGACCTGACCGAAAACTTCACGATCACCAACACCTTCAACTACACCAAGTGGCGCATCATCGGTGATCTGAGTACGTTGCAGACCAGCCAACTGCGCACGACTGCAGGAGCGATCCAGAATTCGGTGGCGACGACCTTTGCGAGCCAGTTGACCGATCTCGAATCGCGCCGGAACATCCTCGACTTCAGCGCCAACTTCGGGAAGAAGCTCTTCGCCCACGCCAATTGGCGCTACCAGCACCGCAATGTCCAGCTCCAGAGCCTCTTTGCCAATCGGAGCAGCGCGACGGCGGCCGTCACCAATACGGTTGGGGCCGATGGCGAGTCGATCGGGACGAACACCTTCGGGGGTGGCGTCCGGGTTCGCCCGACCAAGCAGACCAACATCTTCTTCGATCTCGAGCGAGGGGAGAGCAACAACGCCTTTGTCCGGATCAACCCGCTGGAGCACACCCGGGTTCGGGCGCGGGCTCAGGTGCGGGCAACCGACACCTTCTCGTTCTACGCCGCCTTCACCTCGCTCGACCGGACCAATCCGACCCCACAGGTCCTCAACGACTCGTCGATGCGAAGCTATACCGTCTCCGCCAACTTCGAGCCTTCGACCCGTGCCTATTTCGACGCGGGGTACGATTACCAGGACCTCGCCTCGACCGCCAACCTTGAGTACTTCCTCGCCGGCAGCCGGCGGACAACCGGGCGGTCCCTCTACTATTCCCGGATCAACTCGCTCTTCGTCAACTCGCGCTTCGGGGTGACGAGCCGCGTCGATCTGATGCTCTACTACTACTACATCATGGATCGGGGAGCACCGACGGTCGCGATCGGAGCGACCGACCTGCTCAACGCCTATCCGCTGCGTCGGCACAATCCGGAGGCCCGGATCGCCTATCGCTTCAACAACCGGGTGACGGGCAATCTCAGCTTCCGCCACTTCAGCTACAACGAGGACCAGTTCTCGTTTCAGGACTATCGATCGAACATCCTGACGAGCAGCCTGCGGTTCACCTTCTAACAGAGGGGGACAGCAGTCGATCGCGCAGGTGATCCGTGATTCCTGGGGAGGGGCGAGGGCCCCTCCCCTCTCGACTTCCTCCCAATGACCCATCCACGCGGCTCTCTTCCCAGACCGGGACGAAGGCGTGGAAGAAGGAGTTCTCACATGAACGCAAAAGTTGGCATCCTCCTCGGATCCGCCACGCTCGTCGGATTCTCCCTGCTCTTCTCGACGGCGGCCCCGGCAGCGGCAAGCCCCCTGCAAGCAGATGTCAAGGCCGCCTATCTGCAGAAGTGCGCTTCCTGCCATGCCCCGGATGGCAGCGGCAATACCGCCTATGGCAAGAAGAACAACCTCCGGGATATCCGCTCCAAGGAGGTCCAGGCTCTCACCGATGCGAAGCTCTACCAGATCATCGCCAAAGGCGCCGGCAAGATGCCGGGTTACGAGAAGTCCCTCGGCGCGGACATGTGCAAGAAGATGGTCGATTATATGAGGCAGATGGCGAAGTAGGAGGATCAGGGGGAATAGGACGAATAGGACCAATCGGGCCTATTCGTCCTATCGGTCCGATCCATCCGATTCGTCCTGGTGGTCAAGATGAACACAATCAAACTGAGCAAAGGGATCGTCTGTGCCGTCTTCGTGATCCTTGGAGTCTGGGCCGTCACCTCAGGGAGTCGGGCGCAGCAGGGCAAGCCGGCGGGGACGCCCGGGATGAGCAACGAAGACTGTCTCGCCTGCCACAACGATCCAGACCTCACCCAAGAGATCGACGGCAAATCGATCTCCGTCCACGTCCCTGGAGAAGGCTTCGCGGCATCGGTCCACGGAGGGTTTGACTGCACTTCTTGCCACACGGATATCCGCGAGTACCCGCACGATCCGAAGCCGCAACGGGTCTCCTGTGCGACCTGCCACGGGGGCATTGAGGAGGAGCACGCGACCAGTGTCCACGCCGGCCAGAAGGCCAACGGGGATCCGATCGCCTCGTGCGCCGACTGTCACGGTGCACACGAGATCTTCCCGAAGGCCGACTCGCGATCTCGTGTCAACCGCTTCAAGATCGCCGAGACCTGTGCCGGCTGCCACACCAACGAGCAGACCATCCAGGAGCACGGACTCGCGCCGGCGAAAATGATCCACGCCGTCCGGCAGAGCGTTCACGGCAAGGGGATGTTTGAGAGTGGATTGAGTGTCTCGGCGACCTGCAACGATTGCCACGGTTCGCATACCGTCAAGGCGAAGAGCGACCCAACCGCCCTCACTGCCGCCGCCAACCTGCCGAACATGTGCAGCCAATGCCACCTCGGCATCATGAGCGACTTCGAGAAGAGTACCCACGGCAGGCTCTGGAAGGAGGGAGACCCGCGCGCCCCAAACTGTGCCTCGTGCCACAACTCGCACGAGATCATGCCGACCAGTGTCGGGGCGGTCCAGAAGCAGATGCTGGCGCAGTGCGCCTCCTGCCACTCCGAGCAGACCCAAACGTACCACATGACGTTCCACGGCAAAGCGACCAATCTTGGGATGATGGCCGCCGCCAAGTGTGCCGACTGCCACACACCCCACCTCAACCTGCCGGCCTCGGACCCGCGCTCGTCCGTCTCTCCGGCCAATGTGGTCGCGACCTGCGCCCGTTGCCATACCGAGGTGACGGCCCAGGTGGCCAGCTTCAATCCCCACCCCCAACCGGAGAAGAAGGAGAAGGGGGCCGCCGTCTTCTATGTCTATCAGTTCATGAAGTGGCTGCTGATCGGAGTCTTCGGCTTCTTTGGCCTCCACACCCTCCTCTGGTTCCAGCGCTCAATCGTCGCGTGGTGGCGCCGCGAGATCCACCGGCCGGTCGGAGGTGGGCGCTATGTCACCCGCTTCGCCAGTCCGCACCGATTGACCCACATCCTGATCGTCACCAGCTTCCTTGGTCTGGCCTTCACTGGGATTCCGCTCCATTTCAGCCATACCGACTGGAGCGCCTTCTTCACATCGATGTTGGGAGGTGTCGAGGTCTCGCGCTTCTTCCACCGCTTCTGGGCGATCGTGACCGTCGTCTATGCCGTCTACCACCTTTGGTATCTCCTCCGTCGGTCTGACTTCCAATGGAGCTGGCGCAACCTCTTCGGGCCGGAGTCGATGGCGGTCCGCAAGCAGGACCTCATCGATTTCTATCGCAATGTGCGGTGGTTCCTCTACCTCGGGCCGCAGCCGAAGTTCGATCGTTGGACCTACTGGGAGAAGTTTGACTACTACGCAGTCTTCTGGGGAGTTCCGGTGATTGGGCTCTCAGGGCTGATTCTCTGGTTCCCGTGGTTCTTTACGCGGTTCTTCCCGGGTTCCCTGCTCAACATCGCGACGATTGTCCACGGAGAAGAGGCGCTGCTGGCGGTCGGCTTCATCTTCACCTTCCACTTCTTCCATAACCACCTGCGTCCGGAGAACTTCCCGATGGACACGGTCATCTTCACCGGGAAGATGACGCTCGAACGGTTCCGCGAAGAGCGGCCCGCCGAGTATGCCCGCCTCGTCGAGGAGGGACGGCTGGAGGAGATCCTCACCGATCCTCCGACGCCTTTGGCGCAGCGGCTCTCTTTCTGGTTTGGACTGGCGGCGCTCATCACCGGGCTGGTGATCGTCTTGGCGATCTTTACTACCTTGTTACTCTAGGTGAGATGGCCCCGCAGTGCCCTCTCCCAGGCGGGATAGGGCACTGCGGGGGGACATCTTGGTCGCCTAGATCAACTTGTCGATGACCGTCCCGCCAAAATCGGTCAAGCGTTCATTCCGGCCATTATGGAGGTAGGTCAGCTTCATCTGATCGAGGCCGAGAAGGTGGAGCATGGTCGCGTGAAGGTCACGGGGGTGGTAGCGCTCGCCGACGGTCTTGAAGCCAAGCTCATCAGTCTCCCCGAGGATCTGCCCGCCCTTGACGCCCCCGCCGGCCATCCACATCGTGAAGGCCGTCGGGTTGTGGTCGCGGCCTTTGCCGTTCTCCGAGACAGGAGTCCGGCCAAACTCGGAGCCCCAGATGACGAGGGTCTCGTCGAGGAGGCCCCGGCTCTTGAGGTCCTTGAGGAGGCCGGCGATGGGCTTGTCGGTCCAGCGGCACATCTGTTCGTGGTTGGTCTTGACGTTGTCGTGGGCATCCCACTGGACGCTAACGGGACCACCACCAGAGAAGAGGAGGACGAAGCGGACGCCGCGTTCGACGAGGCGCCGGGCGAGGAGGCAACGGGTACCGAACTCGCGGGTCTCCTTCTCGTCGACGCCGTAGAGGGCCCGGGTCGCCGCTGTCTCGCGGGAGAGATCGACCGCTTCCGGGGCGTGCTGCTGCATGCGGTAGGCCAGCTCGTAGGAGGCGAGACGGGCAGAGAGTTCGTCATCGCCATCCGGGGCGTGAAGGGAGTTGAGATCGCGCAGGTAGTCGAGGAGGCGGCGCTGCTGGTTGCGTCCGATCTCCTTCGGCGGGGCGAGGTGGAGGATCGGAGTGGTGCCATTGCGCAGCACCGTCCCTTGGTGGACAGTCGGGAGGTAGCCGGCCCCCCACATCGGGGCGCCCCCCTCGGGGAGGCCTTCCGGCTGGGTCATGACGCAGTAGGCAGGGAGGTTCTCGCTCTCACTGCCGAGGCCGTAGGTCACCCAGGACCCAAGGCTGGGATGCGCGGCGAGGACGCGGCCCGAGACCATCTGGTACATCGCCGGGGCGTGAACAAAGCTCTCGGTGTAGCAGGATCGGATGACCGCCAAGTCATCGGCGCAGGTCGCCAGGTGCGGGTAGAGGTCGGAGATGTCGATGCCGGCTTGGCCATACTTCCGGAAGCCCCAGGCGCTGCGCATCAGCGGAGTTCCCAGCTTGACAAACTGGCTCTTGACCGC
>JBMOHS010000174.1:0-8129 GCA_049317725.1 Blastocatellia bacterium
CCGTCTGCGTCATGTTCACGGTGGCGGGCTTCTATGAGATCGTTGAGTATTGGGACGACCGCTACATGCACCCCGTGCCCGGTATGCGCATCCACGGCTCGTAAGACACCCCGAAGGACCTCCAGGCCAAACCGCTGGGAGGAGCGATCGGGGGCCTGGCCGCTTACTTTTTCCGTCGGCGAAGAGATGTCTCCGCAGGTTCTCGTCGGTGAAAGTCGGATGAGTGGCAAGAGGTCAGAAACCGAAGATCCCCACATTCCCCTCAAGCCGCATCCATCCACAGAAATCTGCGGTTCGACCTTTTTGACAGGAGCTGATCGGAAAGATGAATATAAGAACATGAAAGAAGTTGGTTCCTACAAATTTGGCGATTTCAGGGTCGACCCGGAGAGACAGCAGTTGACCCGCCAAGGGGAGCAGGTCCAGATCAGACCTCGTCACTTCGAGGTACTCCTGTTTTTGCTCGAGAATCGTGGGCAAGTAGTCACCCGAGAGGCGATCCTCGACCAAGCCTGGACCGGTTTAGCGATTGAAGACTCCAATCTTTCCCAAGCCATCCACTCACTACGGCGGATCATTGACGATCCTGGCCAGAGGGAGAGTTGGATCCTGACGATTCCGAAGCGCGGGTATCTCTTCCTGCTCGAGATCAGCCGAGAGGATTCAGCTTCTCTTCCCGATCGCTCGCCCAATCGTACGGAGGTTGAGACCGTCCCGACCATAGAGTCTCTCCCGCCGGATGACAGTCGCTCGTGGGCGATCTACAGACTGGGGAGAGGCAAGAGGATTGGGCTGGTGCCCCTGCTTCTCGCGATCTCATTTGTCATTGGCTTCTATATCATCTTCCGATCCTCGGTCAGAAGCCTGAAGATCCTTTCCCACTACACGATTCCAAGTGAACAGCTCGATCCAGAGTTCTCGCCAGATGGTCAGTTTCTCGCCTTCAGTGGTCAGGGGGAAACGGGAGGGAATGAGGACATCTACCTCAAGTCGGCCAATCAAGATCAACGGGTCAGATTGACGACGCATCCTGACGCGGACAGAAACCCGGTCTGGTCTCCGGATGGCAAGAGGCTCGCCTTCCTGCGGTGGTCCAACGAGGATCGTGAGGTCGCGCGGGTGATCGTCGTCGATCCCGTCAGTGGGTTAGAAGAGGAGGTGGGTCGCTCACGCGGCGCGCTGGGATGGATGCCCGATGGCCGGCGCCTCATCGTCAACGATCTGGAGCCGACCGACAGCACCGAGGGACTCGGATCGAGGTCAACCGTCCTCTTCCTCCTCCCGCTCAGCTCCCCAGCACGGCGACCGCTGACCCCATTGACGAAGTCGGTGACACCAGGGACTGTCGACACGATGCCCCGGGCCGCGCTCTACCGGGAGACGATCGCGTTTCTCCGCACCTCGGGTGGGCCTTGCGGGGAGATCTACCTGCTGGATCTTCCGAGTGGTCGGATCACCCAGGCCACGCACGAGGATGGGGCGATCAGCTTCTTCCGGTGGGGCCTGCGCGAGGGTGGTTTCTATCTGGTCTCGACTCGGACCGGTGTGCCGCGTCTCTGGCATTTTGGGCTGCCTGGGCTCGTTTCAACAATCTACGGAACCACGGGGCCGTCGAGGCTGGTTGACCAAGTGCCCTACCAGCTCAACCAGTTTACGACCCTGCCGGACCCGCCCCTGCTGGCCTATGCGCGCCAAATCAGAGACGAGCAAGTCCGACTGATCGACCTGGCCGGCCAAAGGGTCGTCAACAGCTCTCGAAGTTGTCTCCTTCCCGGTGCCAAGGGAGAGGAACCTCCGCAGTTCTCCCCGAACGGAGATCGGGTCGCCTATCTCTCGACCCTGAGTGGCAAGGAGGGGATCTGGATCGCGAATTCCGACTGTACCCGCCAAGCCAAGTTGATCGATTTCGATTCCGCCCGGATTGGCCATCTCAGATGGTCTCCCGATGGGTCGCGCCTTGTCTACGAAGGGCGGGTGGGGGATCAAACGGAGATCTGGACGATTGGAATCGATGGCTCGGTCCCGCTCCGATTGACTGTCAATAATCTAGAGGACAGAGATCCTTCATGGTCACACGATGGGCGATTGATCTACTACGTTGCCCTGGTCGATGGACGGGAGACGATCCGTCGTCTCCCGTCGGGTGGTGGAAAGTCTGCCTTGGTGGTCTCCTCCGGTGGGCGGGAGCCGGTTGGATCCACCGATGGCCGGATTCTCCGTTTCGTTCGGGGGGGGGCCCTCTTAGCCTTCTCGTTGAGCGTGGCCGACGATCCGCAGCTGACGTCCGGCAGTTGGGGGAGGCACGCCCACCAGTGGATGATCGGACGCACCGCTCAATTCAGTCCCACCAGCGTCACCTTTCTGTCTGACAATCCAGGCAATGTGGTTCTGGAGCAGATTGACCTCTCGACCGGGAAGACGGAGCGAATCGCGCAGATCGAGGGCATCGCGACCTCTGCCGTTGCTGGGTTTGCCCTCTCCCCCGACAACCGATCTTTGTCGATCGTCCTTGACCAGGGATCGGTTGGGGAGTTGACGACGGTCGAGGGGTGGAGGTTGAAACCATTCTCCGAGTATATGGTCGATCGACTCTACCTCGAGCCAATTCTCAACCCACAGCTGTGGTGGAGGAAGATTCGGAATTGAAAGAGCGGTGGTGGATCATTCTGAATATTTCAGAAACCGGATCTCCTTGGATGAGGGCGAGATCGAGGTGATGGCGAGAGCCCGGCCGTTGGGCGAGATGGCGAAGCTTGGGCTCGACTTCGAGACCGGCGTGTCCAGTTCGACCACTCTCTCCATTCTTCCGCTCCGTAGATCGGACCAAAAGAGGGCCGGCATGGCTGGATCCTCTCGTCTGATCAGGTAGATGTTATCCCGATTAATCTCCCAGCTGGCTTGACGCGTGATCTCCTCAAGCTGGGCGAGCCGCTGCTCCTCGCCGGTCTGCAGATTTTTGCGCCAGATTTGGTCCTGCTGGGTAAAGTAGAGTTGCTCCTCATTCAAAGATAGCGCCAATCGGCCACCGCCCTCTTCGACGAGAAGGTCCGTTTGACCCGTCGCCAGATCCAGTCGCCGGACCTGCAAGGTCCCCCTCTCCACCCCCTTGCTCTGCCAAGTGTAGTAGATCGCCCCGGAATTCCGCGACCAGATGGGGGAGAACTCGTCTCCGGCGGTATCGGTCAACCGATGGATCCGGCCACTGGCCAGATTGAAATGGAAGAGGTCGAATTGACCACCGATCTGCTGGTCGAACGCGATTCTGGTTCCATCCCCTGACCAAGTCAGACGGTTGAGGCCTGACTGGTTGAGAAATGTCAGTTGGCGGTAATTGGTGCAGTCCGCGTTGGCGATCCAAATCTCCTCTGCGCCGGATTGGGTGGAGAGGAAAGCGATCTGGTTGCCATCCGGTGAGAATGCTGGCGCATAAGTGGAGTTGCTCGAGCAGATTGTGCAGGGAACATCGCCTGGTCCCTGGCGACGATGGAAGAGCGAATCGAGCGATTCTTCCGGAAAGGGAATCAGATCGATCTGCGACTTGCTCTCAGGAAGGCAGACGTAGGCCAGATCTCCTCTATCGGAGATGCTGAAGGAGTGGATGGGGTCGCTGATCATCGTCACCAGATCAGGAGATGGCTTTGCTGCGCTGTTGTCGGAAGAGACGCGCCACAATTGTGGTCTCCCATTTCGGTTCGACAGGAAGAGAACCTCTTGGCTATTGGGAGACCAGTCGAGGTCAGAGATCTCCACAGGTTCCCCAAGTTTCCCAGGTTCTTGGATCAACTGGCGCTCTTCTCCCTTGGCAAGGTCGACCAGACGAATTTCCAGACTTTGGTCTGCCAGATGGCGGCGAAGGAAGGCGAGGCGGGATCCATCCGGCGAGAAGCGCGGGCGGGAATCGATCACTCTGCCCCGGGTGGGGTTACCAGTCACTTGTTTGCGGCTCGACCTGTCGACGGCGAGGAGCTGGATCCGGATACTTCCGGAATCGGGCAGACCTCTTTCCGTGATCTGCTCACAGACGGCAATCTGTTGTCCATTCGGGGCCCAATCGATGCCACCGGCCGCTACTTCTCCAATCGTTCGGACCTGTTGGCTGTCGAGCGAGGAGATCGAGAGCTGCCTTCGGGTTTGTCCATCTCCTTGGAAACGAAGCAGGGCGATCGATCGATTGTCTGGCGACCACGCGATCTCTTCCTCCCCATTCCAGTTGCCAGGAATCGGTGTGACACTTTGGTCGGTCAGATTGACCATCACAAGCTGACTGGCCCCATCAGGTTCCATCGACTCATAGTAGGCGAGCACTCGGCCATCTCGCGAGATGTTCAGGTTGCGTTTGAATCCTTGATTGGTTCGCGCCTTAACGATCCCGGACGGGCCAAATTTGTAACGAACCTCAATCTGGCTGACGATCGAGAGAAAGACATAGATCAACAAGAGAACGAACGGCATAGAGAGCGCAGCCCGTCTCCAGTGCAGCCGAAGTCCGCTCCTCCAACGGGAAGTCCATTTGATTGCTGTTGGTTGGGTCGTCCTTTTTCCGGGCACGGAGTTGGTGGGGGACTCTTTCTCGGGGGGCGTTCGGCTGCTCTCCGCATCCGCGACTGCTTCGACCGTTGGCGTGCTGGTCGGTCTGAATTCCCATCGATCCGTACGGTACCCCGATCCAGAGACGGTGACGATAATGGACGGTGCAGAGGGGAACCTCTCGACCAACTGACGGAGCAGGCTAATCTGCTTGACCAGCCTCATCTCATTCGCCGGTTCCTCTGGCCAAACCGCCTGCAGCAACTCGCTCTTCGACACCACTTCGCCATTTCGCTCAATCAAAAAGAGCAGAATATCGATCGCCAGTTGACTAACCGGGATGGGTTCGCCGTCAAAGGAGAGCTGGCGCAAGGCGGTGTGAAGCTCAAGTTTTCCGAGGACGTATCGCATCACGTGCGCTGTCTTGCCGACATTTCGCGCTTAGCAGTTCAAGGACAGATTCAACGGGGACTATCTACCGTAAAGCTTTCGTTCTTTTGTTGAACGATGTCAATTTAAAGTTAGCGTAAATCGAAGAAAAATTCTACCACAGCTTCTGCAGCTTCTCACAGATGAAAACCGGATGGATGGTCAGAGCGAAGAAACGGAAGGGCCCGCAGAATATCTGCCTGAATCAGCGTTCATCCCTGGAAATCTGCAGAAACCTGCGGATCGGTCTCTTCAGTTCGCGAGGAGTCGCTCAGCGGGCTCGCCCGGTTCAACGAGGATCGTCTTGAACGAGGCGAGGCGGACCTGGCCGGGTGGGAACCCTTTCGGCTTGGTGACAAACTTCTTTTCGCAGTAGTGGACGGCGACCTTGGGAGCCTCGCGAGCTTGGCTGAACTTGGCAGCGAGCTGAGCGGCCTCCTGGAGGGAGCGGAAAGGGATGGGGAGCCGGCGCGGGTTGCGCAGGATGACGTGGGAGCCGGGGTAGTCGGCGGCGTGCAGCCAGAGGTCGTGCGAGCGGGCGATCCGGTTGGTGAGGTGGTCATTGTCGCGGTCGGTTCTGCCGACGAGGATCTCGAAGCCGTCGCTCGAGCGATAGCGGCGGACACCCGGGATCGCCTCGCGTTTATCTAGTGGCCGCCCGGCAGCGGGGGGCTTGGCGGGGGAGGCGGTCAGTGGACCGGCAAGCCCGAGGGAGAGCGCGAGCGCCTCAAGGGGGGCGTGCGAGGTCGCCTCGTTGGCAAGATTCCGGGTAGCGTGAAGGCTCTGCAACTCTGCCAGGATTGCCGGCCGGCGGGCCTCGATCGACGAGCGGGCGTGGCGTCCCTTGCGGGCCAAGCGGAAGTAGTGCTCGGCTGCCTCCTGGGGCTCCTTCTTTCCAGCGGTGTCGATCTCAACCAGCTCCTCTGCCTCGTCGAAGAAGTTGACGACGAGGAACGTCCCATTCTCCGTGAGGATCGCCTGATGGGCATTGGCGAGGAGCAGCTCCCCCTGCCGCTGCCATTGCTCGGTCTTGGCGTATTTGGCTGTTTCCCGGTCGAGATTGGCGAGAAGGGCTTCGAGTTTGCGACGTCGGGTGGTGAGATGGGTCTGGATGCGCTGCTGGAGAGCGCGGACTGCCGCCCGTTCGTCGAGGAAGGTCTGGAAGCGGGACATGGCCTCGTTGGCAGAGGCGAAGCTGACGGCGCAGAGATCGGAGAGGTGCGTCAACGGGATCACGCTCAGCGTCAACTGCATCTCTGCCCGGGCGGGTTCCCGCTGCAGCTCCTCCCAAGTGGGGCTGGAGTAGAGGGTCACCCCAGGGGCCGTGGGGAAGAGCTGCGCCTGCATTACGGGCCAGACGCTCTCGAGGCGGGCGGGCGGGGTGAGCCGGAAGGCCAGTTCACGCGACAGCCGGGGAGTGAATCCAATGAGCGACCGCTCGATGCCCGCCGCGAGGGCTGGCTCATCTGGGGTACCCGGAGCTTCCCGTGCCAGCCGCTCGCGAAGCAGCTCCGCCGGGCAGGTGGTCGGATCGAGCCGATCGCCCGGCGGGCGCGGATCGGTATAACCTGGGCCCTCCCCCCGGCCCTCCCGCTCGCGCAGCAGCGTGAGCACCTCGCCATCAGCCAGCAGCCAGATATTGGCTGAACGCCCGGTCAACCAGAGCACCAGCGTGCGCTCCCCATCTTCTCCCTCCTCTTCAGGAGCCTCCACCTCTCTGGTGAAGACAAACCGGACGACGCGATCGTAGCCGAGGGGGATCACTTCGCGGAGTCGCCTTCCTTCGAGATGCTTCTTGAGGAGCGCGACCATTGGGGTATCACTGCGTGACCCAGTGGAAAACTGACGGTGAGTCCGATCGGTCAGGTAGCAGGCCAATCGCTGCGGGTCTGTCGAGAGGTGGAGCCGACGACCATCCCGCAGGTGCAGGTCGAGCAGGAGGTCTGTCGCGCCGAGCTGGTCGATCCGTCCGACAGATCGTCCAACGATCCACGGTGACATCTCGTCGATCAGGGCTTGCAGAAGGAAGATGTCCATCATCAGTCTACTGCAGGGGGACGCTGGTCTTGCAAAAGACGGGCAGGGAAGGGAAGGCAGGCACCTGCGGCAAAGCGCCCCCCGCTTGGGGGGCCCCTCTTCGCACGCGTCGACCTCTCTCCTACCGAGTACGGGGGGTTCGTGAGACCTCGACTGGGATCGTTCCCGAGAACTGGTCCGGAATGGAAAGTCCCCGGCGGTGGAGTGCGCGCGCCAGCAGGTTGAGCGGGGGGCAGCAGAAGGCCACGGTGGCACCAGCGGCGCGTCGCAGGTGTTGGTGCCAGTAGATGCGGGTCTCTCCTGCGGCGAGTGGTGCCAAGCGTAGTTGCTGCATGGCCATGCCAAAGGTCCGTCCCGCCAGGAGGAGAGTAACCGATTGGTAGACGAAGACGAGCACGACCAGCAGGGCAGCCAAGACGACGAGCGTCTCGCGGGCGAGAATGGTGTTGACCGTGGCATAGCTCGCAAAGATGGGCAGGTAGGCGACTGCCAGGACCTCAAGGTCCCATCCCCCGGCCATGCTGCGGATCCAGAAGGAGGCAGGGCGCTCTTCCTGCATCCCCAGCGAACGGAGCAGCGAGGAGAGCGGAATGATCTCCGTCTCAACGCGTGGGCGAAGGGGCGGTTGGCTGACCCGTTCCCGTTCCGGCACTTCTTCGATGGGTGGGGCCGGCGGCGGAGCCAAGCGGCGCGCATCCTGCACCAGTTCATCTGTCGTCTTGGCGCGTGTCGGTGGGGCGGTCGGGGGGACTGTCACCACCTGCCTTCCCTCACTCCTCTCCCGGATGACGCTAGGCGTCGGGGGAAGGGCTTCCCGCTGACGGGCCGCTGGAGCGGCTGGAAGGGACGCTGGCGTCGCGACGTCCGGCAGACGTTCTTCGACTCGAATGGGAGGGGTCGGGCGAGGGACTTCTTCCCGGGCGGCGGGTGTCCGCACGGGAGGGGGCACCGGTGTCGCACGCGGGGCTGCCACAGCGCCAGTCAGGTCGGCCGTGGTGCGCCGAATCCGATTGAGCGCCGACTCGACAAGCTCTTGATGTGGCCGCGCGTCAGCCGAGCCTGAGACCCCCACGCCCTCTGGAGGGGTGGAAGGGGTGGAAGGGGTAGAAGGATTCGACGTCTCGATCTTCCGCTCG
>JBMOHS010000175.1:0-7980 GCA_049317725.1 Blastocatellia bacterium
AGAGGGGTTCTGGTTTATTCTTCTTCCCGAAAACCTTAGCGGCTTCGCGTCTTCGCGTGAGAAAAAACAACCGGGCCCACAGGGAAGAGGGGCGAGGGAGGGCGCCCCCTGGGTGCGCGGGCCTCCGGCCCGCATCGTTGTCTTCAGGCTTGCTGCCAGAGATCTGTCACGCCCAACCCTTGTAGTTATCCCATGTGTCTCAAAAATCAGGACGAACGACTCTTCTCCATTCTCAATTTTCCATTCTCAATTCTCCATTCCCCTTCCCCATTCTCTGCACCCTGAGCCAATGCGGCAGAGTCGTGGAGAGATCTCTGTCAACGCTTTGTGGCCGATTTCCCCGGCGCCAGGATGGGCCGATCAGCCTCCCATCGGGTGACGATTGCTCTTCCCCTCGCCCCCTCCATCAGCCTGCCCCATAAAAATTCAAAACATAGAACCGTGGTTGATCCACTTCGGAGAGGTCGATCGCTTGGTGAATTGAGAACAGCCTGTCACTGGTCGGTCACGGACTGTTGGTCAATAAATCCAGGCCCGGTTTGTACCGACCAGTACTGGCAGGGCTCACACGCTGCTTGACAACTCAATCCAGGGGGCCTGCGTATCAGCCGAACCTGACTCAAAGAGAGGTGGAGCCAATGATGAACAAACATTCTGTGCGCGGCATCTTCAGACAATGTGGTCTTCGTTCAAACAGCCTCAATCTCGTCTCGTTTGGGTTGATCATCACCTCGCTGGGATTAACCTTGTCTGCTCCACTTGCCGTTGAAAGTGGTATTGTCTCCCTACCCTTACCAAAGGCCATTTTCGGCAGTGTAGTCGAGGCAAAGTCACTGACTGAGTCGGTACCGGTCCCCTTCCCCTTAGCCAACTCGCTGACAGCAACATCGTCGACTGACAATGTCAAACCATTACAGATAAGAGGGAGAATGGTGAGAATTCCTGTTGGGGAAGGCTTTGCCGATCCAGCCCAGGTTCGAGCGGTCATCGAAGTGGAAAGTGCCGGAAATCCATCAGCCACAAGTTCGAAGGGGGCTCACGGGTTGATGCAGTTAATGCCTGCTACCGCAAAACTGATGGGCGTGGACCATAACGATCCACAGCAGAACGTGGAGGGAGGAAGCCTCTATCTGCAGCAGCAAGTCAATGGATTTGGAGATGTAAAATTGGCGATCGCTGCGTATAACATGGGACCAACTGCATTGCGAAAAGCGATGAGGCAGGCCAAGGCAAACACTTGGGAGGAGCTGTTGGCCGCTGATGAAAGTCGTACGATCAACTTGCCAGTAGAAACAAAGAACTATGTCAAGAAAGTCTGGAGCAGATTGCAGGCGTGAGAAAAGATCTGCAACCATCTCGCTTGGCCATTTGGAGGGATGCAACGACCAGCTCGCGCGAGTCTGGAGGGTCGACGTTGTCGCCTTCGTCGATGTCAGACCCACAGGAGGCGATGGCGGCGAAAGCAACGGAGCGCGGCACGGGACATCGATCACGCAAGAATGCAGGCGTACATGACACTGTCGATCAGTTCTCCATCCTTGGAGACGCTGCAGCGAAGAACCCCTTCTCGCGAGAATCCATTCTTCTCGAGCACCCGCATGGAGGCTGGATTCCAGGCAAAGACCGTTGCCTGCAGCCGTACGAAGCGCCTTGACTGGACCACGTGCTGCTTGAAGGCCGAGACCGCGAGCGTAGTCCACCCTTGCCCCCAGAACGGCTCACCCAGCCAGTAGCCAAAGTCAGCCGTCGATTCCGAGATCCCCGTTCCAGCTTGCGCACCGACCATCCCGACGACCTGACCCTGCAGCTCGATGGCGAGGTGGAGGCTGCGCGGATCGCTGTTGGATGAGACTACCCACTGGTCCGCGTCAGCCAGGGTGTAGGGATGCGGGAAGATGTGGGTCAGGTTACGCCAGATCTTCCGGTTGTTGCCGTGCAGCACAATGTCCTCTTGGTCCCCCTCGCGCAAGGGGCGAAGAAGGCAGTCAGCATTGCTAGTGGGAATGATCATGGCAGCGCTCTCCATTGACAGATCTGAAAGTGGCTGGGTCCAGTAGCGACCCCACGATGATAAAAAGGGTACAGCAGGGAATGGCTTTTTTGAAGCTTCCCAGGGCGATAGGTGATCGATTTGGGCGGGAAGTGGAAGATTGAGCAGGGGCAAAAGGATTCGGCGGTCCTTTGGCGGGCTGGCGAGTATGCGGGGGACCTGACCCCCAGTACGTGGTCACCCGGGCTGGGCCGCAGCGTTTTGCTCGGCTGGTTGAACCTCTTCGATGGCCCGTTGCCGGGAGAGATCACGATCGAGGGGGCGGACGGCACGCTGAGTGCTGGCAGCATTCTGCGAACTGGAGGGAACCCGTGCCCGTAATTGACCCTTGATCGCAAGCCGAATCGTTGCCTCACCCTCTGCGCACGATGAAGTACCAAGGCCTGCCGACACACCACGACAGTACATGGTCTCGGATGAGGTTCTCGTCTTGACCGAGATCCAACCGGAAGGACTGACGGCCGAGCGCTGGTTTCACGTCGATGGCCGTCGCCGCTGGGTGACGCTGCGCTGCGACACACGCACTGCCCGAGCCTCCCCGCAGAAGGGCCCTGTTCCACTCTCTCATCCAGACACCTCTTCAACGGAGAGACGAGCTCTCCGGAAATGGGCGATGATGGCTCGAAACGTAGCTGCACTCCCCCTCACCAGACCTGCCAGCCGCGTCGTGCCGTCGCTAAAATATGGGAATTGACCGAGGTCTGACTCTCTGTTACCGTCATTCCGGTCGCCAAGGGTAGCGCTGCCTTCGACAAGATTCAGATTGCCCCGTCGAAAATCATGGCAGGCTGCTTGTCACTCGAACGAGAAAGCCCCGACGTCAGATTGCATCCCATAAGCTGGAGGAGAGAACGTCTTCTTTGACCCCGCACCGGCAGCACGGATGCCCTGGCGTGGGAACTCATCCGACTGAAGATGATTTCTGTCAGCCATTCGGAGCCACCTGCGTCCGTCCGCTGGATTGGGCCGGGCTCCTCAAAATGCGGCTCAACAACCATCACAACACGGACGGTCCCGGGTCTGCCCGATTGACCGGCCATCGAGAATCGTACACCGATTGGAGACAAGAGATATGACTCCCGAACAGGTTCAAGGTCGAAAAATTACGATCGCAATCGCCTTGGTGGTAGGCATCCCGGCACTTCTGATGGCCATTCTGTTACTGGTGTCACCGGTGCCCTCGACCGGCTTGGGGTGGGTTCAGGTGATCGTCCCGGTTGTGCTGGCCGTTTTGCTCTACAAGGGATACGGAAGAGCACGGGCCTACGGCATCTTTTCCCTTGGCCTGGGATCGGTGTGGTTGATTCTCGGCACGCTTCTCTCTGGCAATATCGCCGTCATTGTCATCACGACCCCGATCTACGCGATCAACCTCGCTGCCGCGATCGTCCTCTGGAAATCGAAGAGCGTTGAGGCATATTTCGATCGCCAGACAGGGTTGAGAGAAGGAGTTCCGTCGATCACCTCGACCAGCCAGGATTGAACCGTTGTGCACCGGGCAGGCTGCTGATGTGGCCTGCCCGGTGGTGAAGACGGTTTCTCGCTGCCCGGCACGCTGCGGGAGGGAGGGTTGGGATCGTCCGAGAACTGTCGCCTCGACGGAAGCGACAGTTGCGAGAATTGCTTGGAGATATCAACGTCGACAACGATCTCCAGAGCGAGATCAGCAAGTTCGTCTGGCTGGCAGAGCAGGAGGTCATCTCCAAAGAGGAGGCCGCGTCGAAGATTGCCCAAGTGCGATTGCTGCACCACCAGTCGGCCGAAGATGCCGATGACGACCTCTTGAACTGAGCTTCTGGGGAGTTCGCCCACTCGACGAGCTCGTTCAAGAGGGTGACGTCGTCTGGCGCTGGCGGTCCCACTCCGAGCCGTCGATTCTCCCTCAGCGCCAGCTCAATGACTGGACCCCCTGACATCCTCCCCCTGGGAAGTCACCCCCTCTTGCTCCATCCTCACCTTTTTTCCTTCTGTTTGTTGCATGAATGCTATGTAGCATGGATAATACGCGCCTATGAGTCGACAAAAAGAGGAGCCAGTATTCAATCGGGTCGAGGAGTTGCGGCAGGCGCGAGGGATGACGCGGCAGGAGCTGGCGGAAGAGCTGGGGGTGCACTATCAGACGATCGGGTACCTCGAGCGGGGAGAGTACAGTCCAAGCCTGTTGCTGGCGTTGCGGATCGCGAAGGTCTTCGACCGGCGGGTGGAGGAGATCTTCTCGATCACCCCGCTGGGAGGAGAAACGGACGAGAGAGAGAGGAGCTGAGATGGAAGCGAAGCGGGAGAAGCGGTTCTACTGGGTGGAAGGGGTGACGCGGGACGAGGTGGTGCGGAGTCTCTCGGATCGGCGTCCGACGCGTTTACGGGAGCAGGGGATGAGGCGGGCCTTGGTGATGGGGTATGCGGCGTTGGTGCTCTTGCAGTCAGCCAGTCAGGTCTGGATGGATTGGCGAAAGGGGCAGAGTTACACCGAGATCTTCGCCTTGGTTGGATTGCTGGTGCTCTACTTTGTCCTGCGGAAGTCGGTGCGGCATATCGCCGACGCGCCGGATGAGTTGTTGGATGAGCGGTTGATCTCGCTGCGGAACGCCGGGTATCTGGTGGCCTATCGCTGGTTGTCGTTTGCGGTCTTTCCGCTGGTGTTGTTGGTCTACCGGTTGGGAGGGCAGGAGGGTGGGACCAGTCGTCTCGTCTCAGCGGTGGCGATCCCCTATCTGATGCTGGCCATGGCCTTGCCGTCGATGGTCTTGGCGTGGCAGTTGCCGAGTGAGCGAGCGGAGGAGGCGTCGGGGACGAGCCAGGCGTAAGAGAGGGCAGGGAGAATTGGGTCAAAGGCCGGATGTTCCGAGGGGGAGCATCCGGCCTTTGACGATTCAGGGCGCGGAGGAGGTTCCGCTCCCGCTCAGGCGAGTTGGCGACCGATCGGCAGTTCGCGGATGCGTTTGCCGGTGGCGGCGGCGATGGCGTTGCAGATGGCGGGGATGACGGGAGGGACCCCGGGCTCCCCGACGCCGGCGGGCGGCGCGGTGCTCTCGACGAGGTGAACATTGACCTGCGTCGGGGCCTCGTTCATCCGGGCGACGCGATAGTCGTGGAAGTTGGACTGTTGGATGACGCCCTCTTTGGCCGTGATGGCGCTCATGAGGGCGATGCTCGCCCCGAAGACGCCGGCGCCCTCGAACTGGGATTTGACACGATCCGGATTGATGGTGGTGCCGGCATCGACGGCGATCTCCATCGAGGGGATGCGGACGCGGCCACCGGTGCCGACCTCGACCTCAGCGACGACGGCGACGTAGGTCAGGAAGCTGCGATGAACGGCGACGCCAAGAGCCCTTCCGGGAGCGGGGCGTTTCTTGCCCCAGCCGGCCTTCTCGGCGGCCAGTTGGAGAACGTGGCGGTAGCGGCCGATGTCGAGGGGATAGTCGTCCTGCGACTTGCCGTGGTTGATGTAGTCGGAGCCGAGGCGCAGGGTGCGGGCCGGGCCGAGCAGGTCGAGGAGGTACTCGACGGAGTCGCGCTTGGCCAGCGTCGCCAGCTCATCGACGAAGGAGTGGATGGCAAAGGCTTGGTAGATGTTGGCGACGGAGCGCAGCCAGCCGATGCGGACGTGGTTCTTGGCGGGGCCGTTCTCGGCGCGGTGGTGCGGGATGTCGAAGGGGACATCGTTCCAGCCCATCATCATCTCGAAGGCTTCGGCGTGGGTTGCCGCCGGGTTGAAGGTGGTCCCGATCGAGGGGTAGGCGACGCGTTGCAGCCAGGCGTTGGGCTTGCCCTTCTCGTCGAGGCCGGCCTTGAGGTACATGGCGGCGACGGTGTGGTAGTAGTCGAAGCGGATGTCGTCCTCGCGGCTCCAGATGACCTTGACTGGTTTCCCGACAGACTTGGAGAGGAGGGCCGCCTCGGCAACATAGTCGGGCTTCGACTTGCGGCCAAAGCCACCGCCGAGGAGGGTGACGTGGCATTCGACATTCTTCTTGTCGATGCCCAGGGCCTGGGCGACGGTATCCTGGACGGCCTGTGGATTCTGGGTGTTGGCGTAGCAGACGACCTTGCCGTCCTTGTACTCGGCGACGGCGGCGACGGGCTCCATCGGGGCGTGCGCGAGATGGGGGGCATAGTAGAGGGCCTCGTGCGTCCGGGTGGCCCGGGCCAGGGCGGCGTCGACATCGCCGACGTTGCGGACGACCTTCTGGGGCTGGCGGACGGTCTCAATCAGTGAGGCCTTGAAGGTCGCGGAGTCGTAGGCGGCGTTGGGGCTCGCGGTCCACTCGACCGAGAGCTTCTCGCGTCCCTTGGCGGCAGCCCAGGTGCTGGTGGCGAGGACGGCGACACCGCCAAGCGGCTGGAACATGGTCGGACCGCGCAGGTCCGGGATGGTGACGGTACCGAGGACGCCCTTGACGGCCTTGGTCGCGCGGTCATCGTAGCCCTTCAGCTTGCCACCAAAGACCGGAGAGCGCTCGATCGAGGCGTGGACCATCCCGGGCAGGCTCGCGTCGACTCCGAAGATGGCCGTGCCATTGAGGAGGCTGTCCTGGTCGGCGGTCGGGAGGTCCTTGCCAACGTAGCGGTAGTCGGCGCGGGACTTGAAGGTCAGCTCCTCCTTCTTCGGGACGGGCTGCTGCCGGGCGAGGAGGGCCAGTTCACCGAAGCCGAGCT
Organism: Blastocatellia bacterium; assembly: GCA_049317725.1. GTDB lineage: Bacteria > Acidobacteriota > Blastocatellia > RBC074 > RBC074 > CAIOZW01. The sequence goes on from JBMOHS010000175.1 coordinate 6,710, forward strand.
GGCGCCGCGACGGGCCATGGACGACGGCGTGGTTCTCGGCACGGCACTCGGCGGCGGGGACGCCCCAGCGTTGGGCGGCGGCGCGCTCGAGCATCAGCCGGGCGGTCGCGCCGGCCTCGCGAAAGGTGTCGTAGAAGTCGCGGATCGAGCAGGAGCCGTCGGTGTTCTGCGATCCGTACTTGGGATCGCCGATCGCCTGTTCGAGCTTGACGCGCCGCCAATCGGCGTTGAGCTCCTCGGCGAGGATCATCGGAAGGACGCTGCGCGATCCGGTCCCCATCTCGGAACGGTGCATGATGAGGATGACGCGGCCATCGCTCTCGATCCCCAGGTAGACGTTGGGATTCCAGGCGGCCTGATCGGCGTCGCTGACGCGCTCGGCCGTGGTCGCGCCGGTGAAGTCGAGCACGCCGGCGCGGGCGCCGATCAGAAAGGCACTCGACGAGACGAGGTGGGCCAGGAAGGTGCGGCGGGGAAGAGCTTCGATCTTCTGCATGGTTACCGTGCTCCTTTCGTGGCGGGGCGTGGCTGGGTGGCCATCTTGGCAGCCGCATCCTTGACGGCGGCGCGGATGCGCTGGTAGGTACCGCAGCGGCAGATGTTGCCGCGCATGGCGGTCTCGATCTCCTCGTCGGAGGGGGATGCCTTCTCGGAGAGGAGGGCCGCCGCCTGCATCAGTTGGCCGCTCTGGCAGTAGCCACACTGCGGGACGCGGTGCTCGCGCCAAGCCTCCTGCAGCGGATGGGTCGCGGTCGCGCTCAAGCCCTCGATGGTGGTGATCGCTTGGTTGGCCGCACGGCTGACCGGCGTCTGGCAGCTCCGCACGGCCTTGCCGTTGAGGTGGATTGTGCAGGTTCCGCAGAGCCCCTGCCCGCAACCGTACTTGGTGCCGGTGTATTGCAGTTCCTCCCGCAGATACCAGAGAAGCGGCATCTCCGGATCGCCGTCGAACTGGCGCTTCTCGCCATTGACTGTCAGTCGAATCATGCCTGGTTCCTCCGCGATGTGTTGTGCCTCAATCGTTGATGGGGGACGGATCGTCTTCCTGCAGATGCGTACTATAGCCAGCAATCGTCGGGAAGAGAAGAGTCCGCCCCGGACTTTCGCCCGCCGTGGGGAAAAGTCTGGCCCGCCCAGGGTGACGGCCCACCTGCCTCTTCTCAATACGGCTGGTACGATTTGGAGGGGCAACCCTGGTGGCTGCCCCAACGCTCCTTTAACGAGACGAGGGCAGGCACAAGGCCTGCCCCTACAAATCGCTGTGGCCTTTT
>JBMOHS010000176.1:0-7949 GCA_049317725.1 Blastocatellia bacterium
TTGAAGAGGCGAATCGTCGCGTCGAGGGTTGGTGCGGCCTCTTCTCCCGGCAGCTTCGCCGCCAATTGAGGCAGCTCCGCCGCCAATTGAGGCAGCTCCGCCGCCAAGACCTCGACCCCATCCGCCCCCACTCCAAAATGGCGATCGCAGAGCCGCGCAAAGAAGGCGGGTCCGCGCTCGGTCAGCCATCCCGGTTCTGACTCCCGGATCACCAGGAAATCATTGCCGCACGCCTGGAACTTGTCAAAACGCATCCCTTAGATCTCGAAGTGAGTGAACTCCTTGAACTGTCGAAACCGCTCGCGGATCTCTTCCGGCTGCAACCGGCGCAGCCGGTCACAACTGAACTCCTCGACATTGAACGAGGCCATCACCGAACCGTAGATGACCGCTTGCCGCAGGGCCGTCTCATCGATCTTTCCACATTGTGCGAGGTAGCCCATGAAGCCCCCGGCAAAGCTGTCTCCCGCGCCAGTTGGGTCGAAGACGCTCTCCAATGGAAACGCGGGCGTCGCAAAGTAGCTGTCGCGGGTGAAGAAGGCGGCGCCATACTCCCCCCGCTTGACCACTACCATCTGGGGCCCCATGGTCAGCACCTTTCGCGCCGCCCGGATCAGATTGGCCTCTCCCGCCAGCTCGCGCACCTCCGCGTCGTTGATCAAGAGGGCATCGACCACCCCGATTGTCTGCAACAGCTCTTCCCTCGCCCCCTCGATCCAGAAGTTCATCGTGTCCATCGCGACAAAGCGGGCGTCGACCTGCTCCCGTACCCTCCGCTGTACCCCCGGCTGAATGTTGGCCAGGAAAAGAAACGGAGACTGCCGGGCGCGTGACGAGAGCTGCGGATTGAACTCGGCAAAGACATTGAGCTGCGTGTCAAGGGTGTGGGCGGTGTTGAGATCGTACCCGTACTCCCCCGTCCAGCGGAAGGTCTGCCCTCCCGGCACCCGATGCAGGTTCTCCGTATCGATCCCCCGCTCGGAGAAGACCGCTTGATCCTCCGCCGTGAAATCGTCCCCAATGACTGCCACCACACCTACTTCCGTAAAAAAGGAGGCGGAGACGGAAAAATGGAGCGCGGCTCCTCCCAAGCTGCGTTCCCGTTCCCCAAAGGGGGTCCGGATGGAGTCGATGGCCACAGAACCGACCACCAGTAAAGGATTGGAGGGATGAGGGGTTGACATATGGATCTCTGATTCCTTTCTTCTCTTCTCAGTTTAATCGAGCGGGGGTCACTTCGGCTCTTTGCCGGGGGAGGACGCCGTCTCGTTCATTCGCTTCTGGGCCCGCGCCAGAAATTGGCTCTCCGGATAGTTCTGTGTAACCCGCGCCCAGTTCTCACGGGCCGCGGGCAGATCTCCGGCCCGCTGATAGACCTCCCCCAGCATGAAGTAGACTTCGTCCATCCGGCCGAAATCTGGGTGCGTATCAACAATCTCCATCAATCGGCTCTCGACCGCTTTGTTGAGCCGTTCCCAGGCGGCTTGATCCTTCTTCTCTGGTTTGCGTTTGTAGAAGTAGAACTTGGCGACCTCAAGGTTGCGTTGCGACTGCTTCTCCAGCTCGGGATCCCGGGGGGCGGTGATCGGACCCCGTCCGGGACCTTGCGGCATGTGGCGAATCGATGCCTCGACAAAGGAGAGCAGACTGCACGTCAGGAGGAGCAGGGAAACTCCATACCGCCACGCACGTCTCCCCTTGATGACCAGTTTCACCGGGCCTCTCTTCAATCGTCACCTCCCAACACTGGATCGAGAATCGCCGCGAGCTTGCAGCGCGTCGCCGCTGGAATCAGGTCTCGCTGCGTGAGGATCGCGTGGCGCAGTGCCGTTGCGCATTTGCAGGATCGTGGGAGCTGCTGCAAACGTCGGATCGAATGGCGGATGATCTGCTGGGCATTGACGGCGTTCCGATGCAGATAATCGAGGATCATCTCGACCGTCACCGAACTGTGCTCGGGGTGCCAACAGTCATAGTCCGTCACCAGGGCCAACGTGGAGTAGCAGATTTCAGCCTCCCGGGCCAACTTGGCCTCCTGCAGGTTGGTCATGCCGATGACATCCATCCCCCACTGTCGGTAGAGCCTCGATTCGGCAAGTGTCGAGAAGGCTGGCCCTTCCATGCAGAGGTAGGTTCCGCCGCGATGGACCGTCACCCCCAGTTCTTCTCCAGAGGCGGCCATCGCCTCTCCGACCACTCGGCAGACCGGATGATCAAAGGTGATGTGCGCGACGATGCCTTCCCCAAAGAAGGTCGAGATTCGCCCTCGCGTCCGATCCAGAAACTGATCCGGGATGACGATGTCAGTCGGCGCATACTGCTCTTGCAGCGATCCGACCGCCGAAGCCGAGAGGATCCGCTCCACTCCCAACATCTTCATCGCATAGATATTGGCGCGGTAGGGAATCTCGGTTGGGAGCAACCGATGCCCACGGCCATGCCGGGCGAGAAAGGCGACCGGCGTCTCCTCCAGCGTCCCCAGAATGAAGGCGTCCGATGGAGGTCCAAACGGCGTCTCCAACTGCACCTCCCGCACTTCAGTCAGCCCCTCCATCTGGTAGAGACCACTGCCTCCGATGATTCCAATCTGTGCTCGATCCTTGCTTGTCATTCCAACGTCTCCCTCCCGCAATCAATCAGCGATTCATACCAGGATCATCCGATCGCATGGCTCCGCCGGTTCCGCCTCCCAAACGTGGTGCACGAAATGGAGCGAGCCCCTCGACCTTGACAGCAAAATCTCGCGGCGCCTCCACGGGAAAGTTGAGCGTAGCGTCCTCAATGGCCCGCTTCATCTTCTCTTCCTTCAACTTGGTCTCGTATGCGTCCGCTTCCTGGGTGCTGATGAAGATGTGGCGTGTGAGGATCTCCTCGGTGGGCCCACTGGTCTCAGGTGAAGCCGGTTGGCCCTGCACGGTGCGACGGTCTTCCAGGCGAAGAACGTGAAATCCATACTCGGATCGCACCAACTCCGGAGCCATCTCTCCTTTTTTCAAAGCAAAGGCGACCTTTTCGAATTCAGGATCGAGCTGGCCTTTTCGGAGCCAGTCGAGCTGTCCCCCGGCCCCACGTGTTCCGTCCATGTTGTTCTGGTCAGCGAGCTGCTCGAAAGAGGCCCCTGCCTTGACCTGGTCGAGCAATTGCTGAGCAATGCCTCGCAGCTTCTCCACGTCCGCCACGGGGTTCTCGGCGAGATACTTGCTCTTCTCCTCAGCGGAGAGAACCACTTTTTTGTAGAGAAATTCCGTGTACAGATTGGCCAGAATATTGGCGAGGCTGAACTTCAAGCGCGCCTTGAAGGCAGGGGTCTGATCAAGCCCGGCTTCCCTCCCCTTCTCGGCTCGGATGCGAAGTTCTGCCCACTGAAGAGCCGCCAGCTCCTTCTGCTCCTCGGTTGCCTCTTCGGTGTTCGCCCCTTGGATCAAGGAATAATCAGCGTCAAACTCTTGGCGGTGACGGTCGAGGTAGCGGGTCAACGCCTCCCGATCGACCGTAAACATGTTGTCCTTTTCTGAGAAGGCGGCAGCCAAAGCCTGATTTTCACTGATCGTACGGCGGCGTTGGAAAGTATCAGACTTGTGGAGCCCTTCATCCTCGGCAGCTTGCGCGAGGGCATAGGCCCTCTTGAACTGCTCGATCAGATCCTTGCGCTGGGCCATACCCTGGGCAAGGGTGCGGCGCTGATTGTCGGGCAGCGTATCGACGCGCGAGGTGATCTCGATCGGCTCGATCGTCGCATACTCGCTCTTCCACAACTGGCTCAGGCGAGAGCAACCCGCAGTGATGACGGAACTCAGGAGAAGGAGCAGGGTGATCTTCCAGGCATTCTCTCGTTTCAAGGGACACTCCTCAATGAAATCGTCTCAGATCGATAAGAGGGCTGGCGGGAGAGACGGGAGCCATTCCGCAAGCCCAAGCCAAAATGCCCGTGCCTGTGGCTCGCGGAGGGGAGATCCTGCAGCACAAGGCGGGGAAATCTTCTTCCGGTGTCAAGAAGAACCAGGGGATGGCGAAGCCATCTGGGGTTGTGTCAATTCGAGAAGGATCCCCCCGGTTCCACGTGGGTGAACAAAGGCGACGAGCGCCCCCTCGGCACCTCTCCTTGGCTCCTCGTCGAGGAGCGGAACACCAGCGGCCTTGAGCCGATCGAGCATCGCCGCGAGATCGTCGACCTCCAGGCAGAGATGGTGGATGCCAGGTCCGCGCCGGGTCAGGAACCGACCGACGGGGGTATCTGCGGAGGTCGCTTCGAGAAGCTCGATGCGACTGCCCCCGTCCGGGCCAACCGGGAGAAAGGCGACGCGGACTCCTTGGTCCTCGACCGTCTCCATTCCGGTCAGGTCGAATCCCAGGGTGTCTCGCCAGAAGTGAAGCGCTTCTTCCATCGACTCGACCGCGATGCCAAGATGGCTCAGTTGATTGACGTGACCGTTTTTCATCTCTCCTCGACCATTGGAAGCGATCTTCTGGGACTGGTCCGGACTCGCCTCTCGTGGCCACCTTGGCCTGAGTGGATGGTCTGGCAGGCTGGCCAGCAGTTGATCGACGATCGTGTAGGGATCCTGTTGACGCGAGACGACCGCTGAGGCCAAGCTGGCCAGCCGATCCCCGGGAAGCAGGGTCGGCAGGACCTGACGAACAATCCGGTCGCGGAGCAGATCGAGAATGCGCTGCTCGGTGATCTGCTGCCGCTTGGCCCTCTTGGCTGGCCGAGTCGGATCGGTGTCACCGACAAAGGAGGCATGGCGATCGATCGCAGCGGCGAGTGCCTCCACTCCTTCGTTGCGAATGGCCACGGTCCGAACGATTGGGGGAATCCAGCCATCGGGCCTCTCCGCCATCTCGAGCAGGGCCAGCAGCTCGCGCTCGGTCCGCTCGACACCCTCGCGCTCCGCTTTGTTGATGACATAGAGATCAGCTATCTCCATGATCCCGGCCTTGATCGCCTGGATGTCATCCCCCATGCCGGGGACAAGAACGACGACGGCGACATCGGCTGCTTTGACCACCTCGACCTCATCCTGGCCGACGCCGACCGTCTCGATGAGGATCCGATCATAACCAGCGGCGTCAAGAACTGCGACCGCCTCAATCGTTCCGCGGGAGAGGCCACCAAGGGCCCCTCGCGTCGCCATCGAACGAATGAAGACCTGCGGATCAGACGCAAGAGCCTGCATGCGGATGCGGTCCCCGAGAATCGCCCCTCCCGAGAAGGGACTGGATGGGTCGATCGCCAGGATAGCGACCCGCAGACCCGCCGCCCGATAATGGAGGGCCAGTTTGTCAACCAGGGAGGACTTCCCGGCCCCCGGGGCGCCGGTAATCCCGATGGTCCGCGCCTTCCCTCCGTACGGGTGGAGGGCTTGAAGGAGCGACCCGACCTCCTTCTCCCCATCTTCGATCGCCGAGATGACGCGGGCGATCGCCCGAACCTCCCCGCCAACAATCCTCGTGACCATTGGCCCACCAGTGGGGCCACCAGTGGGTTGGTCACCTGCTTCCCCGCTGACCAGCCTCGCCATTCTTCTCTCCCGCTTCCATCTCGACGCTCCCGAGATCCGTCTCGCTTGCTCGCGGGGCGGAGGAGCCGTGGCAGATCATTTCGGTCCGGTCGTCGGCCGATCGGACGATCGCTGACTGAAGTTCGCGGCCGGTTCGGGAAGTCCCAGCCGGCAATTGGCAGCCCGGGCCATGACGAAGAGGAGGTCCGAGAGGCGGTTAAGGTAGATCAGTGCCGCCCGATTGATCTCCGCTGCCGCCGCGAGGGTGACAACCAACCGCTCGGCCCGTCGCGCGATGGTGCGGGCGATGTGCAGGTGTGCGGCGGCGGGACTCCCTCCTGGGAGAATGAACTCCCGCAGCGGCTCGAGTTCGCTCATCAATCGATCGATCGACGCCTCCAGGTGGGCAATATGCGAATCATCGATACGTGGGACCGCCAGAGGAAACGGAGTCGCCAGATCCGCTCCGAGGATGAAGAGTTCATTCTGGATTGTGGCGAGGATCTCGTCGAGTGACTCATCCCCGAGTGAGAGGCGGGTCAGCCCGAGCCAAGAGTTGAGTTCGTCGACATCCCCGTAGGCAGCGACGCGAGGGTCTGCCTTGCTGACCCGACTGCCATCGACAAGGGAGGTCTCACCAGCATCTCCCGACTTCGTGTAGACCTTCGTGATCCGCATCGCTTCTATTCTCCACGTCCAGTGGCACCGGGGCCCAACGGGGTGCCACCCGATCCCCGGCCTTTCTCCAGTTGCCCGACGGAGCAGAGACGATTGTCTGATACCCCATCAGGAAGAAACAAATATCATACTCTTGCCTCTGGCAGAAACGAAAGGCAAAGTAACGACCGTGACCTCCTTCCCTGGATCACCGATCGGTGCGACAGCAAAGGAGGGAGGAAGAGCAAAGGAGCCGGATGAAGCGTACGGAACTTCGAGTGAGTTGGCGGAGGTGGGGGCTGTCGTTCCTTGGACTCGGGATGATCGGAGGTGCCTGGGTGGCCGGTGCGGCAATCTGGTCCTCCGGGATTGTCGCCCGGTTTCAATCGCTCGATCGGTCAGCCCACTGGAACCGGGTCGCCTCGATTGCGCTGGACTTCGATGCGCATCATCCCCAGGGAATGGTGCGCATCGGCGAGACCTTCTACCTCTCATCGGTCGAGGTGCGTCAGCCGACGATGCGATATTCCGCTCCACGCGATGGGTTCGACCGCGATCCTGGCGCCGGAACTGGTCACCTCTTCCATGTCAACAGCGAGGGCCGACTGCTCCGCGACATCCCGTTGGGAGAGGGAACGATCTACCATCCGGGAGGAATCGATTTCGATGGGCGCTGGCTCTGGGTGGCAGTTGCGGAGTACCGACCAGAGAGCCAGTCGATCATCTACCGTGTCGACCCGGAGACGATGCAAGCGTGGGAGGTCTGGCGGGTGAAGGACCACCTCGGGGCGCTCGCCTGCGACCGATCAGAAAGGATGCTGCACGGAGTCAGCTGGGGTAGTCGTCGTCTCTACCGTTGGAAGGTCGAGGGGGAGCGGCTTGTCGCGGTCTCCCCCGTCCGGCGTAACCCCTCGTTCTACGTCGACTACCAGGACTGCCACGGGGTCAGCCGTCAACGGATGTTGTGCGGGGGTGTCAGTTCGTACCGCCTCCCTGGAGGTGCTGGTGGGGTCTTCCGGCTGGGGGGACTTGAACTGGTCGATCTCGCGCGGGGGGAGCCTCTTTACCAGCTACCGGTGGAGGTAGCGACGGCGGAGGGGCTCCCCCTCACCCAGAATCCATTCTGGATCGAACCCTACGGGGCTGGCCTGCGTGGCTGGTTCATTCCACAAGACGGGAGAGGGACGCTCCTCGTGTATGATATCCTCCCACGATCCACAAGCGGATCCTGACCACACCAGAGAGGAGACCAGAGATGAAAGAAGAATGGCGTCAGAGGGGGTTGATCGGAGCAATCTGCCTCGGAATTCTGTTGAGCAGCTTCGCGGGAACGACCGGCGTGCGGGCAACTGCCGATCGGGACCGGGTGGCGGGTAGACCGGAGGAGGTCGGGCTCTCCAGTTCCCGGCTCGCCCAGATACGCCCGCACATGGAGCGGCATATCACCGAGAAGCGGTTGGCCGGGGCTTCCGGACTGATCGTGCGACGCGGACAGATCGCTTATCAGGAAGCATTCGGCAGCGCTGATCGTGAGGCCGGCGTCCCTATGCGGATGGACACCATCCACCGGATCTACTCCATGAGCAAGCCGATCACCAGCGTGGCGGTGATGATGCTCTACGAGGAAGGGCGGTTTCAGCTCAACGACCCGGTCGCCAAGTATCTGCCAGAGTTCGCCAAGATGCAGGTCGGAATCGAGGAGAAAGATCCGGAGAGTGGCCGACCGGTCTTGCGGCTTGCGCCGGCGCGGCGGGCGATGACGGTCCGGGATCTGCTTCGCCACACCGCCGG
>JBMOHS010000177.1:0-7933 GCA_049317725.1 Blastocatellia bacterium
CCTTCCGCCGAGCCCTTGACCTCCTCGACAGATGAATCGGCGACAGAGGGCGGTCAGGGCAGGCTTTTCAGAAAAAGACGGCTAGCCCTCTGTGGCAATATCAGTTGAGACACCCCATCGAACTCACCAAAATGCTGCAGGGACTTGCTACCACAGGCTTTCTTGACCCGGTCGGGCAGAAGAAGGGATGCCTCTCTGCGCTTCCAATGTGGGCTATGGCCCTTGCGCCAGGAGCTACAGCCCTTGCGTCAGGAGCTACAGCCCTTGCGTCAGGAGCTACGGCCCTTGCGTCAGGAGCAGCTGAAGCCATATCTTGCAGGTAATTCCCTGTATCGCCCGACTTTCCTGGACAGGAAAATGCCTGATGATAGGAAAATAGCAGTTCAGCAGGTTCAATCAGCGGTGAACGCCTTCGTCTTGCGGAGAATTCGTGGCACAATCTCCGCAAAGAGTACGGAGATTATGCGACTATACATCCATCAGCGAGACGAATGGCCTGCTTTCCGCTGGAACGCTGCGGCGCTCACCGATCAGCTCGCCGTTGTCAGCAGGCAGCAGGGACGACTCATCGGGAGGATGCAGTCACTCGGTATCAGGCTGCGTGCCGAGGCCGTGCTGACCACGCTGACGGAAGAGGTCGTCAAATCGAGCGATATTGAAGGCGAGGTCCTCGATCGTGATCATGTCCGCTCATCGCTGGCGAGGCGGCTGGGGATGGATGCGGGGGGCTTGCCGATGCCGGATCGTCGGGTGGAGGGCATGGTTGAGATGATGCTCGACGCCACCCGGAATTACGCCGCACCACTGACGGCCGACCGGCTGTTCGGCTGGCACGCCGCTTTGTTTCCCACGGGTCACAGCGGCATCAGCAGGATTGTCGTCGGAGCGTGGCGTAGTGAAGCCTCCGGGCCGATGCAGATCGTCTCCGGCCCCTATGGACGCGAGAAGGTCCATTACGAGGCACCGGGCTTCGACCGACTGCCATCGGAGATGGCCTTGTTTCTTGACTGGTTCGAGTCAGACGAGGCGATCGACCCCGTACTGAAGGCGGCCATCGCCCATCTCTGGTTTGTCACAATCCACCCGTTTGATGACGGCAACGGTCGCATTGCCCGTGCGATTGCCGATATGGCCTTGGCACGTTCGGAAGAGAGTCCGCAGCGCTTTTACAGCATCTCGGCGCAGATCAGGCAGGAACGCCAAGCCTATTACGATGTTCTGGAGGCCACACAGCGAGGGGACCTCGATCTTACCCCCTGGCTGCAGTGGTTCCTGGCCTGCCTCGGTCGTGCCTTTGACGGAGCGGAGAGCACGCTTGAGAGCGTCATCTACAAGTCCCGCTTCTGGGAGCACGCAGCAGGTCAGTCACTGAATGATCGACAGCGCGCCATGCTCAATCGGATGCTGGATGGGTTTGAGGGCCGGATGACCTCGTCCAAATGGGCAAAGATCATGAAGACCTCCCAGGACACCGCCACTCGTGACATCAACGACCTTGTCAACCGAGGCCTGCTCGTCAAAGATGGCGCCAGTGGCCGAAGTACGAGCTATTCGCTGGCAACAGTCAGTGAGGCAGAGGCTTGACGCCCTTCTTCTTGTAGGTTCCTGGAATGAAGCGCAAGTCGTCTGGTTGAACGGGGGAGAATGGAAAGGGAAGCCAGATAGGGAAGAAGGTGGAGAGGTCGCTTGGGAAACATTAAGGCAATAAGAACCCGCATTTCTCATCAGTATCCATCTGATCTGAGTGAGAATTTCACTTTCAGCCCCCCTCAATCAGGCTGGTGAGATCCGTTTGCCCTGAAGGCGTAACGGATCCAAGCCCGGGGCAACGCCCTGGGTATGCCCCCCCCGTTCCCCGCGCTTCTTAATCACTTGTCGGGCTCCGCAGGGTTGTACTTCGAGTTTCTCTCTCTTACACTCTACTCTCATCAGAAGGCCCCTGTTTCTTCAGATAAGTGTTTGTAAATAAACTCTTTACTTCTTGAAAAGGAGCCTTTTTCTATAATCTGATGAGAAATACGGGCTAGAATCGCCCTTCCTCCCGGCCCTTCTTCCCTCAAGGTAGATGTTCCACCGGGAGACGACCAGATCCCGAGCGATTGAGCAATCCTCTCGCGTCACCCCTGGAGCCCCGATGGACTTCCTGATCGTCAGAACCTACGACCACGCGGCCTTCTACTACGAAATCAGACTCCTGTTGACCCTTGTCGCGGGCGGAGTCGTTCTCCATCGATGGTTGGGCAGGGGGGAGCGCCGCTACGCGGTCGCTTTCGCGAGCGGGAGCCTTCTCTACGCGTTGTCGGAGGCAGTCTGGCAATGGTTGGGATTGCGGGGCGAGGGGTTTGGCATCTCGGTGATGGGGTGGTCGATTGGCGCAGGGTGGCGTCCTCTCCTCCAAGGGCTGGTCGAGGGAGGGCTCTGCGGGTCGATGGCGCTCTGGTGGACGGACCTGCGGACAACCGAGGCGCGCGGCCGGGCCTGGCTTGGCATCGCGCTGGCCTGGGGAGGAATCGGGATCCTCATGGCCCTCGCGGGCTATCTGGCCAAGGGGCAGCCGGCCAGCTCGGTCCGGCCCCTCTTCTCGCCGATCCCGATCTTCGTCATCACGACGATCATCTTCGGCTCTCTATTGCTGACGTGGCGCCGGAATGGATTCTCTCCGTTGGCGGCCTATTTTGCGGGGTTACTGATCTACTCTCTGGTGACGCTCGGCCCGCTCCACCTCTTCGGCGCAAGGTTTGTCGCGGTTGGCCCGGAGTCTGACCCAGTCGCCGTGGCGCCGCTCTGGCAAGGAGTGCTGGCGAGCCTCTCGCTCATCTACGAGGCGTCCGGGGGGCGACTTCACTACTTTGCCCTGCCCTTCCTGCTCGGCTGGATCCCTGTCCGAACCCCCAGCCTGCCAGAGAACGATACCCTCTCTTACCACCAGCTTCGCATGCTCACCGAGCGGGGATGGCGCAAAAAGTCGAAGCCGTTTGCCCGGTAGTCCGGATCAAGGCTGGTCCAACCTCCACCTCCGCAGAGAAGATGAATCGATCGTCACCGTCGAGGAGTGCTGGACCAGGCGAATGACGTTGATCCCCATCATGGTCGCCACCAGGACAAAGGTCGCCGCCAGCATCGTCAAGAGCAACGAATACTCGACGACCGACTGGCCCTCCTCCTCCCGCACCCACCGTGTAAAGTGCCGGATCAGTTCCCTTCCCCTCCTGCCCATAGTGCCTTGCTCTCCTTCCGACGGACCCAACCAGATCCGACAGCGAGAGATAAAGCAACTTCTGTGCCAGAGCAGAATTTCCCAGCCAGAGGAAGGAGAGAGCCCCAAAAGGGGCCGCTGTGCCTTCCCTGAACCGGGGAGACTGTCATCATCAGGCGACATCACAGGCCGGGATGGGCGTATCCGTCGCAATGGGCAATGCCGCGCCAACCCAGGCGCTGGTGCCACCGACGACATTGTAGAGCGTGTGGAAGCCTTTCCGGGCAAGCAGGCTGGTGGCAATGCTCGAGCGGTAGCCGCCGGCACAGATGACGACCGTCGGGGCGGTGGGATCGAACCGCGCCGCGTCGAGGGGCAGGTGGGCGAGGGGGAGGTTGATCGCGGTCGGAACGTGACCCTGGGCATACTCTCCCGGGTGACGAACATCGAGGAGCGTCACCGGCCGCCCCTCTTCCAACCAGAGGTGCAGCTCATCGACCGGAATCTGGGGAATCGAGACGGTCGTCAATCCGGCGTGATGCCAAGCCAAGATCCCCCCATCCAGATAGCCCCGGACCGTCTCGATGCCGACGCGGGCCAAGCGGATGACCGCCTGCGTGACCTCTTCCTCCTCCCCGGCAATGAGGAGGAGCGGTTGGTCCAGGTGGAGGAGACTGCCCGCCCAGGAGGCAAACTGGCCATTGAGACCGATGTGGATCGAGCCGGGGATGTGTGCCTGCCCGAAGGCGGCCGAGCTGCGCAGATCGAGGAGGATCGCCCCCGCGTGGTGCAGTCGGTCGACCTCCTCGGGCGTCAAGGCCGGCGGCTTGCTCATCTCGTCGAGCGAGCGCGCCCCTTGCCGGTTGATCTCGGCGTCGAGAGGGAAATAGCCAGGGACGGCCGGGAGATCGGTCGTCATCATCTGGATGAACGTGGCCTTCTCCATCGGCTGGAGGGCATAGTTGAACCTTCTTTGATGACCGATCGTCGAGGAGGTCTCGGTGGAGATGTTGCGTCCGCAGAGCGAGCCAGCGCCGTGGGCCGGGTGGACCTCGACCTCGTCGGCGAGGCGGAGGAGCTTGTCGTGCAGGCTCTCGTAGAGCATGCCCGCCATCTGCTCGGGCGTATAGCCCTTCGATCCGGCCAAGTCAGGACGGCCGACATCACCGATGAAGAGCGTGTCTCCCGTCAGGACTTTGATCGGGTCTGGTGAAGACGCCAGATCGATGACCAGCACGGAGAGGCTCTCCGGGGTGTGCCCAGGGGTCTCGAGAAAGCGGAGAAGGACCTCTCCAATGCGGATCTCTTCGCCCTCCCGAACAGCTCTGTGCGGGAAGGTGGCTCCGGCCCGGGCCCCAAAGACGATCTCGGCTCCCGTCTTGTCGGCCAGCTCGCGGTGCCCACTGACGAAGTCGGCGTGGAGGTGGGTCTCGATGACATAGCGGATCCGCAATCCGTGGGCCTCGGCCTCTTCAAGGTACTGGGCGATGTCACGCTGCGGATCGACAACGACCGCCTCCCCGGCGGACCCGATCAGGTAGGAGGCGTGGGCAAGGCAACCAAGGTAGAACTGTTTGAAGATCATGGCTTCTCCTCTGTCTGGATCCCTCTTTTCCAGTCTCAACGATCCGGGTCAGGCGCGATTCTCCACGGCGTGACGGGCCAGCGTCTCGGCTGGTCGCGTGAGGAGGCGGGCGAGGTTGCCACCAAAGATCGCCTGGACCTCTTCGCGGGAACAGCCCAGCTCGACGAGCACTGCCACCTGTTGATCAAAGACGGCCGCCTGCCAACCGCGTGGAAAGAAGGACGAGTCGGTCCCAAAGAGAAGACGCTGTGGCCCAACCACCGCCAGTGCCCGACGGAAGACCTCGACGAGGCTCCCGACCGATGCGTCGTAGCGCATCCAACGATGGCTCCCCGAGGTGTCGAGGCGGATATTCGGGCAGAGATCGGCGAGCATGAGCGCCTCCCGAAACATCCCGGCCCCGAAATGGGGGACAAGAAACGGGACGGTCGAGAACTCGGCGGCCAGCCGGGCCAGCTCAAGCGGCGAGGAGAGCGTCTGATCGAAGAAGGACGGAAGGCCCAGCTTCTGCCGCACCCCCACCGAGAGGATGCCACAGTGGACGAAGATCGCCGTGCCCGGGCGCTCCCGGGCCAGCTCGGCGATCGCCCGAACCCCTTCCGTCTGTGACACTCGATAGCCGTGCATAGCCGGGAAGAGGCAGACAACCTGCAGCCCCAGTTCGTCAAAGGCCCGCCGCACCCGCTCGGGACTGCCCGGCTGCGTCGGATCGACGAAGAAGGCACCGCTGATCTGGTCCGGAAATGCCGCACACGCCGCGGCGATCGAGGCCTCGTCCCCCGGTACACTCGCCATGAGCAGCGCACCGGCCACTCCGTGCCGCGTCAGCTCCCGCACCCAATCGGCGGCGAACTGGGCCGGATCTTCCGGGGGCATGACCCACCCGGTCCGCTCCGCCACCCGCTCGAGCGGGTTCGGCGCCTGCGACAGGTCGGGAGATTGGCGAATCAGCGTCTCGAAGAAGGATCTTGAAAAGAGGTGCGCGTGCGCATCTCGCACCTCGATGGGTCCCCACGGCGTCTCTTTCTGCATCGAACTCCTCCTCTGAATGAGCGGACAAACATCATTTACTTTTCCCCAGAGATGGGAGGCATGTCAAACGGCACCCTGCCCGATCAGGGACGCAGATAGCGCTCCGGGTTCTTCTTGAAGGCGTCCCGGCAACTCGCGCAGCAGAAGTAGACGGTCCGGCCGGCAAAGCCGAACTTGATCTCCCGATCGACTGGTGCCCCGGTCACCGGGCAGGTCTTGATGCCGTCGCCCTTGCCGAGAAACTCAGCCGTCGGCTCGGCCTTGGCTCCTGGCAGCGGGTGGGCCTTGTGCATGATCGAGGGCCCCACCTCGACAAACTCGCTGACCCCATCGGCGTGAGCCTGAATCAACTGGACGACGTAAGGATCCTTCGAGGTCTCCCGGACCCGCACGCCCTTGGCGGTGGGGAGTACCTCCATCTCGATCTTCTCGGCATGCTCGAAAAGGGCCGCGAAGAGGGGGTCCCACATCCGGATCGGCTGCCGTTTAACGAGCCGAGTCTTCATCGCCTGGGTATGGCCGATGATGAGGGCCTGGACGGTCGGGTCGTCCGACTCGGTGAGCGTCTCGACTCCCCCCTCGATGCGCGTCACCGTCCGACGAATCTTTTGATGGTCGGCGAAGAGGGCATGAATTGTCTGCATGTCATCCCGCTGCTGCCCCATCGCTCCGTGTCCCGGCCCGTGCCCCTGCGCGAGACCGCTTGCCGTCAAGACGAGAAGCAGAACGATCAACCACCCCATTTGCGCGGGTCGGCTGGTGACGGATGCAAGCCGCTCAGAAAAGTCAACGATCTTCATCTCCAATCATTCTCCTGTTCAATGGTTGTATCGACCCCTTCGCGAAACCCTCGCCTCTGCCAAACAAGTTTCAATCGAAAAAGCTCACTGATCCCAAGACTGCTAATGTAGGGTAGAGGCGATGGTCGGACAAGTCCGATTCTGCGCCTCCCCCCTCTGCCACCCAATGCGGGCCCAGTTGTTTTTTTCTCACGCGAAGGCGCGAAGACGCGAAGCGGGAGGAGAGCGAACCAGGAACGAACCGGGAATGCGAGGCTCTCCACCTTCCAAAAAACCTTCGCGCCTTCGCGTGACCCTCACTCCTCACCCCTCGCCCCTCACCCCTCTCCCCTCTTCCCTCGCCCCTCGCCCCTCGCCCCTCGCCCCTCTTCCCTCGCCCCTCGCCCCTCGCCCCTCGCCCCTCGCCCCTCTTCCCTCGCCCCTCCCAAGCACAATGACCACCTATCGCTTACTAAAAATTGACCGCTTAAATTTTAATAAGCAACGGATCAACTAAACAAAGTTTCGCAAGGAGGAGGGGATGGTGCTTGGCGACCGATCAGGAACATATGTCAGCAGCACGGTCGCTGGTGAAGAGTATCGGGCGTTCATCCCGCCCCCCTTACCGCCGGATCCACCCCTCAGCCTGACTAAGGAACGACTCCACTGAGATGATCATGCCCACTGATCACCCGGCGTGAGATGGCCAACGCGTTGGCAATCTGGACTTTGGACAAAAAATGAGATCGTTGCGGTCTCGATGATCGATTTTTCAGTGATTTTTGTATTATTTGGCAGCCACTTAGAGTGAGCTACCACTTCGTCTCGTAAAATACGAATCAAACCCAGGCACGAAGCGCGAGTTTTGTCTCTTGTTGAACTTTGAACCTTCCCCGTGTCCCGAAGGGACACCGGGAGAATTGAAAATGGAGAATGGAGAATGGAAAATAGGGTAACCACAGGGGTTGCCCCGACAACCAACACTGCCTGTGTGGAGGGAATGAGTAGGAGCCGGCACCCAGGGGGGATGGTTACAACGCGGCCCGTACGGTTTGTAGGGGCAACCCTTGTGGTTGCCCCATCTTCGCTCCAGCGAGACAGGGGCAGGCACAAGGCCTGCCCCTACAAATCGCTGTGGCCGTTTCTTTTAGCGCATTATTCGGCAAAGGTCGCTCCCCCACCACTGTGAAACGACTTCTCCCAATTCTCCATTTTCCATTCTCCCCTCCCCCTTGCCCCTCACCCCTTCCCCAGCTATATTTCGCGCGAGGAGATCGGGATGAATAAATCGCGGCGCGAGTTTTTATGGAGGTCGGGGGGAGGGCTGGGGAGTCTCGCCCT
>JBMOHS010000178.1:0-7904 GCA_049317725.1 Blastocatellia bacterium
CCCAGGCCTCCCCCAGCCGCTCGGCAAGGACCGGCCGTTGAGGATCGAAGAGCCCGAGGTCGATACGCCCTTCCAGTCGGCCATCAGGTCGCAGGCTCGCCTGGAAGACCCGGCCATTGATCCCATCAAAGCGATTGAGGACCAGCCGTGCCCCGTCGAAACGGCCCGTCAACTGCCCCCAATCTCCACTCACCGGGATGAACGTTCCGTCGACTCGCTCGCCCTCCTGCCGAAAGGTGGCCCGCCAGTAGCGCTGCGACGGCGGCACTCCGACGGCCAGTACCCACTCGCCGCTCAACGGGCCCTTCGCCTCTTCAAGTGGACGCGGAACTTTCTCAGCGGCCAGACGCTCGCCCCGGAGAAGTCGGCGCAACTGCTGGCGCTGCCACTGTCGCGTGTACTCGCCCTCCAGTCGATTGCGGTCGAGCCGCGCAGTCAGTCGCCCGTCATAGTAATCGAAGAGGAGGGTCAGTGTCTGCCCGTCCCAGCTCGCGCCTGTCGAGAGGGTTCTGTCTTCCCCATTGAGAAAGGCCCCCATCAATTGGTCCCCTTGGCGGGTTATCTCCAGGGTGAAGACAACTTCTTCTCCAGATGGATTGGTCACCGTCCCCCGCCAGATCCCGACCGGATCCGTAGCCCCTCCGCGGCATCCCGTCAACCAGAGTAGCCCTCCCAGGAGCAGCAGCTTCGGGATCGTCACGACTCTCCCTTCAATCATCTTCTTCGGCTCCCTCTTCCGCAACAGCATATCCCTTTCTCTTGGCGACCGACTCTTCTTCCGACTCCATTCCTGACGGTCTAACGACCGGAGGAAGGGGAACGACTCACGGCATTGGCGAACTTCCAGGTATCCTGCGGCCTAATGATGACAACCCCAGATTGTCTAAGTTCGTCGTTCGTTGGCAAAACCAGAGTCTCAATCTTCTTCTCGGTGATCTCTGTGTCTTGGTGGTGCAATGACCTCTTCAGTTCTGGCGTTGATTGCTTGTTAGCCCGACCTTCTCAGCGGTGCGTCCGATCTCACCCGCTCCCCCTCTTTCAAATTCTTCTCTGTGACCTCTGTGTCTCAGTGGTGTAATGACGTCTTCACTTCTGGCGTTGATTGCTTGTTGGCCCGGCCCATTTCCCGATCTTCTTTGCTGTGAGTAATAACGGAGGAAGGGGAGCCAGGCACACCCTTTCTCTCCAATCCCACTCAAGCTTGGGCCGAAGCTGGGCCCTGATCATTGCCGGAGACACTTCCCTGTCGGAGGGGTTAGCGCGGTTTGATCTCGCGAGCGGTCTGGTGAGGAGCCGACTCGACGGCAATCCGCAATCGATCGATGACATCTGCGCAGAGTTGTTCGTAGTCCGCCTCGAGGGTGAAACCAGCGGCATTGCTGTGCCCGCCCCCCCCAAAGGCCTCCGCGACCCGCGAGACATTGACCCGGTTCTTCGAGCGGAGGCTGACCCGGTAGGTCGAAGGCTGCACCTCCCGGAAGAAGGCTACCGCTTCGACGTCCCCGATCGTCAGTGGGTAGTTGATGATGTTATCGGAGTCCTCTTCCGTGGCTCTCGCCCCTTGCATCATCTCCTGCGTCATCTGGATCCAGGCAATCCGCCCCGTCTCATCCCGACGGAGCGTCGAAAGAACCGCACCGATCAACTGAATTCGCGCATACGGGTAATTGTAGAAGATGGCCTGCGAGAGCTTCGCCGGCTGTGCCCCGTGCTTGACCAGCTCACTAGCAATTTTGAACGTTCGTTCTGTCGTGTTGGAAAAATGGAACGAACCCGTATCAGTGAGGAGGGCCGCATAGACGCAACCGGCAATCTCGGGCGTGATCCGGACCCCAATTGCCTTGGCCAGGTTGTAGATCATCTCTCCTACCGCCGCGGCCGTCGAGTCGATCCAGTTGAGATCCCCAAAGAGGGCGGTGGTCGAGTGGTGATCAATATTGACGACGAAATAGTCGCTCAAGCTGGGTAAGCCCGGCCGGGTCACATCGCTGCATTCGATGACGAAGACGGCATCGTAGGACCGGTCGAGATCCTGGACCACCCTGACTTGCTCACTCCCGGGTAGCCGGGTATAGGCGAGGGGAACTTGATCACAGATGACCACCTCCGCCTCTTTCTGCAGCCCCTTCAGAATCCAGCAGAGGGCAAGGGAGGACCCGAGGGAGTCACCATCCGGGCGGACGTGCGACGTGATCGCGAACCGGTCGTGCCTCTCAATCAGATCTATCACCTGTCCGAGCATGCCGCCCCCGTCTCGACTAATCTTCCGGCAATTCCCGCGTGATTCCCTCGATGAGGGTCACCATTCGATCCCCTTCTTCGATCGAACGGTCCTCGACAAAGGCCAGTTCCGGCGTGTGGCGCAGGCGGATCCGCGCCCCCAGGAGTCGGCGAATGAAGGGGACAGACGCCCCCAGTGTCGCCAGTGCTGCCGATCGCTGCTCGGCAGAGCCAAAGAGGCTGATCCAGACACGGGCGTGGCGCAGATCCGGCGTCATCTCGACGCTCGTCACCGTGACCAAGCCTGGCAGATCATCCCGCAATTCACGGGCAAAGATCGCGCTGATCTCCGCCCGGATCTGCTCGCCTATCTTGTGACGTCGATACTGCATCCGGCTTGATCTCCTCGCTTCCACCCACGACTCGATCTTTGGCTCCGCGACCGCCCCGGGTCTCCGCACTGGGAGACGGCACCGAGGCAGAGCGAGAGGTTAGAGCTGGGTCGGTGCCACCTTCTCGGTGAGGTAGGCCTCGACGATGTCCCCGATCTTGTAGTCGGAGAATCGCTCAACAGTCAGTCCGCATTCGTAGCCCTGTTGGACCTCGGCGACATCCTCCTTGAAGCGACGGAGGCTGCCGAGCTGACTCTCAAAAATGACGACATTGTCGCGAATCAACCGTGCGAGGGCACCGCGCTTGAGGTAGCCATTCGTCACCATGCAACCGGCAATGGCACCAATCTTCGGGATGCGGATGACGTCGCGGATCTCGGCCTTGCCGATGACCTGCTCCCGTGTCGTCGCGTCCATCAACCCGAGCATGGCGCTGCGGATCTCTTCCTCAACCTTGTAGATGATCGAGTGGAGACGGACATCGACCTGTTCCTGGCGCGCAATCTCTTCGGCGCGAGTTTCGGGCCGGACATTGAAACCAATGATGACGGTCACCGCACCGGACTCAGTGGCCTGCGAGGCACTGGCCAGCAGAACATCCGACTCGGTGATCGCCCCCACTCCAGAGCGGATGATCCGGACTTTGACCTTGTCGGTCGAGAGCTTGAGCAATGTATCTTTGAGCACCTCGACCGAGCCTTGCACGTCCGTCTTGAGAATGACGAGCAGCTCCTTGACGGCACCCGCCTCCATCTGGAGACGCAACTGGTCGAGACCGCGCGCGGCAGAACGGGCTAGTGCGGCGGCCCGGGCATGGGATTGCCGATAGCCCGAGATCTGCTGCGCCTTGGAGATCTCATCGACCACTTGGAACTGATCTCCCGCCGCGGGTACTCCTTCCAAACCGAGCACCTCGACCGGGGTTGCCGGACCTACCTGCTCGACCCGATCTCCGAGGTCGTTCATCAACGCGCGCACTTTGCCGAAAAAGTTTCCGACAATGAATGGCTCACCCACACGGAGGGACCCGTTTTGAATGAGAACCGTCGCAACGGCACCACGTCCCCGATCGAGCTTCGCTTCGAGCACCGTGCCCGTCGCCCGGCGGCGCGGATTGGCCTTGAGTTCGATGACGTCGGCCGTCAGGAGGATCATCTCCAACAGCCCTTCGATGTTGATTCGATTCTTGGCCGAGACTTCGACCATTTCGGTGTCTCCACCCCAACTGGTCCAGAGCAACCCGCGATTGGCGAGCTCCTTGCGAACCCGATCCGGGTTGGCATCGGGCTTGTCGATCTTGTTGATCGCGACGATGATCGGAACTCCTGCGGCCCGGGCGTGCTCGATCGCCTCGACTGTTTGCGGCATGACGCCGTCATCGGCCGCCACAACCAGGATGACGATATCCGTCACGCGGGCCCCGCGGGCACGCATCATCGTGAAGGCCTCGTGTCCGGGCGTATCGAGAAAGACGACGCGGCGCAGCTCCTCTGGTTGATCGGGGTTGGGCACCTCGACCGAGTAGGCACCAATGTGCTGGGTGATCCCGCCAGCCTCCCCTTCGGCCACTCGTGTCGATCGAATGGCGTCGAGGAGACTCGTCTTCCCGTGGTCGACGTGTCCCATCACCGTCACGACCGGGGCCCGCAGATCTGTGTCCTCCATGAACTCCGGCGTAATCTCGAACTCCGACTCGATCAGCATGTCCTCGAACTCGCCGTAGGTCACCTCCCATCCATACTCTTTTCCAATCTCGACGGCGAGCTGCGGGTTGATCGGCTGGTTGATCGTCGCCATGATTCCCCGCTGCATCAATTGGGAGACGAGGTCGCGTGGTTTGGCCTGAATCTTTTCGGCGAACTCACGGACGGAACTGCCTTCGACAAGGCGCAACGGCCGCAGCTCGGTCGGCAACTGCCGGTCGACCGGCTGGGCGTAGGGCGCAATTCGCCGCGGAGCTTGCCGCTGTTGCCCCTCCTGCTCCTTCTCTTTGCGTTTCTGATGGCGTCCCTGAGGGCGTTGATCCTTCGGGGGAATGTAGACTTTGACCTGCTGTGCCCCAGAAGGAAGAATGTGAACTCCCTTTCCTTGATCACCGCGGGCTGTGGCCGGTTCTCTCCCCGCCTCGCGGGAGACGGGCTGGCGTCCAAAACGACCCGTTGGCGCGGTGGAGGGGGTAGGACGGGGCCGGGGGACTACGGGCGGAGCTGGGGCTGGGCGGGTCGGGGTCGCCAGCCGACGAACAACGGTTCCCTGGGGAGAAGATGGTGGCGCTTTGGGAGCGAGGGGCGGCCCCGACGGCAGTTCTGCCGTCCCCGGCTCACCAGCCACATCGGCGGCGGCAATTCCCTCTGGGCCAGCGGGCGCGACTGTCGGCCCTTCGGGCTGTTGTGCGGCCTCCTGCGCCGTAGGGAGCAGCTCACTTGGACGTGAGGTGGGGGGGGTCAACTTCCTCGTCAGAATGCGGGTGGTGCCCAGAGGTTGGGCGGAAGGCACTGGCTCAACAACCGGGGAGGGCGTGGGTTCCGCCTCGACGGTGGCTGCCGGTTCGACTCCCACCGGGGCGATCTCCTCGACACTTTGTGTCTCCACCCGCTCCAAGATGGGTTCTTGCGGGGGGGGCACAGGAACCGGAACAGAAGGTGGCGGCTTGAGGATCCGAACTTGCGTGGTGGGTGCCTTATTCTCATCGCCACTCAGTCCTCCTGCCCCAGCCGTCTCCGGCACACTTGCACTGACTGGCACCGCACCCACGGCTGGCGCTGCGGGAGGGGTCTCTCCGGCTTCCGGAATTGGCGTCAAGTCGGGCGTGGGGGCAGGAGTTGCCACTGGATGTTTGATCAACCGTGCCCGTGGGGAGGCGGCGGTTGGCTCCTTCTTGGGGTAGTACTTCTCACGAATCCGCGCCGCGATGATGTCATCGACCGAATTGGAGGCGACATTGACATCAACCCCCATCATTCGGGCGTCGTCGAGCACCTTCTTGCTTTCCAGTTTGAGTTCCTTCGCTAAATCGTAAATTCGAACCTTGTTCCCCATTGATACCTTTCAGAAAGAACAGCGCTGCCTTCACCAACCGTCCTGCTGGGGGAACGGTTTGCGGATCCCACCGGCGCTGCCCTCAGGTGAGGAACAGTTACAATCGCAGCTTCAGCGCGACTGTGCCTCGGGATCTTTTCCAATCCACCCCCGGGCCAGAACTGACTGTCGAGGGGCTGGACAAGCGCGGATTGTGCAGGAGAGCCCTAGACATGAGGCTCTTCCGTTGCTTCGCGCTCTTGATTTTCGTCCTTTTCTTCTTCGACTTGGTCTTCTTCGATCAGATCTGCCTCGTTGGGCCCCTCTTCAAGCGGCTCTCCCTCCGTCGAGGCCTCCTGCTCAGCGTGCTGGCGACGGGCTTCGGTGATGGCAATCGCCATCTCAAGCAGATCTTGGGCATCATCGATGCTCAAGTCGAGCCATTCGGAGATGTCGTCGACCGTCGATTCCGCCAGTTGCTCGATCGTCTCGATCCCGTGCTCGGCAAGGATGGCCGAGTCGTTGAGTGAAATCCCCTCGATCGACGAGAGCGGGACCACGCTCGCGCTGATCATCTGCTCCATCTGGGAAGCGATCTCCCGCTTCATCTCTTCTTCGCTTCGAATGTCGATGTCCCAACCCACGAGCCGGGCAGCGAGCCGAACATTCTGTCCGCGTTTGCCGATCGCCAAACTCTGCTGCTCGTTCTCGACGGTCACTTGCAGCTTGCGATGCTCGAAATCGGTGACCGTGACGCGGCTGACCTTGGCGGGGGAGAGCGCGTGGGCGGCAAAGATCGCGGGGTCTTCCGACCACTCAATGATGTCGATCTTCTCGCCGCGCAGCTCCCGAATGATCGACTGAACGCGCGATCCCTTCATGCCAACGCAGGCACCGACGGGGTCGACGTCCCGCTCGTTGGAGACGACCGCAATCTTGGCGCGGTCGCCGGGCTCCCTGACCGCCGCCTTGATGACCACGGTGCCATCGTAGATTTCTGGGACCTCCATTTCGAAGAGGCGCTTGAGCAGCTCCGGGCTCGTTCGGGAGACTTCGATCTGCGGCCCCTTGGCTTCGCGATGGACGTCGTGGACGACGACGCGGATGCGCTCCCCTTGCAGGAAGGTTTCGATCTTCGATTGCTGGGACTTGGGCATCATGGCCTCGATCCCGGTGCCAAGATCGATGATCACCTTGCCCCCCTCGAACCGTTTCACGAAGCCATTGAGGAGTTCGCCAACCCGGCCAATATACTCCTCATAGATCATATTGCGCTCGGCTTCGCGCACCTTCTGGAGAATGATCTGTTTGGCGGTCTGGGCAGCAATCCGTCCGAGTTCGTCCATTGGCCGAGGCAGCTCGAGCATGTCGCCAACCTCCGCGCCTTCGCCCACCTCTGCATTGGCCTCGCTGACGGTCATTTCGCGGGAGGGATCGGTCACCTCTTCGACGACCGTCTTGACGGCGTAGAGTTCGATGATCCCCGCCTCGGGGTTGTAGCGCGCGTGCAGATCCTCATTTGACTTGAACTGCTTGCGGGAGGCGGTCACGACCGCGTCCTCGATCGCGCCAATGATGACCTGCGGATCGATCTTTTTTTCCTTGCTGAGGAAATCGATGTTCTGTGCAATCGAGCTTAGTGCGTTCATAGCGATTTTTTACAGAGTGGACAGGGGGAATAAGACCTATCGGACAAATAGGGACTGTTGGTTAAATTGTTTCTGTTGGTCCCGTCTATCATATCAGCCCTATTTGCCTTATTCGTCCTATTCGTCCGATTCTTCCTATGGTTCAATCTCCACGTGAGCTTTGGCGATCCGAGCCAAGGGAAACAGGTGGCGCAATCCATTCAGCTCTTCGAGGATGGCCGCAACCTCACCCGACCGGTCCAGGCCGATCAGGATCCCATGGAATGTCTTCTGCCCATTCAGCGGCGCATCGAGCCGAATGTGCGCAGGAAGGCCGGCGAAGCGCTCGTAATCCGATTCCTTGAAGAGGCCCCGATCGAGGCCAGGCGAGGCGACTTCTAAAAGATAGCGATGTGGAATCAGATCTTCGACATCAAGGGTCAGCCCAAGTTTCTGGCTGATGGTCGCACAATCGTCGATGGTCACACCGCCTGATTTATCGATCAGGACCTTGAGGGTCGGGCGCCTGTCACCGGCCATTTCGGCATGAACCAACTCGATCCCTTCCCGTTCGGCAACCTTTTCGATCACCTGATACAACCGCGGGTCCAGTTTCATGCTTCGTTCCAACCTGCAAAGCCGAGGG
>JBMOHS010000179.1:0-7847 GCA_049317725.1 Blastocatellia bacterium
CCCCCACTGATCCGCGGGAGATTTTGCGGATGTTATTGGCACCGAAATCGCTGACATAGATGTTGCCGCGGGAGTCGACGGCGATGCCCGCAGGGCGGAGGAAGGTGGCGGTCGAGCCAGGGCCGTCGAGGCTTCCGGGCGTTCCGGTTCCGGCGATGGTCGAGAGCGTCATCGTCGTCAGGTCGAGTTTGCGGATGCGGGAGTTGTTCCAGTCGGCGATGAGGAGATTGCCGTCCAGATCACGAGCCACGCCGGAGGGAGCGGCCAGGGTGGCTTCGAGAGCGGGGCCGTCGAGGTTGTTACCCCCGCCGGCGAGGGTGCTGACGACTCCAGCCGGGGAGACGCGCCGGATCCGGTTGTTGACAAAGTCCGGAACGATCAAGTTGCCGAGACGATCCAAGGCCGGCTGGGGAGCTCCCCCCGCAAACTGGAAAGCCGCTTGGGAGCCGGTTCCATCAGCATAGCCGACACTGCGGCCGGCGAGGGTGGTGACGGTTCCTTCCGGATCGATTCGTCGAATCAGGCTGGTCCCTGCATCGAGCACATAGATATTGCCCGCAGCGTCGAGCGTGATGCCGCTCGGGTTGGCAAAGCTTGCCGATCTGGCCGGGCCATTTTGACTGCCGAAAGCACCACTCCCGGCAATCGTTCTGGTCTCGCCGGCGAGGGTAACGGAACGGATGCGGTGATTGCCGTAATCGGCGACGAGGATCATTCCTCCACGGGTCACTGCAACTCCTGTGGGGTTGTTGAACCGGGCAAAGATTCCTGTGCCGTCCGTCTGCCCACGTCCCGAGCCGGCGAGCGTCGTCACCTTCCCATTCGGATCGATCCGGCGGATCCGTACATTGCGGTAGTCGGCGACGATGAGGTGGTCTTCGGGATCGATCGCGATGCCAAGCGGGCCGTAGAATCGGGCGCTGACCCCAGTCCCGTCCGCGTATCCGGCGACTTGGACGCCCGCGTGGGTGGTCACGACATATTCTGATGGGCTCGTTGTCAGACTGGCGCTATTGGCTGAGCCGAGGAGCTGGCCAGGGGAGAGCAGGAAGCTCAGTGCGGCGATGACTGCTCCTGCAGCCAGCGTCAGTCGAAAGCGACAAGCCTCGAGCCTGGGTCGTCTCTCCACCGCGCTCTTTCCGGATAGCGTCTCAATTTTCAACGTCTCTTTCAATTGGTCTCCTTCGCAAGCCGATGATGGAGCACCGGCCGTTCCCTGGGTAGTGCCTGATCGAATAGATGATTCCTGATGGAAGATGTGTGGATAGTCTGTCTTGGTCTGGTCTGTCTTGGTAAGGATGAGATCAAGCCTTCTGATGCCCACTGGCGTGGCTCGGGTTGGCCCAATGGCAGAGGAAAATTTACACAGGCAGAGGGCGCCTGCCAATCCTCTGCCTGAACTTTGGCGGAAGGCGAAGATCGATGGCTGACGCAACGGAGTCTCAACTCATCTGGACTTCCTGGGACGATCTCCTCTACATTGAGAGCCGGGTGTCGGGAGCCGGCTGTGACAGCGAAGATTGGGAATTGAGAAAGGAAGCGAACGGATGGGGAAGAGACGGCAGATTCTTCGTGCAAATGGGCTGGGGTGGGGACTGATCCTCTGGGTCGGGGTCATCGGGGGGTTGGCGGAGACCAATCGCGCGCAGTCCCTCGACACCACGCTGCGCCCCGCTCTCGAACGACGGATTGCCGAGAGTGGAGCCGAGACGGTCGGGCTGGCGGTCCATGATTTGGAGACAGGACGGAGCCTCCTCCTCAACGACCAAGTCCGATTTCACGCCGCGAGCACGATGAAGGTCCCAGTGATGATGGAGATCTTCCGCTTGGTCCAGCAGGGGAAGCTGGCTCTGACGGACCGTCTGCCGGTCAAGGACCAGTTTGCCAGTATCGTTGATGGCTCGCCGTACCGGCTTGATGCGCAGAGCGACAGTGATGCCGCGATCTATCGCGAGCTGGGGAAGGAGATGACGGTGCGTGAACTGGTTGGGCGAATGATCACGCGCAGCAGCAACCTTGCGACCAACCTGCTGATCGAGCGTGTCGGGGCCGTCAACGTCACCCAGTACATGCGTCAACTTGGGGCCATGGAGATCGAGGTTCTTCGTGGGGTCGAAGATACCAAGGCCTTTCAAGCGGGACGCAACAACACCACCACTGCGCGGGATCTCCTGCTGCTCTTTCGCGCGATCGCCGAGGAGAAGCCCGTCGGACGCGAGTCCTCCGTGGAGATGGTCGCGATCCTTCAGGCGCAGGAGTTCAATACCGGCATCCCGGCGGGGCTGCCCTCAGGAACGCGGGTCGCCCATAAGACAGGCGAAATCACCGCGCACAATCACGATGCCGGCATCGTCTATTCCGAGGGGCGGCGCCCCTATGTCCTGGTCATCCTGACGCGCGGGATCCGCGAGCGCGAGAAGAGCGACGCCTTGATTGCTGACCTGACCCGGTTGGTGCATCAATCCTTGTTGAAACCGCCCGCCCTTCCTGCGGAGCGGAAGTGACCCGGTCGGGAGAGGAGGTGCAGGCCCAGATTTTTTCCGGCTTGATCGACGGAAACCTGCTGGGGAATGGTTCTCATCGGCGCGAATCTGCGCTACCCTGCGGCTTCTCCTTCTCCACGAAAACGACAACGAGATGACCATGGGAGATCAACCGGATGCGAACGAGTCGAATGGGATGGATGACCGGGTGGGTCGATCTGGGCAGAGCGTCGGTCCTGCTTGTGATGCTGACCAGCGGGATGGCGACGGACCTCGCGGCTCAGCCCCAACTTGGCGGGGAGCGGATTCCCTCCGTGCGTGAGCAGGCAGAGATCCAGCAGGAGTGGTTGCGGATCCGCTTGGAGCGGGTCTTGCCCGGGTTGATGCGCCAGCACGGCGTGACGATGTGGATTGTTCTCTGCCGGGAGTATAACGAAGACCCGGTCTTTCGCTCGCTCGTCTCTCCGACCGTCTTTGCTGCTCGACGCCGCACGATCCTTGTCTTTCACGATCGCGGGGCAGAGAAGGGGCTCGAGCGGCTCGCCCTCGGTGGAGGCTCGAACGGGGGGCTCTACGAGGTCTACCGCGACCCACAG
The DNA here is from genome assembly GCA_049317725.1 of Blastocatellia bacterium. Classification (GTDB taxonomy): domain Bacteria; phylum Acidobacteriota; class Blastocatellia; order RBC074; family RBC074; genus CAIOZW01. Next base: position 3,080 of record JBMOHS010000179.1, read on the forward strand.
GTCGAAAATCGCGAGCTGTGGGGGGAAGGGCAGTGGGCTTTGCTTCGCAAACTGCTCGACGATCGAAAGCCAGCACGCATCGCCATCAACATCTCCCCGGTGCACGCCTTCTCCGATGGCCTGACGGTCTCCCAGTACGAGAAGCTGCTCGAGGTGTTGGGACCGGTTCATCGCGAACGCTTGGTCCGCTCCGATGGGCTGGCGCTCGACTACCTGACCGTGCGGATCGACGAGATGCTGCCTGTCTATCGCCAGTTGATGCGGATCGTCCATCAGTTGATCACCCGGGCCTTCTCCAATGAGGTGATCACGCCGGGCCAGACGACCAATCAGGATGTGGTCTGGTGGTTGCGGCAGCAGGTCAGCGACCGTGGGTTCGGGACGTGGTTCCACCCAACGGTGCGCGTCCAACGGCAGGGCTCGGCCATCCCAAGCAATCTCGCCGAGGGAGCCCCGGTTGTCATCGCGCGCGGAGATGTCCTCCACTGTGATTTTGGCATTCAAGCGATGGGGCTGGCGACGGATACCCAGCATATGGGCTATGTCCTGCGCGAAGGAGAGCGTGACGTGCCCCCGGGGATCCAACAGGCCCTCGCCCAGACCAATCGGATGCAGGATCTGCTGATGGAGCGGATCCGGATCGGCCGGACGGGCAACGAGATCCTTCTCGACTCGATTGCCGCGATGCGGGCCGAGAAGATCAATGGCACCTTCTACACCCACCCGATCGGGGATCACGGCCACGGGGCCGGCACGACGATCGGCTTGTGGGACCGGCAGGAGGCGATCCCGGGCATGGGCGATGTGCGCGTCCTTCCCGAGACGTGGTTCTCGATCGAGCTGGGCGCGCGGATCCCGATCCCGGAGTGGGGAGGACAGGAACTCTTCGTTGGCCAGGAGGAGGAGGCGCGGATTGATGCCGAGGGGAAGACCTCGTGGGTCTTGCCGCGCCAGATCCGGTATCACCTGGTTCGACCAAAGTAGACAGTACCCAAGGAGGCGTGACGATGTCCTTTACGAGGATGGATGAGGGCAAGATCGAGGATTGGATGGTGATTGGCCGCGAAGTGATGCAGCGCCAAGCAGGGATGCCGGCGATCATCAAGGGGATGTTGCGCCAGCTCGAAGCCCAGGTCGATGGGTTTGCCATCGACCAGTTGCAGCACGGGTTGCAGACGGCGACCCGTGCCCTGCGCGCCGGGGCAACGGAGGAGCTGGTCGTCGCCGCGCTCTGCCACGATATCGGCAAGGTCATCTCCGTCGAGAACCATCCGGCAATCGCCGCAGAGATCCTTCGCCCCTACGTCTCCGAGGAGACCTACCAGATCATCCGCACCCATCAGGACTTCCAGGGCCGGCACTACTACGCGCTCCTCGGCAAGGATCCGGAGGCACGCCGGCAGTACGCCGGCCAGCCTTGGTACGATCTCGCGACCACCTTCACCGATGAGTGGGATCAGGCCTCCTTCGATCCGGACTACGAGACATTGCCCCTCGAACACTTTGAGCCGATGATCGACAATCTCTTTGGAAGAGCGCCCTTTTCCGTGGCGAAGAGCTGAGCGACTGCCAGCCCCGCCTCAGCGGATCTTGCCGAGGAGCTGGTAGATCCACTGCAGCGCGGTGTTCATGAGCGCCTCTCCTGCTCCGACCGCAGCAGGAGCGACTTGATTGTCGGCACCGTACCCGCCTTCAGCGACCCCCTCGATCGTCGGAAAGTATTGGTGGTAGCCGTTGCAGTAGCCGAGGAAGAAGAGCTGGCCAAGCCGTGCCCGCTCGCGTAACCTGATCGCGTGAGCTGAGAAGAATTCGCCCGATCCCCCGACCAGCGCGAAGGGGGAGGACTCTCCCCCGTGAAAGACGGCGACGCTCAGGCGCGGGCGAATTCCGCCGGTGTACTCGTCGATGAAGTTGGGGATCAGCTCTGGGAAGAAGGCCCGCTCATAGAGCGCCCGGACGACGGGATTGCCGAGATCGGTCCGCGAGGAGAAGCCGAAGCGGTCCTCGCGGAGGCTGAGCGTCGTCGGCTGCGGGGTCGTCGCCGGGTTGAGCTGTGTCGCGAGGGCGACCGCCCGGGTGGCGAGGGCTTGCCCGAAGGCGAGGTGCCCCCGGCGACTCTCCCCGGATTGCACCGATTGGTCCCCCGCTGCCCCGTTGAAGAAGATCGCCTGCCCGCCAAAGCTCTTCTCGACCTCGGCCTTGAGTGCTCCAACGTAATCGGCGGAAAATTGGAGTGTCGACGCCGGCAACATCGTTGGATGGGCGGCGAAGTTGAGGACGAGGGCGAGCCGCTCGCCGCTCAAACGGTCGACGCGCAGCAGTCCAAGCAGGCGGTCGCTCGGCTTCGGGTCGAGCTTGGAATGGCGGTTGCGGTTGAAGTCCGGCAGTTCGATCGATCCGGCGGCGAGCCGTGCCGGGACCCGACGCCGGTCCGCCTCCAGGATCGCCTGTGTGATCCCCTCTTCCATCTCCTGGTAGTAGCGCAGGGCCGCATCGAATCGCCCCTGGCCCTTGCCCGGTTCATTGGCCAGTTCGAGCACTGGGCCGTGGTGGGTGTGCGATCCAGCGAGGAAGGAGTGCTCGATCCCGGCCTCGGCTTTGATGCGCTCCCGGATGCGTTGCAGCGAGGCCTCCGCCGGGGAGCGTCCCAGATCGAGTCCGACGAGGGCCAGCTTCGTTCCCCCGACCTCCAGCACCAGCGCATCGGCGAAGAGGGGGTCGAGCGTTCCCTGCGAGAGGCTGTCGTGCCGCGCGCCGTAGCCCCACATCGGCACCGGCTCGCGCGGGGTGATGTCGCGTCGCGCCACCCCGGCGCGGATCGGCTGATCATTTCCCGGTTCGGCAGCCCGCGATTCGACCGCCAGGAAGAGGCTGGTCAGCAGCAGCAGGCTGACCAGCTTGGCCAGCGGCCCTTGCCAGCACCCTGTTCCGGGCGTTGTCGAGCTTCTCTCTCTCCTCATCTCTTTTCTCCTCATTGAGGATTCTCCGGGTTGGGGAACGGGTGACTATTGCTCCGGCAGTCCAGCCAGCCGTTCAAAGACGCGCGCCAGCGACTGCGTCCCATCCTCGCCACGGCCCTCGGCCTCGACGACGGCGAAGAGCTGCTGGGCAAGGGCGGTGATCGGCAGCGGCGTCCGATTCTCGTAAGCGGCTTCGAGTACCAGCCGCAGGTCCTTCTGCTGCAATCGCACCATGAAGGCCGGCTGGAAGTCGCGCGCAATGATCTTGCCGCCGAGCACTTCGAGCGCCCACGAGTTGGCCGCTCCCCCGGTGAGCGCTCCGTGGAGGGCGGGCAGATCGAGTCCTGATTTGGCGGCGAAGGTCAGCGCCTCACAGACTGCCAGCAGGTTCCCTGCCACCAGGATCTGGTTGCAGAGCTTGGCTGCCTGGCCTTGCCCCACCGGACCAAGATGGGTGATGCGCTTCCCCATCGGTTCGAGGACAGGGCGACACCGGTCGAGCGTCGTCGACTCTCCACCCACGAGGATCGTCAGTGTTCCCTCGATCGCGCCCTTCTGCCCGCCAGAGACGGGCGCGTCGAGCCATTCGACCCCCACCGCCTTCGCCTCTGCGGCCAGCTCCCGAGTCACTTCCGGCGAGATCGTGCTCATATCAATGATCACCGATCCGGGCTGTGCCGTCGCCAGCAGCCCCTCCGGGCCGCGCACCACCGCCTTGACATCCGGCGAGTCAGTGACCATCGTCAGGATGATCTCGCTGCGAGCCGCGACCTCGGCTGGCGTCTCGACTGCCTCGATCACGCCCAGCTCGCGGTTGTCTGCCGCGAATGCCTCCGCCTTCCCCGGGGTCCGCGTCGCCACCGTCAGCGAATAACCGGCACGCAGCAGGTTCCGCACCATCGGCTGTCCCATGATCCCCAGCCCGACCCATCCAATCCGCTTGCTCGTCAACTGATTACTCTCCGTATTCATATTCACCGCCATTCCAGTTCCACTCCCCCCTGGGCCCTCGATCCGCCAGCACGCCATCCAACTGGCATTTTGCTCCTGACCGACCAGATCAAGCAATTGAAAATCGGCGGTGCGCTGAATCGTCGCGCACTGGAGGGCCCAGTAGCAGCCGGTCCCCTGGCGACAGACCGACAATGTCGGACCCGCCGGTTTCATCAACTCCACTGCCGCGGAGATGATGATGATCCACGCGGAGGCGACTTCGACAACCTGTCGCAACGATCTGTTTGGGGAGGCGATCCTTTCGCTGACCGCCGGTCAGTTGTCGATGCGGATTGCTGGAGGCGGCCCTTCCGATTTTTGACGCGGCCAAATCGCACCGAGGTCTTCTCCTCGTCTCCTTCATCGAGAGGGCTGTTCGTCTGGACGGCGGCCATCCCGTTCTCCGCCGCCAGCGATCCCCTCTGGATTGCGGTCTGGGAAGGCCCATTGGGGATTTCTCACGCGAAGGCGCGAAGTCGCGAAAGGGGGAAAAGGGCCGGCTCTGGACGCGCAGCCCTCCGGCCCGCACGGTCCTTCCCACGCCAGCTCCCAGAGATCAGGAGCGGCACCCTGTGGTTGCCCATCGTTCCTTCAAGCGAAAATAGGGCAGGCACAAAACCTTCCCCTACCAATCGCAGCGGCCCTTTCTTCTCGCGCCTCGTCGGGTAAAGATTGCCCCTCACCACCAATATGAAATGACGGATCCCCGTTCTCCATTTTCCGTTCCCCGTTCCCCATTCTCCATTCCCCATTTTCCTACTTGGGCTCGCGGTCCCACCAGTACTGCTTCTCGAGCTTCCGTTCTGACGGCCAGA
>JBMOHS010000180.1:0-7815 GCA_049317725.1 Blastocatellia bacterium
AGAGAAGTTCACCGGCCAGTTCGATGGGGACATCCTCTGGAAATTCGACATGATCGAGGAGGTCGGCTCGCATCCGCACAACTTGGCGAACAGCTCCCCGGTGATGTATGGAGATCTGATCTACCTCAGCACCTCGAATGGCCAGGACGAGAGCCACGTCAACATCCCCTCTCCGCGCGCGCACTCGATGATTGCGATCAACAAGAAGGATGGGACGCTCGCCTGGGAGGTCAACCACGTCGGGGAGAAGATCCTCCACGGCCAGTGGTCCTCTCCCGCGGTTGGGAAGATCGGGGATGTCGTTCAGGTCGTCATTGGCGAGGGCGATGGCTGGGTCCGCGGGTACGAAGCCTCGACCGGCAACAAGCTCTGGGAGTTCGACACCAATCCGAAGGACTCTGTCTGGCCCAAGACGCGCAATGAGATCATCAGCACGCCGATCATCTTCGAGGACCGGGTCTATCTCGCCAATGGGCAGGATCCAGAGCACGGCGAGGGGGTTGGCCACCTCTACTGCATCGACGCGACCAAGCGTGGCGATCTCACCCAGGCCGGGCGGGTCTGGCATTTCGACAAGATTCGCCGCTCGATCTCGACCGGGGCCCTCCACAACGGGCTGCTCTACTACTCCGACTTCAGCGGCTTTCTCCACTGCCTCGACGCCAAGACTGGGAAGGAGCTCTGGCAGCACGACATGTTCGCCGCCATCTGGGGCTCCCCTGTCGTCATCGACGGGAAGGTCTACCTCGGAGACGAGGATGGGGACGTCGTCGTCCTCGAAGCGGGCCCGGAGAAGAAGCTGATTGCGGAAATGAACATGGGCAGCTCGGTCTATGCCACCCCCGTCCCCGCCAACGGGGCCATCTTCCTGATGAATCGCAACCAGCTCTTCGCGCTTGCGGTGGCGGGCGGCAACGGTGCCCCCAAGGCCGAGGGGAGTTCCGGGAAGTAGGTCGAACAACCCTCTCCCGTGGAGAGAGGGGGCAGTGGGGAGAAGGCGGCGGATGGAGCCCTTCGAGTATCTCAATCGGACTCGGCTGGTCTTTGGAGAGGGAGCGCTCGACCAGCTTGGATCGTGGGCGCGACAGCTCCGGTTTCGCTCGACCCTGCTGGTGGCGGATCGAGGAATGGTCGCGTGTGGCTACGTCGATCGTGCCCGCCAACTGCTCGAGGCGCAGGGAATCGGGGTCGTTCCCTTCCACGACTTTGGGGAGAATCCGGACACTCGTGAGGTCGAGGCCGGCCGGGAGGTCGCTGCCCGCGCGGCCATCGACTCCCTGGTCGCACTGGGGGGAGGCAGCTCTCTCGACTGTGCCAAGGGGATCAACTTCCTCCTCACCGGCGGCGGTTCGATGCGGGACTACTGGGGGCACGGCAAGCTCTCGGCGAGGGGGGCCTCTCCAATGGCTCCCCAGATGTTCCCACAGATGTTGCCCCAGATGTTGCCAATGATCGGGATCCCGACGACTGCTGGAACCGGCAGCGAGGCGCAACAGTACGCCCTCATCTCCGATGCCGAGACCCACACCAAGATGGCCTGCGGGGATGAGCAGGCGGCCTTCCGTGTCGCCATTCTTGATCCCTGCCTGACCCTGACCATGCCCCGGGAGCTGACCGCGACGACCGGCTACGACGCGATCTCCCACGCCGTCGAGTCGTATGTCACCCGCCAACGCACCCCTCTCTCTCGGCTCTACTCGCTCGAGGCGTGGCGGTTGTTGGAGCGCAACTACGAACGAGTCCTCGCTGATCCTGATGATGTCGCGGCGCGTGGAGAGATGTTGCTCGGGTCGTACTTGGCCGGAATGGCCATCGAGGCGTCGATGCTCGGTGCAGCCCACTCCTGCGCGAACCCCCTCACCCGCCATCACGGGATCGCACACGGACAGGCGATTGCACTGATGCTGCCGCCGATTGTCCGCTGGAATGGCCAGGTCGTCGACGACCTCTACGCGGAACTGCTGGCAGCAGCAGGCCGGGAAGGGACTCGTGGATCCTCCGCCTTCCGCCTTGCCGAGCGACTCGAAACCCTGCGTCGGACGGGTGGCCTCCCCGAATCCCTGCGTCAAGTTCAGATCGAGAAGACGGATCTGCCTCTCCTCGCCGCCGAGGCTGCACAACAATGGACAGGGAACTTCAATCCCCGCCAGTGGACCGAAGAGGGAGCCTTGGAGGTCTATCAAACTGCCTTATGAAGATCGATCGCCGGACTTTTTTGATCTCGTCGACCTTGTCCACAGGCCTGTTGGCGCCTCTCGTCAGCCAGTCCCAGACAGCTGACCAGTGGCCTCAATTTCGCGGCAACTCCCGCAATACTGGCGTCTCCCCGGCGTCCCTCACCGAGCCACTCAAGCTGCTCTGGAGCCATGATGCCGGAGACGTCATCGAGTCCTCGGCGGCGATCGTCGACGGAACGGTCTATGTTGGTGCCGGCGTGGGGGACCTCCTCGCCCTCGACCTCGCCACCGGCAAGCTGAAATGGAAGTATCGCATCGGGGAGCCGATTGGCGAGTCCTCCCCGGCGGTTGGCGGAGGGCTGGTCTTCATTGGCGATCTGGCGGGGGTCTTCCACGCCGTCCAGGCAAGGGATGGCCGGGGTGTCTGGACCTACAAAACGGGCGGGGAGATCAAGTCTTCTCCGGTACTGGTGGGAGACCGGATCCTGATCGGGTCGTACGATGGAGACCTCTACTGCTTTCATGCGCGGGACGGCAAGACCGTCTGGCGGTTCCGGACCGAGAACTACGTCCATGGAACCCCGGCGATCGTCGACGGCGTCGCCTATTTTGCCGGTTGTGACGAGATCTTTCACGGGGTGCGCGTCACGGATGGCCGGGAGGCCTTCAAGCTTCCCGCCGGCGGCAACACCGCCTCCTCGGTGGCTTTCGAAGGGGAGACTGCCTTCTTTGGCAACTTCAACAACGAGGTCGTCAGCCTCAACCTGCGCGCCCGACGTCAGGGCTGGGTCTACTCCCACTCGACCCGTCAGTTCCCCTTCTACTCCTCCCCGGCTGTCCTCGATGGCAATGTCGTCATCGGAGGTCGCGACAAGATGGTCCACTGCCTCGACGCGAAGACAGGCAAGGCGCGTTGGACCCTGGCGACGCGGGCCCGCGTCGAGTCCTCCCCCTTGATCGCCGGGGGGCGGGTCTATGTTGGTTCGAACGACGGCCGGCTCTACGTGCTCGACTTGGCGACAGGGGCCAAGCGCTGGGAGTTCAATGCCGGTGGGGCCATCTCTGCCTCCCCCGCCCTTGCCGGGGGCCGCCTCGTTGTCGGCGACCATCAGGGACGGATCTATTGCTTCGGCAGCGCCTGAACGAGCGGACTCGACTCTCCCCAGCTTTTCCGCTGATTCCCCCCTACGGTGCGACGACGTTGGTCAGCGTTCCGATCGAGTCGATGGTGATGCGGATCTCATCGCCCGGTTCGAGTGTGAACTCGTCCGGCGGAACGATCCCTGTACCCGTCAGGAGAAAGCATCCGTCCGGAAATTCGTCTTCCCGGAAGAGATACTCGACCAGTTCTTTTGGGGATCGCTTGAGGTTGGCGAGCGTCGTCTCCCCCTGGAACGCGATTGCTGTGCCGCGTTGAATCTCGAGGAGGATGCGGGTTCCGGCGTCGAGCGGCTCAGGCTGGACGAGGATGCAGGGGCCCAGTCCGCAGCAACCGGCGTAGACCTTGGCCTGCGGAAGATAGAGCGGATTCTCCCCCTCGATATCGCGCGAGCTCATGTCGTTTCCGATCGTGTAGCCGATGATCTGGCCGTACCGGTTGACGACGAGCGTCAGTTCCGGCTCGGGTACATTCCAGCGTGAGTCGCGCCGAATGCGGACCGGCTGCCCCGGGCCGGCGACCCGGCGCGGGGAGGCCTTGAAGAAGAGCTCTGGCCGATCTGCCGCGTAGACTCGATCGTAGAAGTCCCCTCCACCGGCCGCCTTCGACTCCTCCATCCGCGCCGTGCGACTGCGAAAATAGGTGACTCCCGCCGCCCAGACCTCCTGCCGCGAGATCGGTGCGACCGCGTCCCGCTGCGGATCGAACCGTGTCAGACGCTGTGCCCGCCGGGAGAGGCTGATCAACGTCTGGTCGAGGTCCTGCTGGTTGAGCAACACATCCCAATCGATGTCGGGCAACTGCAGAAACTCCCCACGGTCCTCCATCACCGATCCATTCGCTGTTCGATAGAGCTTGATCATCAGTCGATTGTCCCCTCTCTGCTGCCCTGTTTTGGCGATCCCGAAGCTCCGTCTTTTCCGGAGTCCGCTGGCGCCGCACACGATAACACAGGGACCACCCCTATGGTAGCCCTGCTCCGGTGCCGCGAACCCACGACCAAAAGAGAGTCACAAATCAGGAGAAGGACCCGGCCGTTCAGAATTGTTTCGACCGCTTCTCCTCTTTGTGCTGCCGTTTGGCGAGTGTTGCCGAAGGACCGGTGTCTCAACGCCGGAGGGTCCTGCCTACTCTTCCGGCGGGGTAATGGCACGACCTCCACCGAGGAGGTCGTTGATGGCGCGGAGGCGAATGCGGCGGACGGCGTCGACGCTGGGCTGGCTCTCCTCCCGCAGCTCGTAAGGAAGTTCGGCGAGGAGGGCGTCGAGCGGGTTGTTCTGTCGAAAGATCGCCTGTTCGAGGCGTTTGAGGTTATGGTCGCGGTCTTTGCGTCGCGTTGGCGGAAGGGCGCGGGTGTAGCGATCGGCATAGCCGATGAGGGAGACGAAGAGGGCGAGTTGCTCCCGTGCTTCGAGAGAGCGGTTCTGCCGCGCGAGGCTGAGCGCCCCCTCCACCCGTTGGGCAGAAATTTTGAGAACTGCCTCGACGTGTGCGCGGGGCGCGGTGGCTCGTTGGAGGGTCGCGACCTCCTTTTCAGCAAGGCCGGTTGGCCAGGAGAGGGGAGGCTCTTGCCCGCCCGCCCGGCCTGACCAGGCGGCGCAGACCAAGAGGAGGGCGGCCCCAGCCAGCCGGGCTCCCGCTCGTGCCATCTGTTGTCGGTTCAACCCGCCTGTCACGCTCCCCTTTCTCCTTTCTTCCCGGCAGGTCCTACGCTTTACGAGATTGGTTCTCGGCCATCTCCCCGATGACCGGGAGGGCGAACCGGTTGCCAAGATAGGCTTGATACATCAGCCAACCGGTACCACCGATCGCGAGCAGGCGAAGTCCAGTATCCATCATCGCTTCGAGGAAGCTGGGAAGAACAATCGAAACGATTCCCAGCATGACATTGAGCAGCGTGATGGCAACAAAGAAGAAGATCGACTGGTAGGCGTGGAAGCGCACGAACGGGTCCCGGTGGTAGGGCGAGAGGACGAGGAAGAGGATTCCGGTCACAAAAGAGAGCGGGTAGCAGAGCATCCCGGCCATGTTCGGCGTCAGTTCACCAGTCCCAGCTCGCTGGGAGGGCGGGGGCGATGGCGGCAAGGCCCCCGGGGACGGCAGCCCAGGAAGGCGTGCGGTCTTGTCCATTGTAGGATCCAGCGTTAGGGTTTGGGATGGGGGAAAGTTGCCAGGCAGTCGGGCATCCGCGTGGCCACTCCCGTCTGGTGAGGCGGGCTGTGTCGGCAGCAGCCGGGCTCCACATTTGTTACAGAACCGATTGGTGTCACTGACGGCGACCCCACACTCGTGGCAGAACCGATTCATCTCGCAACCCTCCAGGTGTCGATCCCGGGGGGCATCCCCGGATATTCTCTTCGGTAATCTCTCTGTTTATCCGTTTTCCGTCGGGCAGACAAGACTGGATGGGGCCAGCTGCCTCTTTTCCCCCCTCTCTTTTTTCTAGAAGCTCTGCCCGAGGCGGATGTGGATCACGCCGCGAGGTTGGCGGATGAGGGCCCCGGAGGCAGCAGGGAAGCCGGGCGGGTCGATGAGGAACCCATAGTCGAGCCCGACCGGTCCGATGGGAGTGTTGATCCGCAATCCGAGCCCGACGGTGTTGGTCATGCCGCGTGGGTGGAGATCGCGGACGCGACGGAAGACATTGCCGAGGTCGTAGAAGGGGACGAACCGCAGCCGCTCGGTGAGGGGGTAGCGAAGTTCAAGGTTGAGAATGGCGAGTGCGTCTCCCCCGATCGGGACGAGGGTGGGGAGGTCGCATGGTCTGCCAGGCTGGTCGCAGCCGCGGCCGGGGCGCGCTTCGAGCACCTCCTGGGGGCCAGCCGTCTCGAAGCGAAACCCACGAATCGTCGTCGCACCGCCAGAGAAGAACCGCTCGCTGATCGGCAGTCGCGACTCGCTCTCGCTGATGGCGCCATCGCGATTCCGATCTGCAACCCGGAAGACGGAGGCGAGCCCGACCCGCGCCGAGAGGGCAATCGTCGCCCCACCAAGGCCGGGAACGCCCGGATCGATCGTCTGGTAGCGCTGATAGGTTCCAAAGAACTTGTTGAACGATTCGTTTCCGCCGAGCGGGACGGCCGCCAGCGAGTGATCGGCGCTGATCAACTGGCCCCGCGTCGGGTTGAGGACATTGTCGCGGGTGTCGCGAGAGATCCCGGCCGAGAGCAGGCCCAGCCGGATCACCCGCTCATTCCGGGTCACCTCGGTTCCACGAAACTGTCCCTCCTCGATCCCGAAGAGGCTGGCACGCTCGACGTTGTAACGGAAGCGGAGCGAGGTCCGGGAATTGAGCTTGCGCTCCGTCTGAATGAAGATTCCGAAGCGCTCGAGTCCGAACCCACGCCCATCCGGGCTGTCAATCTTCTGCCCGGTCTCGGTCAGGACCCGTCGCTGGACAAAGGTGCGCAGGTTGGCCGAGCGGTTGTAGAAGGTCGAGATCGTTGTCGGGGCTTTCCAGCCAAAGGGGCGCAGGTCCGAGAAGGAGAGCTGCGTGATCTGCTCCCGCTGGCTGGTGCGGAGCCGGAAGGAGAGCGAGTCGAGGCTCCCGCGGAGGTTGGTGTTGGCCAGTTCGAGCGTCCCCCGCACCCCGTCGTCGGTCGAGTAGCCCAGACCATAGACGAAGAGGAGCGGCTTGGCCTCACTGAGGGTGAGGGTCACCTCGTGGCCCGAGCCCTCACTTGGTGGGAGCGGACTGACGCCGATCAGGACTTCCCGGAAGGCATTGGTTGAATAGAGCGAGGTCTGGGTGGCGCGGATCTTCTCCGGAGTCAGGACCTCGCCGACGCCGAAGTCGTAGTAGCGCCCGATCCAACCGGTCCCGCTGTGCGTGGCCCCGGCGATCCGGATCCGGCTGACGACAACCTGGGGGCCCTCGACGATACGGTAGCGCAGCGCGAGCCGGTCGTCCTCTCCGGTCGTCGCGACCTCGAGGCTGACTGCTGCTTCGAGATAGCCGCGTGCCGCATAGTGTTGCCGGATCTGTTGGGTGCCGAGTCGTGCCAGCGTTGGGGAGTAGGCCGCGTCGACCTGCAAGGGGACCAGCTCGCGCAACTGCCGCTCAGTGGCCCGTTCCTGCCCTTCAAAGCCGATCTGGCCCACCTTCGAGAGGGGACCCTCTTCGACGAGGAAGAGGAGCAGCAGGTCGTTCTGCTCTGGTTTCAGCGCGAGACGGGATTTGACCCGGGCCTCAAGGTACCCCTGATCGACCAGCCGACGCCGGATCAGCTCCTCGTCGCTTCGCAGTCGCTCGTTGCTCGTCAGTCCCCGGACATACCCGCCGATCAGCGGCAGGTCCTTGAGGAAGGGAATCCCTCCGACCCGGCTCGCCGTTTCCGATTGGAGCCCGCCGCGGATCTCTTCAAGCCGGACCCGCGTCGTCCCTTCGAGGCGGATCTCCTTCAGTTCGTAAATCTCGTTGAGATCGATGGTGTAGATCAGCCTCGGGACCGTGCCGCTGCAGTCGAGGGGCTCGCACCG
>JBMOHS010000181.1:0-7808 GCA_049317725.1 Blastocatellia bacterium
AATCATCAACACCCTGCTCATCTCGGTGGCGGAGCGGAAGCGGGAGTTCGGGGTGTTGCGGGCGATGGGGGGGCTGCGCGGGCAGATCCGGCGGATGGTCCTCCTCGAAGCCGCCGCCATCGCCTTGGTCGGCTGGATCGCTGGCACGGTCGCCGGGATGCTCAACACCTACTTCCTGGTGAGGACCGCTGCCTCAATGGTCGGCGGCTTCACGATCCCCTTCCGCTTCCCGGTCGGGGTCGTCCTGCTGGCCATCCCTCTGACGGTAGGGCTGTCGGTACTTGCCGCCTGGTGGCCGGCACGGCAAGCGGTTCACCTCGACGTCGTCGAGGCGATTGGTTACGAATAGATCTTCTGGAGAGGTCTCTCGATGCGCAAGATACGCAAACGATCCTGGTTTGGGCGAGCCGGCTGGCTGGCCTTCTGTTCATCTCTTCTCCTGCTCTGGAGCGCTCCGCACGCCGCAGCCCCGGAGGTCCGATCGATCATGGAAGGGGTCTACCGGCAGGATACGAGCCGGGATACGCGCTGGCAAGCGTCGATGGACGTCTATGACCGCAAGGGGACGTTGCGGCGCAAGAAGTTCCAGTTCTACAAGATGGGCGGATTGGGCAACAGCCGCACCTTGATCCGCTTCCAGGATCCGGCGGAGGTGCGCGGCGTCGGGTTGCTCTCGATCAACCAGGCTGGGACGGCAGAGAAGCGCGGTGCCGGGGATCGGCAGTGGATGTACACCCCGGCGATTCAGCGGGTGCGCCGGATTGCTGCGCAGGAGCGTCGCCAGCGCTTCCTCGGAACCGACTTCACCAACGAAGACATGGGCGAGCGGGTTCTCGACGACTTCCAGTACAAGCTGCTCCAGGAGCGCGAGATGATCGACGGGCGCCCCGCCTACAAGATCGAGGCCCGACCGATCACGCCCGACCGCTCCCAGTACGCCTACCTCTACCTCTGGGTGCCGCACGACATCCCCTACGCGACGATCGTCGAGATGTATGATCGGCAGGGGCAGCTGCTCCGCGTCCTGCGCGCAAGTCAGTTGGAACAGTTGTCCGGGATCTGGGTCGCGCGGCGGCTGGAGATGCGCTCCCCGGTCGAGAATACCCGAACGGTGCTGCAAGTGGAGGAGGTCCGCTTCAACACGGGGCTCAAGGCCGACCTCTTCACCCAGCAGGCCCTCGAGCGGGATGTCGATTGAGGCGGCCCTGCTTTACTGCCAGGGCGGGACCGGCTCGACCCGCCGCCCATTGTTGACGACGAGCAGGACATCGAGCAGCCCGGCGAGGTGGGTCCGCGGGTCGCGTTCGACGACGATCAGGTCGGCCTCGAAGCCGGCCTGCAGCCGGCCGGTCCGTTGGCCAATCCCGAGGCAGTCCGCCGAGCCGCTCGTTGCCGCACGGATCGCCGCCATCGGGGAGAGCCCGGCGGCGACCAGTTCCATCACCTCACTCCCCATCCGAAAATTGCTGGTTGGGCCATAGTCGGTGTCGGTCCCGGCGGCGATGCGCAACCCGAGCTTGATGGCGCGAGCTGTCGTTTCGCGGATGCGCGGGACCATGTGTTTGCCGCGAATCTGGAGGGCGACATCGTTGCGCGGCTCGAGCAGCTCGGCCATCGTCGCCAGCGTCGGGACGAGCCACGTTCCGCGGGTCTTCATCTCTTCGAGGGTGGCAGGAGTGAGGTAGGTGCCGTGTTCGATCGAATGGACACCGGCGCGCACGGCGGCGAGCCCGCCGGCCTCGCCGTGGGCGTGGGCGGCGACGGGCAGTCGTGCCCGGCGAGCCTCCTCGACGATCGCGCGGAGTTCCTCCTCAGAGTAGAGCTGGCGACGCGGGTCGGTCGACACGGTGCCCGCCCGGTCCGTCGCATTGACCTTGATCGCGTCGACCCCGCGTTCCGCCATCAGCCGCGTCACGCGTCGGACCGCCTCGACCCCGTGCAGCCCGGTCCCCATCAGGTCGATCAGCGAGGGAAAGTCGAGGAAGAGCCCCTCCCGCGGTTGCGGGTAGATGTGATAGCCCGCCGAGAGCAGCTCGGGCAGGTCGAGCGCTCCCCGGCGGTGCAGGTCGCGCATCCCGATGTCGACGAAGTGGTTCATGCCCATGTTGCGCGCACTGGTCACCCCGGAGCGCAGTGCCGCCCGCGCGGCGGCGAGGTCCGGGATGTGCGTGTGGGCATCGACCCATCCCGGCAGGACCCAGCGTCCCCCGACGTCGACCACTTCGGCCCCAGCCGGGATCGGGCCTTCGCCCGCACTCACCGCGGCGATCCGCCCTCTTTCAATGACAATCGTGGCACCGAGCAGTGGCTCGTCGCCGATGCCGTCGATGACATTGGCACGGCGCAGCACCAGCGGACGATCCGTCGCCGGCCGTTCCTGCGCGGCCCCTGCCCCGACTACCCAGACCACCCCTGCCAGCAGGGGACTGACCAGTGCCAGCCCGACCAGCGCCAGTCTGGCCCAGCGTCCCTCACCCAACCGACGACGAAATGCGTGGTTCATGAATGTTCCTTCTGTTTCTCGCGCGACTCCTGCGCTATACTGCCGCAACCCACCACCAGACGGAGAGGTGTCGATGAAGCCTCCCGCGGAATGATCGGATCCCAATCTACCCGGCAATGAGCGAGAAGAGAAGACGGGAGACGACGGGAGACGACAACTCAGGTCAGGAAAGGAAGACGTCGATGAGAAGATGGTTCTGTGTCGGCCTTGCACTGTTGGGAGCGATGCTCTGGCTCCTCTCCCCGATCGGCGAGCGGGTCGCCGGAAGCCCGGCCCGCAAGTCCCCGGTGACCTTCACCCGAGACGTCGCGCCGCTGCTGCAGCAGCGCTGTCAGGAGTGCCACCGGCCGGGTGGCGTCGCCCCGATGGCCTTCACCACTTGGGAGGAGACGCGGCCGTGGGCCCGCTCGATTCGCGAGAAGGTGGTCACCCGCGAGATGCCTCCCTTCCACGCCACCGGGCCGCTCGGCCGTTACCAGGACGACCCGCGTCTGACCGACCAGGAGATGGCGACTCTCGTCGATTGGGTCGATCGCGGAGCTCCGCGCGGCAACCTGCGTGACTTGCCCCCGGCGCGCACTTGGACCAGCGGCTGGAAGAACGGCGAGCCCGATCTGGTCCTGACCGTCCGGCAGGCCTACCGTGTCCAGCCGAGCCCGACCGACAAGTACGTCTTCTTCGTCTTCGATCACGTCTTTCCCGAGGACACCTGGGTGCGCTCGATCGTCACCCGTCCGGGCAATGAGAAGGTCGTCCACCACGCCAATACCCACCTCGTCCCGCCGATGTTGAAGGTGCCCGAGTCGGGCTACTTCGATGAGGACTTTGACCCGGGGGCGCGAGGGACGATCATGATCGCCGGCTGGGTGCCCGGCAGCAACGATGTACAGCTCCCCGCCGGGACGGCCGTGCGGATTCCGAAGGGGATGCGCTTTGGAATCCAGATCCACTACGGTCCCGCCGAAGAGGCAGCGATCGATCGCACCTCGCTCGGCCTCTATTTTGCCGATGGCCGGGTCGACAAGAACCTGCGCATGCTCTTCGGTGACCGGAAAGACCTGCGGATCCCCCCGGGTGACCCCGCCTACTCCCTGACCGCCAAGCGGACCTTCGACAACGACGCGATCATCCGCTTCTTCCACGTCCACATGCACCTGCGCGGCAAATCCTACGCCTTCCGCTTCACCTATCCTGACGGCAAGACCGAGACGCTCTTCGATGTGCCCCAGTACGACTTCAACTGGCAACGGAGCTACCTCTTGACCGAGCCGATTCGCGTGCCCAAGGGGACGCAGGTCGAGTTCATCGGGACCTACGACAACAGCTCTCGCAACCGGTTCAATCCGGATCCGAGCCAGACGGTCATTTGGGGCGAGAAGACGGTCGATGAGATGATGCAGGGCCGCATCTTCTGGGAGTCAGAGCCGGAGCGGCTCAACTTGACGGTCCGCAAGGGGCTGGTGGTGCGGGAGACGGCGCTCGATGCTCCGGCTCCCGCCACCACACCCCGTTCGGCCAATCGTTAGGCGAGCAGTTTGTCGACGACCAGCCCCTGGACATCGGTCAGGCGGAAGTCGCGTCCCTGGGAGCGGTAGGTCAACCGTTCGTGGTCAAAGCCGAGCAGGTGGAGCAGGGTCGCGTGCAGGTCGTGGACGTGGACGCGATCCTCGACCACCTCGAACCCGAGGTCGTCCGTCTGGCCAATCGTAATGCCCGGCTTGATCCCACCGCCCGCCATCCACATCGTGAAGGCGTTGGGGTGATGGTCGCGGCCATCATCCCCGCCCTGGACCATCGGCGTCCGCCCGAACTCGCCGCCCCAGACAACGATCGTTTCGTCGAGCAGCCCGCGCTGCTTGAGGTCCTTGATCAGCGCCGCCGAGGCCTGGTCGGTGTCCTTGCAGTTGGTGGTCAGCCCCTTGACCAGTCCACCGTGCTGATCCCACGCCTCGTGGAAGATCTGGACAAAGCGTACCCCCCGCTCCACCAACCGCCGCGCCATGAGGACCGAGTTGGCGAAGGAGGGCTTGCCCGGTTCTGCCCCGTACATTTCGAGGATCGACGGGGGCTCGCCGCTGAGGTCGATCAGGTCCGGGGCACTCCGCTGCATCCGCAGGGCCATCTCGTAGGCGTTGATCCGCGTTGTAATCTCGGGATCGCCCATCTGGCGCAGCCGCAGCCGGTTGAGTGAGGCGACCGTCTCGACCGTCTCCCGCTGGAGCGTCGCATCGACCCCACGCGGATTGGAGAGGTAGAGGACCGGGTCGCCGACCGTCCGGAACTGCACGCCCTGGTAGACCGTCGGCAGAAAGCCGCTGCCCCAGCAACTGTTTCCCCCGCTCGGCCCCTTGCTGCCCGTGCTGAAGACGACGAAGGCCGGGAGGTCTTCCGCCTCACTGCCCAGCCCATAGACGACCCACGACCCCATGCTCGGCCGTCCGAAGATCATCGAGCCCGTGTTCATCATCAACTGCCCCGGCGCGTGGTTAAAGGCGTCCGTCACCATCGATTTGACGATAGCGATGTCGTCAACGATTCCAGCGGTATGCGGCAGCAGCTCCGAGATCTCCGCCCCCGATTGGCCGTGGCGTGCGAAGTTGAACTTCGGCCCCAACAGCTTCGAATTCGGGTTGATGAAGGCCGAGCGATACCCCTTGAGCAGCTCCGGTGGCGGCAATGTCCCGTCGAACTTGGCCAGCATCGGCTTGTGATCGAAGAGCTCCATGTGGCTCGGCCCGCCGGCCATGAAGAGGAAGATGACATTCTTCGCTTTCGGCGCGAAATGGGGCGCCCGCGGGGCCAGCGGATTGCGGGCGGGGCCACCCTCCGGCGGGGCCGCGGCAAGGCCATCGCGTTGCAGCAGATGCGTCAAGGCGAGAGAGCCGAGACCGACCCCACACTGCTCCAGAAACCAGCGACGATTGGTGTTCTTGATCATCGTGTCTACTCCCGTGTGATGGCTTCGTCCAAGTTGAAGAGGACCCGCGTCACGGCGGTCCAGGCGGCGACATCCTCCATGCGCACGCCAAGCGGCAGCGGATTCGGCCTCTCTGGATGGTCCGTCGCCAGGTTCCAGGGGTTGGCCTCGCCCTTCTGGAAGCGGAGATGCTGCCGGTCGAGCAATTCGGAGAGGATCTTGGCCTCCTCGAGGGAGGGTGATCGGCCGAGGACATGCCGGAAGGCGAAACGCAGCCGGGATTGCCGGGTCATTCCTCCCTCCCGCACCGTGCGCCACGCCAGCGCCCGCGCCGCCTCGACGAAGAGTGGCTCGTTGAGCGCTGTCAACGCCTGCAGCGGCGTGTTGGAGCGCGAGCGCCGGACGCAGGCGCTGTCCCCGTTCGGTGTGTCAAAGTTCTGCAGGACCGGATGGGGCACCGATCGGAAGCGGAAGGTGTAGAGGGCGCGTCGATAGCGGTCTCCCCCGGTCGACTCGACCCAGACCTTTGGCCCATAGCTCGCCGGTGGCAGGTAGAGAAACTCCGGAGACGGCGGAAAGACGCTCGGTCCCCCCACCCGCCGATCGAGCAGCCCGCTCGCCGCCAGCGTCACGTCGCGGATGATCTCCCCGTCGACCCGCATCCGCGTTCCTCGCGCCAACAGGCGGTTGTCTGGATCGCGTTCGAGCAGGGCAGGGGAGACGGCCGACGATTGCCGATAGGTCTCCGAGGTGACGATCAGGCGATGGATCCGCTTTAGACTCCACCCTTGCTCCATCAACTCCACCGCCAGCCAATCGAGCAGCTCCGGATGGGACGGCGGATCGCTCTGTCGCCCAAAGTCCTCCGCCGAGGCGACGATGCCCACGCCAAAGTAGGCCTGCCAGAGCCGGTTGACGATCGAGCGGGCCGTCGTCGGTGACTGCCGGTCGACCAGCCACTTCGCCAAGGTCAACCGGTCGACCCGTGCCTCTTGCCCATTCCCCTCTGTCGGCAGCGGGTGGAGAAAGGCCGGCACTCCCGCCGCCACCTTCTTCTCCCGCCGCAGGAAGTCGCCGCGGCGCAATTGATAAGTCTCGCGCGCCTCGTCCGTTCCCCGTTCGGCATAGACGAGCTGGGTCGTCCCTTCGGGATAGCCCTGCCAGCGCTTGGCGATCTCCTCGTTCTCCGCCTGCCACTCCGGGACTGTCTTTCGCCACGTCCGGAAGACGCTGCGCACCTGTGCCTCACTCCGCCGCTCGGCCGGGATGGCGAGGATCTGTCTCACCCCCGACGGAACCGGATCGGCCACTGCCCCCTCGGCACTCGTTGTCGAGATCCGGATGCGACCGAGGTTCAGATTCTGGTTGTCGTCGCTGTTCCAACCGCCGTGGTTCTGCTTGAGGTAGAACGTCAGGACCGTTCCCCCCTCGAACGAGATCGGTTTCTCGGCGACAAAGACCGCTTGCCGCGGCACATTGCGCTGTCCTGGTCCCGCGTCGATGCCCCAGGCCGTCTCATCCCGGCCATCGATCGCCCACTCGATCGGCCCCGTCATCCGCTTGCGCTTGCTCCGGTCATCGAAGATCGCTTCCAACGGGCGCTCCGGCTGCGAGTAGTCGGCGGTTGCCTTGATCAACCGCACCTTCTCCTTCTTCGCCGGATCGCTGCGTGGCGCCGCCTCGACCTCGAACTCGGTCAATGCCCCCATCCCCTTGATCGATCGCCCCGGCCCACCCAACGGCAGGTTCGGGTCGAGCATCAACTCCAACCGAAAGGCCCGAATCTCTTGCTCTGCCGTCTCGACCGTCAGCTTGACGCGGTGCTTCGTCGGCGCATACCCCTGCGCCAGAAACGAGCTGTCCTCCATTGGCAGGTAGCGCTGCCCTCCCGTTGAGATGTCGTCAACCGTCGCCTGGGCCACCGTCCAGCTCGGGAGCCCCTTGCTGACCTGCGCCTCCCACGCCGCCATCCGCGCCGGCCAATCGGGCGTCCGCTCCTGCAGGCGAGACTCGATCATCCGTGTCGCCTGCTCGATCTCGTTCCGTCGCTGCTGCTCCTCTGGTGTATAGACGGCGATGTTGGCCTCGTGTGCGTTGTTGAGAAAGGCGAAGAGCCGGTAGTACTCCTCCTGCTTGAGCGGGTCGTACTTGTGGTTGTGGCACTGTGCGCACTGGATCGTCAAGCCGAGCACTCCCTTGCCGATCGCGTCCATGCGGTCGAACATCGCCTCCATCCGGAACTGCTCCGGATCGATTCCCCCCTCCTCGTTGATCATCGAATTGCGCAGGAAGCCAGTCGCCACCACTTGGTCCTGCGTCACGCTTGGCAGGAGATCCCCCGCGATCTGCTCGATGATGAACCGGTCGTAGGGCAGGTCCGTGTTGATC
>JBMOHS010000182.1:0-7746 GCA_049317725.1 Blastocatellia bacterium
GGCGTCGACTGGCAGGGGACACTCGATGAGTTTGCCGCGGTCATCTTCGAGGAGATGGACTACCTGCAGGAAGGGCGGAACGCCGAGGTTTTTCGCGACAATTTCCAGTCCTGGCCGGAGGTGCACGTCCCGAAGATCTGGTGGTCGCACAGCTCACCACGGGTTCTGACGATGGAGTTCATCGAGGGGACCAAGCTGCTCGACTTGTCGGGTCTTGCTGAGCGGGGCATCGATCCGCCAACGATCGTGCGGCTGGTTGCCCGGACCTACCTCAAACAACTGCTCGAGGATGGCTATTTTCACGCCGACCCGCACCCGGGAAACCTGCGGGTGATGCCGGATGGCCGGCTCGCCTTCTTCGATTTTGGGATGGTTGGCCGCATCACCCCGAAGTTGCAGGGGATGATGATCGACGCCTTCTTCCATATGGTCGAGCGGGACGTTGCTGGGCTGACGCAGGATTTGATCAACCTTCGCTTCCTCGCGCCGAGCGTCGATCCAGAGCTGATTCGTCCGGTCGTCGAGAAGCTCTTCCGCGACTACCTTGGGCTCAAGCTCGGGCAAATCCGGTTCAAGGATCTGACCTATGAAATGGCTGAGATCGTTTATCAATTTCCCTTCTCGATCCCAGCCCATTTTACTTACATGATGCGGGCGATCATGACCCTTGAAGGAATGGGGATCGTTATGGACCCAAACTTCTCCTTCTTCGATGTCGCCAAGCCCTACGCCAAGGAGTTCATGTTGCGGCGCGAAGGGAAGCATCTGCGTGACGTGGTGCTCGGGCGTCTCTTCTATGGGGAAGGGGAAGCAATCCAGTGGGGGAAGATCTGGAAGCTGACGAAGATGGCGGTCAAGTGGTATGTCGACCAATGGTTCCCGCCGAGTGAGCCCGCCAAACCTGCTGGGCCCACGGGCCGGGACGTCAAGGTTCAATCCGCGGGGAGGATCGTGTGAAGATCGACTATGCGGACAAGGTCGTGCTGGTGACGGGAGCCTCGCGGGGGATCGGCCGCGAGGTGGCGCGACAAGTGGCGGTGGCGGGGGGAACAGTCGCCCTGCACTACCGCCAACACCTCTCGGAAGCAGTGCTGACCCACCAGGCGCTCGGAGGAGATCCTCACTTCCTGGTGCAGGCCGACCTGACGCGACCGGACGAGGTCGAGGCCATGGTCGAGACGGTGATGGCGCGCTACGGGCGGCTCGATCTGCTGGTCAACAACGCCGCAGTCTTTCTGGCGCACTCCGTCGCCGAGGTCGGGTATGACGAATGGCAGGCGGCGTGGCGGCAGACGATCGACGCCAATCTGATGGGCCCGGCAATGCTCATGTGGTCGGTTGCGCAGCGGATGATCCGGCAGGGAGGCGGACGCATCGTCAATGTCTCCTCGCGGGGAGCCTTTCGGGGAGAGCCGACTGCCCCGGCCTACGGTGCCAGCAAGGCCGGCCTCAACGCACTCAGCCAGTCGATGGCCCAGGCGCTTGCTCCGCACAACATCTTTGTCTACGTCGTCGCTCCGGGCTTCGTCGACACCGAGCGGGTCGCTTCGAAAGTGAACGGACCGGAGGGAGAGGCGATTCGTGCACAGAGCCCCCTTCAGCGCGTCGCGCGGGTCGATGAGGTGGCAAGAACGATCGTCTTTCTCGGGGCGGAGGGAACAGATTTTCTGACCGGCGCGATCGTCGACATCAACGGAGCCTCCTACCTTCGCTCGTGAAGGGGTCTGGTCCCGCGCTCAATCCTTGACTGTGAAGAGGAGGGAGGTGCAGGTCAAGCCCGCCTCTGCCTTCTGCAGCTCGGCCATTGGGATGGGGACGACCTGATACCCGGCGGCGGTGAGGAGCGCTGTCGTCTGGGGAAATCCGGCGGGGTGATAGATTGTCTCGCCGAGCCGCAGCGTGTTGGCGGCCCAGGGCTCTTCCGGCGGCACGTCGAGCAGCTCGAATCCTTCTGCCTCGATCGGGCGCGCGTCGAACCACGCTCGATTGGCAAGCCAGTGCTTTCCACCAAGCCAAGTCGCACACGTCTTGAGGTGGAGGCAGCGGCGGGTTGGGACGCGAACGACGTGGTAGTCAAAGGGAGTGACGAGCGACTCGAGTTCTTGAATGCCCGCCTCGTTGGTGCGCGTATCGATCCCGACAAAGAGTGTCCGTCCGATGCGGACGACATCCCCGCCATCCAACGTTCCTGGGCCCTTCATCCAGAGCAGTCGACGAAACCGACCCAACACGCTCGCAATTGCCGCTGTCTCTGGTTGCCGGCTGATTGCCCCCGGGTGGGTGATGACGGCCACCTCATCGAGGATGATCGCGGTGTCTTCCGTGAACGTCGAGTCGGGCAGGGATGGGTCGGCCGGCAGGACGATGACAGTTCTTCCCTCGGCCAAGAGCATCTGAACGATCCCGGCGTGTTCCACTTCGGCTTGGGCCAAGTCGATCGCAGTCCGTTCGAGAAAGGTCAATTGACAGTTGACCATCCCCGGACTCACCGCCCGCAGTACCGCGTAGTCGAGCTTCATTCGAGACCCTCCTCCATTCTCGTTACCGCGAACCGATCGGGATCTCGATCACTTCCCCAAAGGCCAGTTGGAGCGGGGAGAATCGCACCGGAACGCCCGCTCCAGGCTGAAATGTCGAGTTGAGAAAGAAGAGTCGATTGATCGCTCCGACTTCACAGCGGGCTGTCGATGCCCGGGCGACATCGGAGCCACTCCGCGGGTTGGTGGGCAGATCACAGCGGACCGCGAGCCGCTCGACCTGTTCGGGACGGGTTCCAGATGGGAGCAGAATCGTTGTTCGGTAGTAGCCGCTCCGCTCGATCTTGTAGGAAGGGATGCCAAGGTCGGAGACGTACCAGCGCGGATCTCCCGTCAGCTTGACGGCGAAACTGATCGCGCCACCGTTCAATTGGGACGACTGGGCATCGAGGTAGAGGTAGTCGCGAAGGTCCCGGATCGATTGTCCGAGCGTCCGAACCACTGTAATCTTTGCTTCGCGGATCATCTCTTCGGCCATGACCCGGTAGATCCACGGGTGGGCGTCCATGACCGTTTCGCGGGAGGAGCGGCTCAGATCGACCGGGATCGGTCGCAGGGCGAAGCGTGTCTCGCTCTTCCGTTGATCGGCGAAGTTGTTGTTGACCGAGGCGATCTGGAGCAGCGGGTGACTGGCCTCGCTCTCCCCCGAGAAGGGCTTGGTCTCGTGGTTGACTCCCTGAAAGAGCTGGCGGAGGAGCCGACCTTGCGCGTCGAGGTGAACCTCGCTGACCCATTCGATGTCGGTGGTGCGGCCCCAGCGGGCCATGAGGCCGCTCGTCTGGGTCCCTCCATCTTCGTTGCTGAAGATCACTGTGTAGCGGTAGAGCTTCCCGCCGTTCTCCCCGGCCTCTGTTTCGTAGTACATCAGGAGGGGGACATCGCTGAAACGACCGATCGTGTCTGGACGGGCGTAGAGGACTGGGGCATAGGCCAGCGCAAGGAACTCCGCTTGGTGGCGCGGGACTGGGTCGAGGCGCGCCGCCGCGACCTTCGGTCGTTCTGTCCCTGAAGCGCTCAAGGGCAGGTGGTGCTCGACGCGAAGCGTGTGCTCACCCGGCAAGGACCGTCCGAGCGAGATTACATAATCGAAGGGCGCTTCGCCACCGTACAGCAGCAGGTCCTGCTGATACTGCCCATCGACGAAGAGTCGCACTGCGGCTGCCTCACGCCCTCGGGTGACCCACGAGGCACGCGGCGAACTCGCCGTCAGCGTCAGGACCACCTCAGACTCCTCCGTGGTCCGGAATGTTTGCTCGAGCAGGGGCTGCCCGAGGGCTGGAATCACCCAGACGAGGCTGAGCAGAGCCAGAAAGCAACATCGACGATCAAGGCGCATATGGGCTATCTCTCGGCCGGGTGAACGGGGGCACGCCGGGTCTGCTCGATCAGGTTGTTGATCCGACGGAGGATGATCTCTTCGATCTCCGGGATGAAGGGGCCGGGATGGTCGTAGTAGATCATCGATTCGTTGACCTCATAGCCGCCCTCCGGGAACATTCTCGCCGAGGGCACATACCCAAAGACATCGTTGCTGTATCCCGCCACCCAAACGCGCCCCCGCAACTCTTTCTTCAGCCGCAGTGCGTAGTCGGTCGCCACTTCGCCGCCGATTGCGACCAGGGTGAAGTCCTCTCCGATCCGGATCACTTGGACCGGACACGGATATTCGCGACTGAGTCGGCCATTGCTCTCCAGGCGGGCCAGCATCCGCTCGGCATGGCGCCGGAGGTAGGGGTTCTTGTCCTTGCTCCGCGCGAGGAACTCCTCGCGGCTCGGCGGCGGGGCAAAGGGGAGGGCTGCCAAGTCGTAGGCCGTCCGAATCTTTCCCTTGACGGGGGTTCGCTGCCCGCCCAACACCGACTCGACCGCTTGGGCCAACTCTTGCCCGTGATCTTGCGCCAGATCGAGCCGACTGCGTGGCGCCGGGTTGACATCTGCGCCACTGCCCGCGAGGAAGAGGGCGGTCGCACCCGGATGGTCCTTCTCGATCGCCAACGAGGCAAATCCGGAATAGTCCCCGCTGAACTGCAGAAACTGCGCGGTCAGCGTCGTATTGTGGCAGGCGTACCCAAAGACGACTCCTCGCAGTTTCCCCTCTGGCGTATCGATGCGCAGCACCGGGACATCCCGGTCGACAACCCCTTCGGGGTAGGTTCCCCCGACGATTCCCTTCGGGGTCGGTACCCGACGGTTCATGCCAAACCCGGCCAGCCCACTCCCGAAGGAGAGCCGAGCCGGAGCCAGTGCCGCCAGTGCCCGGCCGATCACGCCGACAATCGAATCCTCAAGTCGCTGCGTGTACGTCCGAATTCTTGCCTGATCTTCCGGGGTCAGCTCGTAGGCTCCGACGAGTGAGCCCTCGACCACCGGTCCGGTGTGCGTGTGGGAGGCGTTGAGGAGCAACTGCTCCCGGCGCAACTGAAACTCGTCTTCGGCACGCTCGGCGATCCGTGCGGTGAGGTCACGCGGAAATCCGAGCAGGTCGCAAGAGACGATGACGACCCGGTCACCCTCCTTGTCCTCAAGGGCCAGCGCCTTCGCCTGAAGGTCGTGCAGGGCTCCCTGAGACCGTTCCGTCCGTGCCGCATAGCCGGCCATCCACATCGGCTCGCTGGGTGTGATGACCACCGAGGCCAGCCCGGCTCGCAACTCGACCGCTGATGAGGCGGGGGACGCCGGGGCAGGGGACTGCCCGAAGGCCAGTTCTCCCACCCCCACCAGAAGAAGAATGATCAGTCCACAGAATCGTCGCATGATGGTCATTTGTGTCATGTGGCGCCTTGAAGCCCGGGAAGGGAGAGAAGACACCCTTCCGCTCTTATTGGAGATACCCGAGATGTTCTGGATCAGCAGCGATGATGGCCTCGATCATCGCGTCGGCAGCTTGCCACTGGCCGACCAGGGGATAGACGAGGAGGGCCAATTTGGCCAGGGTCCGGGAGCGCTCGACCGCAGCCCGAATGGTCAGTCGTTCGTACTCCTTGACTGCTTCGACGAGGCCGCGGACGGAGGAGGGCAGCCGGCCGCTCTCGATCGCCCGCGTGCCCGAACGGTCGATCCAGCAGGGCAGTTCGACGACGTCGTCGGCCGCGAGATCCTCGATCGCCCCCCGGTTGGGCACGTTGAGGATGATCTTGGCTGGCGTCCGGTTGCGCAGGGCACTCAGGACGTCGACTGCGATCCGGTGATACCCCGTCGCCGCTTGGAACGGGTCTTCGGCGAGGACGACTCCGGCTCCCAGCGCCGTCCCCCCCTCGGCTTCCAGCTTCATGTAGGATCCGGAGCGGCGCTGCAGGTAGTGACGGTAGCACTCAATTGCTCGGTCTCCACCATCCACCTCGGCGAGCAGCCCCCGCAGATCCTGAAAGAGTGTCCCATTGAGCCGCTCGACCTCGGCCCCCCGGCTGGCCCCGGTTCGTTGCTGGTTGGCGAGCGCTCGCCGCTGGCCGTAGTAGAAGAAGAGATACTCACTCGGCAACATTCCAAGCGCCCGAATCATCTCCGGATCGAAGAGGTCCGCATGGTAGAGCGAGCGGAGGAGCTGGTCATCCTTGAGGATCCTCGGCAGCCAGTCCTCCCCGTCGACCATCACCCGGCGGATCCAGCCGAGGTGGTTGAGGCCGACATAGTCACAATCGACCTCCGCGACCGGCCGACCCAGCCCCTCGGCCAGCCGATGGAGCATCTCGCTCGGCGTGTCGCAGATCCCGATCAGCCGGAGGTGCGTATGGGCGGCGAGCGCCTGCGTCATGAGCCCCGCCGGATTGGTGAAGCTGATGAACCAAGCGTCAGGAGCGTGCTGCTCGACCACCTTCGCCTGCGCGAGCATTACCGGAATGGTGCGGAGGGCCATCGCCAGTCCGCCCAAGCCGGTTGTCTCCTGCCCGGCGATTCCGTGGGCGATGGCGATCCGCTCGTCCCGCGCCCGCGCCTCGATCCCCCCGATCCGCAGGCTGCTGATCACAAACTCGGCCCCGCTGACAACCTCCTCGATCCGGTCACTCGTCGTGATCGACAGGTTTGCGCCTGCCTGCCGTACGACCTCCCGGCTCAGCCCGGCCATTACCTCGACCCGCTCCCGATCGATGTCGTAGAGCGCGACCTCACTCTCCCCCGGAGAGACCGCTGCCAGCCCGTGGAGGAGCAGCGGGGTCCGCACTCCTCCTCCTCCCAGAATCGCCACTTTTCCCATCGTTCCCGCCTGTCCCTTCGTTCCGACCCGTCCGCAAGATTTGCCACACCCTACCAGCGGAGTTTCGCCGGAAAGTACTCGGCGATCAACTCCTCGTAGAAGGGCTTGAGCGCCTTGACATCCGGCTCCGTCTCGCGCTTCGAGTAGAGGTCATACGGGTTGAACGCCTTGACCCACTTGAGAATCTCGGCGTCCTCCGGGCCGAGCAGGTGGGTGTACGCGCCCGCTTGGTGGACCGGATAGGCCGAATGGTAGCGCAGCATCCAGAGCGCCTCCTTCGGCAGGTAGTCCCGTGTCACCAGGTAGAGGTACTCGTCGTGGCCCCAGGAGAAGTGGACGTTATCGAGGCCGCAGTGCGGCTCGTAGATTCCATTTGGGGTCGAGTAGACCGGGTGGCGGGAATCCGGATTCTCGGCAAAGAATTCCGGATAGACGATCTTCTCCGAGAACTGACAGCCGACTGGGAAGGTGTCTCCGACGACGGCCCACTGGGGCTCGCCGAAGATGCTCAGCATCTTGCCCGTGTCATGGATCAGCCCAGCGAGGATGAACCAGCGAGGGTGGCCATCCATCCGGATCGCCTCGGCCGTCTGCAGCGCGTGGACGATCTGCGGCAGACTCGTGTCCGGATCACTGTCGTCGACAAACTCGTTGAGCGCCTCGATCACCTCCCAGACCCCCATCTCGGCGTCGTCGAGGCGGCCGTACTGCTCCTTCTTGGCCAGCACAAAGTCGAGGGTCTGCTGGGTATGATTGGCCCGGTAGAGATCTTTCACCGAACTCCGGGCCTCAGCCTCATAATTGCGGAATTTCTCTTGGTCGGTCAGCTGCTCGAGAAAGGGCTGTGCAGCAACGTGTCCCATGGCCAACTCCTCCTTGCCGTTCCGCGCCGTTCCTTGGCGGGATCGAATTTTAGAAAAATGGTACGAATGACATCTACAAAATCCACGTGCATCATAGTGAATTTTCTGAGCCTTGCAAAGACTGGGGGAAGGGAGAGGGGGAAGGGATGAGGGG
>JBMOHS010000183.1:0-7677 GCA_049317725.1 Blastocatellia bacterium
CTGAACCTCCACACTGGTTGATGGGTCAGTTTCAACGTGACCTTCATCTCTTTCACCTGGAGATCCACCTCCTGGACGCTCCAGGGAGCACTCAGGCCAAGCAGCTTTTGGTAAAGTTCTTTGTCTTGCATGACCGGAGGATCTCATGGATCCCCCATTTTTTCACCCCAACCCACACGAAAGTCTGAAGCCCCCCATTTATAAAGCAGAGTTCGACCGCGACTTCCACAACCAGTGCGTGTTTCAATCTTAACGCCAGTTAAAACCAGAAGACCTACCGGCCCGCCCTTGAATTCAATCGGACGCGACTGCTTGCCGGCGTTAGCCCGAACCCATCGACCTTGCTCTTCCAGCAGAGGGCCACCCTTGGCGGAGAGGACCGGTGGGAGTACGATGAGGAGGTGGGCGCAAGCGATGGGTGATGCAGCCAAAGGAATGACCGATGGAGGAAGGGGCCCCGTGATCTCCTGGCCAAGGCCGTGGCCAAGACCGGGCTGAGCCCCTCTGATCAGCCGGAGGAGTTGGCGTGACGGCCACTCCCGCCCCATCAACCAGGAATCCAGATCTTCTTCGCGTTGACGATCTCGGCTCCCCCCGGGAGTCGCAGCGGAGTGCGTGACTTCGTGAAGAAGATGAGCCCCTTGTAGGACGTCAGGTACTGGTAGTTGACCGAAAAGACTCCACCTTCGGCGTAGACCACCAGCGGGTCCTTGCTTTTTTGGAGGATGGCGATGAACCCTTCGGGTTCCAGTTGAACAATCGCCCCTGACGCCTTGATGGCATTGGCAATAGCGGCCTGATGAGCTGCCGCCGCGCCCGTCATCATTGCTGGATTGGACAAGATGAACCTCCTTCAATCATTCGAATAGTCGGTCCCAACTGTCTCGCTCGGCAAGGGGAATTGTCAAGCTCCTTGAGATGTTGGGGGGGGGCAATTTCCAGATCGTGACTCAACGCGAATCTGGTGGCAACGCCGGGATGACGAGGCCACGGAGGGGGCCTTTCGGGTCGAGGCTGGCACGCAGCAAGGCATAGGGCATGACGACCTCGTGAGCCCCTTCGGCATAACTCCCCACCTGATAGGCATCGAAGGTCAGTTGCAGTCCGTGCGGGGCCATCGTCCAGCGTTGGTAGTTCTCCGGGTTCCAGGCAGTGCCACGAGCGACCCACTCCGGATCAGGAGGCGGGGTAAGGCGCGCGAGGGCGCGGCGGCAGTAGGCGGGAAGGAGGGTCTCCGGACCCGGGCGTTCCGTTGGACCGGGCGGGCGGAAGAGTTCGGCGAGGGTCAAGGGACGCCCCTCCGGAATCGACCAGTTGATGGAGACGGAGGTCGTGTTGGGATGAGCGCCGCCGGTGAAGACCATCGTCGTCAGGAGGAGGCTGAGATAGTCGTCAGTGGCTCCAACAAGGCGATAGCGGATGTCGAGGGTGTAGGGCGGGTAGGTTGGCCCGCGGGTCGGGTCAGCAAGAATCGCCGGGCGATCTTCAGCGGCAGCGCGCCGGAAATCCTGGAGAACTGGATCGATGGTCTTCTCGATCAGTTGGTGAAAGGCGGTGACCCGGGCAGCGATCTCGGGTGCTGCACCCTCGACCTGGAGGCGAGGCAGGTGGGTGGTGATGACATAGCCAGCGCTCTCGTTGCGGTCCTCCGTCGTGGCGCTCCCCAAGAGGTACGGGCCAGCCTCGAAGAGGTGCTGCTCCAGTTCAAAAGGGACCGCACGCCGATCGCGCAGCCGAGTCCACGTTCCCGTCAGACGGAGGAGCCGCGGAGGGCGCCCCCGGTCGAGCCTCGTCCAAGTCCCGACAAACTCGCCCGTCTTCTCGACGGTTCCGGTCGAGGATCGATAGGCCTCTTCGACGAGCTGGAGCGATCCATCTGACGCCAGACGTCCCGTCAACGAGATTGACTTCTCGCCGAGGCGGGCGGCACCGGACCGCTCGTAGAAGTAGCTGCCCCGGACGGACTCTCCTTCGACCTCGAGCTCCATCTGGATGCCGTACTGACCGTCGATCTTCCCCCGCAGGAGAGACAAGCCCACTGGGGTCGGCGGCAGTTCCGTCGCGAGCGGAGTGGATGAGCGGCTGGCCCCGGCGTCACCGGTCGGCTTGTCGGAGGGGGCCGCGTTGCGACACCCCGCGAGGAGCAGCAGGCAGAGAGTGATCCCTGCCCGGCTCCAAGGGGAAGCGATTGGGGGAATGGGGAGCACCGCCCGCTTTAGAGAACCGGGCCAATACGCCATGGGACAAACTCCTGGTGGCCGAGCCGTTCACTCTTGGTCTCCTCACCGGAGGCGACGCGACGAATCATCTCGTAGATCTCCCGTCCAACCTCTTCGATCGTCGCCTGCCCATCAACGATCCGACCGGCGTTGATGTCGATGTTGTCCTCCATGATCCGGGCAATGCGGGAGTTGGAAGAGATCTTGATGACGGGAGCGACCGGATTGCCAATCGCCGAGCCGCGACCGGTCGTAAAGCAGAGGACCGTCGCGCCCCCCGCAGCGAGGCCGGTCAGCGAGATCGGGTCGTAACCGGGCGTGTTCATCAGGACAAATCCGGGTTGGTTGATCCGCTCAGCATAGGCGAAGACGCCCGTCAGGGCAGTCGTCCCGCCCTTGGCCACCGCCCCGAGCGACTTTTCGCAGATGTTGGTGATGCCGCCCGCCTTGTTTCCCGGCGAGGGGTTGTCGTTCCAGCCGCCACCGAAGCGGCGCAGGTAGGCTTGGTACCACTCCATGACCTCGATGACTTTGCGGCCTGTCGCCTCGTCGATGGCGCGGCGGGTGAGAAGGTGCTCGGCGCCCATGCACTCCGGGATCTCGGCGAGGACGGTCGTGCCACCTGCCCGGACGAGGAGGTCACTGGCGTGTCCGAGGGCCGGATTGGCCGAGATTCCCGAGAAGGCGTCCGAGCCTCCGCAGTTGGTGCCGAGCAGGATCCGGCTCATCGGTTGGGGCGTCCGCTTCATCTCGCGGCAATGGGCGATCAGCTCGTGGACTTGCGCGACCCCCTGGTCGACGGTGCGGCTCGTTCCTCCGCTCGACTGCATCTCCAACCCGACGATCAACTTGCCCTTGCGGAAATGCTGCTGGCCAAGTTGGGTCGAACCGATGTAGTTGGAGAGCTGGTTGACTTCGCAGCCAAGGCTGACCATGAGGACCGCCCCAACATTGGGGTGATAGATCATCCCGGCGATGGTCCGCTCCAACTGCCACGTGTCCTCCCCCTGGGTGTGCCCACAGCCTTCTTGGTGAGGAATGGCGACGACACCGTCGACGCCGTGCGTCTCGCGCCGGACGTCCCGGCAGCGACGTGCAATCTCCTCGGTGACGTGGCTGGAGCAGTTCGAAGTGGCAATGACCGCGATGTAGTTGCGGGTCCCGACATCCCCGTTCTCACGGAGGTAGCCGTCGAAGGTCCCCGCCTCCTCCGGTGTCATGTACTGGGTGACGGGGGTCTGGGTGGCAAACTCGTAGTCCTTGCCGTTGAAATCCGGCAGGACGTTCTGGGTGTGAACCCATTCGCCGGGAGCGATCTCAGTCGTCGCCTCCCCGATCACTTCGCCATACTTCCGGACACGCTCCCCCGCGTGGATTGGGCACAGGGCGACCTTCTGTCCCGGGGTGATCGTCTGCCGGGCGGTGATGCGATGGGGGCCCGCGACGACCTCAGTCCCCTCGGCAATGGGCACACGGGCGACGGCGACATTGTCGGCCGGATGGAGCACAATGACCATCTCCGGCTTTGTCTCTTGACTCATAGGAATCGTCCTCTCCATACAGATCGATACAGGTTCAGAAGAAGGAGCAGGGGGATCAGCGGGGGCGTGGTGCGGTGATCAGCCGCTCACGCCCGGTCCAGCGCCCCTGACGAAAGACCGCATCCGGCGGGGAGCGTCTCTCCAGACCGGGCGTCTCCCAGTCGATCGACGCGGCCCGCTGGCTGCGATAGAAAAGGAGGGTCGCCTCGCCGCCGACCCGCAGCCCTCCGGCGGCGGGGGTTGTCACGTGAAACCCTTCGGCGGAGACCTCCTCGAGTCCGACCAGGCCTTCGAGATCCCCGACGTCCTGAATCGTCGCGCGGGTGCGCTCAAGGTTGATCGCCAGGTCTGCCTGGTAGGGGGGGAGGGTCCGGTCTCGCCCGACGGCTCGCTGGATGACAGTGACTCGACGAACCATCAAGGGAACCAGCACGCCGCTGTTGTTGTAGGGGATCGCATCGTAGATGGCCGGGTCGGCACGATCGACTGCGCCGCTGACGAGTTCCTGCAACGTCCAGGCAAGACCGACAAAGTTGAGCCGCACCAGCTCCATCTCCGTCTGCCCCGCCCATCCACCGGTCTCGATCAAGACGACGGGGGTTCCCCACTGGCTGATCAGATCGCCAAAGGCGCGCGGGTTGAAGCTGTCGTCATAGCGGCCAATCTGTCCGGGGATGAAGCGGGAGAGGGCCGTGTGGAGGGTCGAGCAGACCTGCTTGGCGCGAACCCTCCCCGGCGGATCGCTGCGAGCTTCGTCGTGGGCCACGGCGAGCAGCGAGATCGTCGCCTGCTTGCCGGTCGTCCCGACCGCGGTGCGCGTGTTCTGGTTGTGCAGGTTGAAGCCAAGGACCGGTTGCCACTCATCGCGCAGCTTCTTGAGCAGTTGCCCTTCGGGCGTCACCAAGCGGCGCGCGTCGCGATTGATGTCGATCGATTGCAGATTCCGCCGTTGAAAGAGTTCGGCGCCATCAGGGTTGAGCATCGGAACTGCCCGGATCGTCATTCGACGGGCCATTTCGGCGATCACCGGGTCGTTACGGTTCGCTTGCCAGTAGTGAAAGAGATCGATGAGGGCGCTCGTCGCGGTCGGCTCGTCTCCGTGCATCTGCGACCAGAGGAAGATCCGTTCCGGCCCCTCCCCGAATTCCATCTGGTAGATCTCCCGTCCTGCCACCGAACGGCCGACTTCGACCACCTTGACCCCCTCCGCTTGCAACTGCCGCAGGTAGGCGACCAGGTCAGCATGGCGAACCTTCGACGGATCGATTCGCGAGAGGTGGGTCGACTCCCAGATCGTGTGGTAGTCCTCTGGGCTCCGTCCCTCTGGGCTTTCCGACGTCAGTGCCCAGACGAGCACCGGGCCGGCGAGGATCGAGAGGCAGAGCCCAGCGATCGTCAGGATCCGGCGATCGAGAGTCCAGCCATTCTTGCCCTGGCCATTCTGGTCCGGGCCATTCTGGTTCGGGCCACTGTTCGGGAGATCGGTCTTCATGGTTGGTGATTGTACTCAACCCTCCACTTGGAAGAAAGGACTTCTCCTCTCTTCCAAGTGGAGAGGAGGGTTCGAGTCGTGGGCCAGTCTTGTCAAATCAGCTCTTCCCATCGACAATGATTTGAGCTCATCCGATGATTGGAGGGCTCGTTCCACGAAGAGACGCCTTCTTCTGTCAACGCATTCTACGAGGAGAGTGCCCGATGCGCGACGAACCGATGGGTGGCCAGCGAGGCATGCAGGATCGTCCCTGGCTGAAGCATTACGACTACTGGGTTCCTGCCGAGATCAACCCGCCGCGTCAACCGCTCTACCAGATCCTGCAGATCGCCTCGACCCACTTCCGGGAGCGGCCGGCAGTCGTCTTCGGGGGGCGACAGTGGACCTACCGGGAGATCAAGAGCGATGTCGACCGCTTGGCCAGCGCGCTGGCGGCGCTCGGGATCGTCAAGGGGGACCGCGTCGGGATCATGCTCCCCAACTGTCCCCAGTACCTGATCAGCTTCTTCGCGATCGTTCGACTGGGCGCGATCGTCACCAACATCAACCCGATCTACACGCCGAGGGAAGTGAGCATGGTCGCGCAGGATGCCGGGTTGCGCGCGATCATTGTCCTCGACCTGATGGCACCGACGGTCTTCGCCATCCGCGAGCAGACGGTGCTGGAGACGGTCATCACCACCAGCCTTGCCGACTACTCGGCGGCACCGCCTCCTGTCCCCCTGGACGAAACGCCGGGAACCCGCTCGTTGCGCTCGTTGATCGAGAACGCCGTCGGCAATCCTCCGACCGGCGTGGCGATCGACCCCGAAGAGGATGTCGCCGTCCTCCAATACACGGGCGGAACCACCGGCGTCCCGAAGGGGGCCATGCTGACCCACTTCAACCTCTTCGCCAATGTCATCCAGTCGCACGTCTGGGGGCAGGAGATGACGGAACGTGGGGCGGAGCGCTACCTGATGGTCATCCCCTACTTCCACATCTACGGGCAGACCGTCGGACTGCTCCTCGGAACGTGGACCGGCGCAATGCAGATCCCGATCCCGAAGTTCGATCCCAACCTCCTCATCGAGGCGATGCGGGCCTACCAGCCAACCTACTTCCCGGGCGTCCCGACCCTCTACATCGCGCTCCTCAACCATCCGGAAGCCCGCCATTGTGGGTTGGATGGAGTCAAGCGGTTCAATAGCGGATCGGCCCCGCTGCCGATCGAAGTCCTCGAGCAGTTCGAGTCGCTCAGCGGCGGCACCCTCAGCGAAGGGTATGGCTTGACAGAGGCCTCTCCAACGACCCACTCGACCCCGACCCTCGCGCGGCGCAAGCCCGGCAGCATCGGCCTCCCCTTTCCCTCGACAGAGTGTCGCATCGTCGACCTCGAGACGGGCCTCACCGACGTCCCCATCGGCGAGGATGGCGAACTCTGCATCCGGGGGCCCCAAGTCATGAAGGGCTACTGGAATCGCCCCGAGGAGACGGCCATCGCCCTCCGCGACGGATGGCTCTACACCGGGGATGTCGCGCGAATGGACGAGGATGGCTACTTTCGCATCGTCCAGCGCAAGAAGGACATGATCATCGTCAGCGGCTTCAACGTCTATCCGAATGAGGTCGAGGACGTCCTCTTCACCCACCCGGCCATCCTCGAAGCGGCCGTCATCGGCGTGCCGGATGGGTACCGTGGCGAGGCGGTCAAGGCCTTCGTCGTGCTTCGTCCCGGGCAGGAACTGACCCAGGAATCGCTGATCGAGTTTTGCCAGACCAGCCTGGCCCGCTACAAAGTCCCATCGCACGTCGAGTTCCTTCCCCAACTGCCCAAGAGTGCGGTCGGCAAGGTCCTGCGGCGCGAACTTCGCAATCTACCGTGAAAGAGAGAGCGACCTGCTCCAAGGAGAATCGATATGTCCACCAACCAAGCCTCCCCCTCCAGCCCTGCCTCTTCATTATCATCCGACGTCCGACCCTGGGGTCGCTACACCATCCTGGATGAAGGCGTCGGATACAAGGTCAAACGAATCGAAGTCTTGCCTGGCAAACGGCTCAGCTACCAGAAGCACGCGCAGCGCGCCGAGCACTGGATGGTCGTCGCCGGAATGGCGCGGATGACGCTCGAAGAGCAAATCCTCATGCTCGGCCCGGGAGACACGGTCGACATCCCGATCGGGGCGGCCCATCGCATCGAAAACCCCGGCGAGGAGCAGTTGATCTTCATCGAAATCCAGCGGGGGGACTATCTCGGAGAGGACGACATCGTCCGGCTCCAGGACGACTTCGGACGGTCCGCTGGCTGAGGGACTGAGCGGGTCGTGGGGGTTGGTGTGGAATGGAGAATTGAGAATGGAGAATGGAGAATTGGGAGCCGTCGTTTCACACTGGCGGGGGTGCGACCTTTGCCCAATGATGCGCTAAAAGAAAGGGCCACTGCGAT
>JBMOHS010000184.1:0-7489 GCA_049317725.1 Blastocatellia bacterium
TTCTCCATTCTCCATTTTCAATTCTCTTTTATGCGGTGTCCCTTCGGGACACGGGGAAAGTTCAAAGAGAGACAAGACTCGCGTTTCGTGTTTGGATTTGATTCGTATTTTACGGGACAAAGTGGTAGTTCACCCTGAATTGCTCCTGGGTGATGCAAAAATTACTGAAAAATCGATGCTCGCGACCGCGACGATCTCATTTTTTTGTCCAAAGTCTCGACCTCCGGAGGAGGTCGAGAGGTGCCATTCCGGTCACCAAGAGAGATGA
The DNA here is from genome assembly GCA_049317725.1 of Blastocatellia bacterium. GTDB lineage: Bacteria > Acidobacteriota > Blastocatellia > RBC074 > RBC074 > CAIOZW01. Next base: position 269 of record JBMOHS010000184.1, read on the forward strand.
TCCACAAGTTTCACGTCAGCGTCAGCCAATTCGAGTTCGATTCCCGGAGCGGGAAGACGACCATGGTCATCCGCGTCTTTGCCGATGATCTGGAGAACGCCATCTCGCGCCACGCAGGGCGCTCCTTTCCCCTGCTGGGCCGGGATGGTGGGGAGATCGGGCGGGACCAAGTTCTTCACGGGGCCATTCACCGCTACCTGCAGGGCCGGGTCGAGCTGCGCAGCCGGCAGGGAAGGCCCGTCCCGCTTCGCTGGGGTGGGCTCGAAGCGCGGTCCGACCTCGTCTGGCTCTACCTCGAGGCTCGCCTGCCAGGAGGAATCCGCGGTGCGCAGCTCCGTCATCGCCTCTTCTGCGAGATCTTTGACGACCAGGTCAACATCGTCAATCCCATCGAGTCCGAAGGCACTAGCGGCCTCCTCTTCGAGGTCGACGACGATTTCAAAGTCTTCGAGCGCCCCCGTGCGCGCCCCTGATCAGGCACGCACCGCGCTCTCGAGGATCTCGATCGAGGCGGTCTCCGTGTCGAGGGTCGTGCGGAGCCCCAGCGGCAGGGTCATCTGATCGGCGGTATGCCCGATCGTCAGCCCAAAGAGGACCGGGATTCGCAGCGGACCGAGGATGGCGTCGATGACCTCTCCAAGCGAGAATCCTGCCGAGACAAAGGGGCGAAACTCGCTCGGTCCACAGTCGACACACTCGCCAAAGATGATGCCCGCCGCCTGCTCGAGCTTTCCGGCCAGCCGCAACTGCGTCAGCATCCGATCGATCCGGTAGGGCTCCTCCCCGACATCTTCGAGGAAGAGAATGGTGTTGCGCGTCTCGATCTCGTAGGGGGTTCCCATGAGGGTCGAGATGAGCGTCAGGTTGCCGCCGGCGAGGGGGCCGGTCGCCCGCCCGGGCCGGACGACGCGGGTCGGATGGAGTGGACGGAGCGAATTGCTCTCGGGCGGATTGGTCTGACGTCCGAGCGGGCGCGCCTCGGTGATCGCTTGCCGAAAGCTCTTCTGTGAGTACCCCGTCAAGGGGGAGAGCGGTACCGGCGCGTGGAAGGTGACCAGTCCGGTCTGCTGATGAATCGCCAGATGGAGCGCCGTAATGTCGCTGTACCCGATAAAGACCTTCGGATGGCGCCGGATCAGGTCATAGTCGATGCCGTCGAGCAGGTGCGAGGCTCCGTACCCGCCGCGAATGGCGAAGACCGCATCGACCTCCGGGTCCTCGAACATTGCGTGGAGGTCGGCCAGCCGGTCCTCGACCGTGCTGCCGAAGTAGCCGGCCTTGCGTCCGACGCTGCGTCCCCATTTGACCTTCCATCCAAAATGGCGAATCGTCCGCTCGGCCTTCTGCAGGAGATCCGGGTCGCTGACCGGGGTCGCAGGGGAGATCAGGCCCACCGTATTGCCCTCGACCAGCCGCTTCGGGCGGATGAGGGGGCGGGGCTCCGACGCGCCCGTGGGCTTGGCCGGGGCCGGCTTGGTCCCCTGGGCGACGAAGGGAGCGGCGGCCACACCGGTCAGAAAGGCTCTTCGTTCCATCACTCATTCCCTCCTCAGGGCGGGAGAGGCCGCCGGGGGGCTCCTCTCCCGCTGATGGGTTCGCGATTAGCGGGCAGTATGGGTCCGCAACCGGTCGAGGGTTGGGACGAGGATGGTTGGGGCCGCGGCGCTCCCCGCCTTGGTGTTGAGGGTGGCGACCTCGGCGAGCAGCGAACCGAGCTTGGCCTGATAGCCGTCCAGCTCCCGCTTCTGGTCGGCATAGACCTCCCGCACTCCCTGGGTCGGCCCCCCATCCCCGTCGGCTGCCACATCGTGCAGATAGCTGATCCGCGAGTAGAGCTTGGCTCCCCCCTTGAAGGCGAGGATGTCATAGACGACCTCGGCGGCCGGATTGTGCATCTCGGCCTCGAGCGCATCGAGCTTCTCGATGAGGGCCTTTGACGGCTCGATCAGCGAGGTGGTCGCCGGTTCCGTCTGCTGCCGGAGCAGCTCGTTGCGCGCGGCGAGCTGGCGACGCACCGTTCGCAACTGCCGCACCAGCAGCGTCAGTCGCGAGACATCATCCCGGATGGCGAGAGCCGTCTGCAGTTGCGCCGTATACTCCGCCGCGCTCAGCGTCACGCGAGGGTCTGGGAGCAGTTTGAGGTTGGCCGTCCCGATGACCTTCTCGCCGATGCGCAGCCGCGCTTGGTAGAGGCCCGGAATCGCCATCGGTCCGAAGACCGGCCCCCCAAAGTCGAGCTTCCCATTCTCGATCAGCTCGGCCCCTGTGTACTGAAGGTTCCAGACGGCAACGTTGACGCCGGGCTGGCGGGTCAGTTGCGCGCCGTTGATCGCCCGCGCCTCTCCCTCCAGATTGTCCGAATAGCCGATGGCCGGGCGTCGCTCACTGCTCAGCGCCGCCACCGGGTGGCCCCCGTCATCGAGGATCTCGATCGAGACTGGCTCCTCGGTCGACTCTTTCAGCCAGTAGTAGATGACGGCCCCCTGAATCGGATTCTGGCCGCTGAACTTGTCGCCCGGGCCACGGCTGTTCTGCCAGCGGGTCGCGTCCGGGATCGGGAAGAGATGCTGGGCCTTCTCCCGCACCTCGGACGTCCACTGTCGAAGGACCGAGAGGTGGTCGAAGGCCCAGATCGACCGGCCGTGGGTTGCAACGACCAGCGTATTGTCGCGGATCGCCAAGTCGTGGACGGCGACGGTCGGCAGGTTGAGCTTGAGCGGCTGCCAACTGCGCCCCCCATCGGTCGAGTAGGAGACACCCCGCTCCGTACCCAGATAGAGCAGTTGCCGGTCGACTGGGTCCTCCCGGACCGCGTGGAGGTAGTCCTCCCGCGGCAGCGACCCATCCAACCGCTCCCACGTCGCGCCGAAATCGGTCGTGCGGTAGAGGTACGGCGTCATGTCGTCGAGGCGATGATGGTCGACGACGACGTAGGCGGTCCCGGCGGCATGGCGCGAGGCCTCGATCATGCTGACCGTGCCCCACTCGGGGATGCCCGGCATGGCCGCGGTGACGTTCTTCCACGTCTGGCCACCGTCGCGCGTCAGGTGGACCAGCCCGTCGTCGCTGCCGACCCAGATCGTGTCGCGCACCAGCGGCGACTCCGCCACGGCAAAGATCGTGCAGTAGGTCTCGACGCCCGTATTGTCCCCGGTGATCGGCCCTCCGGCCCACTGCTGCTTGCTCCGGTCGTTGCGCGTCAGATCGCCACTGATCGCCTTCCACGTCTGCCCCCCATCCGCCGTGCGGAAGAGGACGTTGCCGCCGTGATAGACCACCTTGGCATCATGCGGTGAGACGTGGATCGGTGCCGTCCACTGGAAGCGATACTTGAAGTCGGCGGCTCCGTGTCCTGACGGATCCTCCGGGAAGACGGTGACATTCCGGGCCTGTCCCGTTCGCTTGTCGAACCGCGTGAAGATTCCCCCGTACTCTCCGGCGTAGACGATGTTGGGATCGGACCAGTCGGAGACGACCCAGCCGGCCTCCCCTCCACCGACACCGTACCAGTCGGTGTTGCGAATCCCCCCGCTTTCCAGACTATGGCTCGGTCCCTGGGCGGTCCCGATGTCCTGCATCGACCCCGCGATCATGAAGGGCGTCCGCGTATCGACGCTGACGTGATAGAACTGGCTGATCGGGAGTGCCGGCGCTGTCCAGCTCTTTCCCCCATCACTCGAGACGTCGACTCCGCCGTCGTTGCCCGTGATCATCCGCTTCGGGTTGGTCGGATCGAACCAGACGTCGTGGTGGTCGCCGTGGTGGATTCCGCGCACGAACTCCAGCGACTTGCCCCCATCGATCGTCCGCACCATCGGCACGTTCGGGAACCACGCCTCGTTCGGATTGGTCGGATGGACCGTGATCGTCGTGTAGTACCACGCCCGCTGCCGCAGGAGGCGGCTCGCGTTGATTAACTGCCAGGATCGTCCGCCGTCATCCGAACGGAAGAGCCCGCCCTTCTCCGCCTCGATCAGCGCGTAGACGCGCTGCCCCTCCGATGGGGCGACCGCCACTCCGACCCGGCCCCAGATCCCCTCTGGCAGCCCGCTCCCCGTCAACTGTGACCACGTACTCCCCCCATCCCGGCTGACGTAGAGGCCGCTTCCTGGCCCCCCACTCTGCAGATCCCACGGATAGCGGCGCGCTTGCCACAGCCCGGCGAAGACGATGCTCGGATTGGAGGGATCGAGGGCCACGTCCGAGGCTCCGGTCACCTCGTCTTTGCGCAGTACCTGCTCCCAGCTCTTTCCTCCGTCCCGCGTGCGATAGATGCCCCGTTCCGGATTTGGGCCAAAGACGTGCCCGAGGACGGCGGCAAAGGCGATCTCCGGGTTGGTCGGATGGACGACCATCGTCCCGATCTGCCCCTTCTGCTTCCAGACGTGCTGCCACGTCTGACCACCATCGGTCGATTTGTAGATCCCATTGCCCGCGGCGACATTCCCGCGGATGTTGGCCTCCCCTGATCCGACGTAGATGGTATTCGGGTCAGAAGGCGCGACCGCAATCGAGCCGATCGAGGCGATCGGCTGATCATCCCAGATCGATTCCCAGGTGATCCCGTGATCGTTCGATCTCCAGACTCCACCCGAGGCGGTTGCCGTGTAGAACGTCGCACTGTTGGGGACTCCCGTCACCCGGGTCACTCGTCCGCCCCAGGCTGGCCCGACGAGTCGGTACTTGAGCGCTTTTAGACCCGCTGCGCCGTTCTTCTCCGCCTCTTGCGCCTGAGAGCTGACGCCCCCAACCCATCCGCCAAGGCTGAGCCCCATCCCGATCAGCACGATCAGTGCGCTCCCTCTCATTCGATGGGCCAGGGATGTCTTCCAAGCTCTGCCGCCGCTGTCTCGTCTGTCTGTTCCTCTCCTCATGCGTCCGATGCCTCTCCTTTTGATCCCCGTTGTTTTTGAGTGTGATGGTCAGTCCGCTCAGCCGAGACTGCCACTCCCGAGTGTAGCCCGAAATGTCCGATTGTGCATCGAATCCGCTCCCGGAAATGAAAAAACAGCCCTGAGCGCCCTCCCTTGTCGTCAGGCCTTTTTTTCAGTACCTTGAGCGCCGACTCTCTTGGTGGGAGTCACGGCAAAGGCAGGGACGTCGCAAGTTCACGGGAAATTCATGGCAAACGAAAGAGGTTGGAAAGAGGCGATCGAGGAGGCCAAGCGCCTCTTCTTTCTGAGCGTCGGGATCAGCAACGCGGGGGGGCGTCGGTATCGTCCGGACCTCTCCGCCATTCTTCAGGAAGCGGGCTGGCAGCGGCAGAACTGTCAAGCGGCGATCGTCGATTACGAAGGCAAGTGGGGGCTGCGATTAACGGATCACCCCGAGGAGGGGGCTGTTTGGCTGATCGCCCATCCCTTCTCGACCGGCAAGATCGATCTGCGACTGGCCGCCATTCCGCAGCAGGTTGGCCTTCTCTTCCGTGCGCAAGACGCTTCCACGGATGTTCCTGACCGGCTCAGCTTTACGTTTCTGCCCAGTCAGGCAGGGGCGACGATTCCCTTGACGGTCATTTACCGTGAGGGAGAGGCTCAGCATCAGGTCGAGCACGAGCTTCCGCGACGCCTGCGGGGAGAATGGATTCCCTTCCGGGTGCTCGTCACCCGCGAGCTTCTCTCGGTCTTTGTCAATCAGGATCACGTCCCCGTCCTCAAGGTTCCCCTCTCCCTGTCGCGCCCACGTCGCCAAGTCCTCGGGCTCTGGCGTGGCCCCGGCGCGGCGGCGCTCCTCACCGACCTCCGCTTGATCGAGACCGATGAATGGAACCTCTCCTAGCAGTTGACGGAGAGGAAGATCGTATCTGAAAGTGAGGTATTCTCCGTGCGACCACTCCCCCTGCTCCTCTTCTCCCTGCTGCTTGCCGTCCCGATCTTCGGGACGGGCGGGAAGGGAAGGGCGGCCGTCGGCACTGCCGCCCCGCGCCCCAACCTCATCTTCATCCACGCAGATGATCTTGGCTATGGCGACCTCAGTGTCTACGGCCAGCGGCGCTTCCAGACTCCTCACCTCGACCGCATGGCGGCCGAGGGAACCCGGTTCACCAGCTACTATTCGGGGAGCACCGTCTGCGCCCCCTCGCGGGCGGCGCTCATGCTCGGGCAGCACACCGGCCACCTGCGCATCCGCGGCAATGGGGATCATCCTCTTCTCCCAGAGGAGAAGACGGTCGCCGAATGGCTCAAGGCGGCTGGCTATCGTACCGGTCTCTTCGGCAAATGGGGGCTGGGAACGGCCGCGACTACTGGTCGTCCCGACCTCAAGGGCTTTGAGGAGTCGCTCGCGTTTCTCGATCATACCCACGCGCATCGCCAGTACACCAGCCATCTCTGGAAGAATGGCGAGGTCTTTCCGATCGATCCTGAGAAGGACTACGTCAATGACCTCTTCACCCGCGGCGCCCTCGATTTCATCGAGCAGCGAAAAGCGGAACCCTTCTTCCTCTACCTCGCCTTCACGGTGCCCCACGCTGAACTGCGCGTCCCGGAGGACTCTCTCGCCGCCTTTCGTGGCCAATTTCCCGAGCCGACCCCCTTCCGGAATGAGAAGGCCGACGCCGTTCCCACGACCGAACCTTCCGGTGTGCGGCGTCCCTCGATCGGCTATCGCTCGCAGGATGCTCCCCGGGCTGCCTTTGCCGCGATGATCACGCGCATGGATCAGCACGTCGGGCAGGTCCTTGCCAAATTGCGTCAAACCGGCATCGATCGCCAAACGATCGTCTTCTTCACCAGTGACAATGGCCCTCACCGCGAAGGGGGAGCCGATCCTGATTTCTTCGACAGCAATGGCCCTTTTCGTGGGATCAAGCGGGATCTCTATGAAGGCGGAATACGGGTTCCGATGATCGTTCGTGGACCAGGATCGATCCGTGCCGGGCGCGTCAGTGACCGCCCTTGGGCCCACTGGGATGTCTTGCCGACCCTTCTCGCTCTGGCGGGACAGCCCGCTCCGAAGGGGATCGATGGGCACTCCGTGCGGCCGACGCTCCTTGGTCGGAAACAACCCGATCCTCCCCCTTTCTACTGGGAGTTCCACGAGCGGGGCTTCGATCAGGCCGTCCGGATTGGCCCCTGGAAGGGGGTTCGCCACGGCCGCCAGGGCCCGATCGAGCTGTACCACCTCCCCAGTGACCCCGGGGAGACCCAAAATCTCGCTGATCGAAACCCGAAGGTGGTGCGTCAGGTTCGTGGGTTGATGGGGGAATAGGACGGATAGGAC
>JBMOHS010000185.1:0-7415 GCA_049317725.1 Blastocatellia bacterium
ACCCAAGCGGCAATCAAGGCCCCGGCGAGGTAGATCACCAGTTGGACGAACTCGGTCCAGATGACGGCTGACATCCCGCCCAGGTAGGTGTAGATGATCGTCGCGATCCCCATCACCAGAATCGAGATGACCAGGGACGCCTGGGTCGGGCTCAATCCGGGCAGCATCCAGTTGGTCACCCCTTCGAGACCGGGCACGGTCAGCAGCAGCGCCGCAAGGACCAGCCCCGTGGCGAAGAGCCGAACCCCGTCGGCCAAGGTGCGCGTGACCAGGAAGAGCGCTGAGGCCAGTCGTCGAACACCCGATCCGAACCGTTGACCAAGGAGCTGGTAGACCGTCAGCATCTCTCCTTTGAAGTAGGAGGGGACGAAGAGGATCGTCACCGTCAGCCGTCCGATCATGTAGCCAATGACCAGCTGCATGAAGGTGAAATTGCCGCCATAGGCATATCCGGGGACGCTGATGAAGGTCACCGTGCTGGTCTCGGTGGCGACGATCGAGCCCATGATCGCCCACCAAGGGACACGGTGGCCACTGACGAAGTAGTCCTGGAGGTTGCGGTGCGAGCGGGAAAACCAGGCGCCAAAGAGGACGGTGCCTACGAGATAGATGACCAGGATCGTCAAGTCTAAGTAATTCATCGGTTATCGTACCTCTCCTGGTTCTGGGCGAATGCCTTCCCGTGCCCAGCGCCGCAGTTCGTCAAACCCTTTGTCCATCTGTTGCGGGGTGAAGGAACAATGGCCCCGGCCGGCGGTGAATTTAGCCGTGAAGAGATCCTGGCGGCCCGTCAGCCGGGTGATCGCCGCATAGTCACTGATGTAGCGTCCCGGAATCAACGGATCGTGGATGGTGTGTAGACTGAGGACGGGGCGGGCAACCACGCCAGTTGGGGTGTGGTACTGGCGGAGATAGTCCCGGGCGCGCGGGTCGGCGATCACTCGCTGGATGGTGCGATTGAGGGAGAGATCGTCCCCGAATCCATCGTAGAGGGTCTGGCGATTGTCGAACGGATTGCCGCCGGCCCGGACCTGCAGTTCGCGATTGATCTCGTAGAAGAAGGTGAGAACCCCGGGAATCTCCGCCGGTCCCGCCAAGCTGTAGCGCGCGGCGTAGCTGGTCGCGCGCTCGGGCGCTGCCTCGACCGCGGCCTTGACTTTGGCCCCATCGAGCTTGGCACCTGCGGCCAATCCCGTCAGCGGCCCGACCACCCCGGGGAAGAGCGCGTCAAAGGTCGCCAGCATGTCGAAGACCCGCTCCTGCAGCCCGTTGAGGCTGGCGTTGAGGGGGCCACACATCGGCATCGCGCCCTGATAGGCTTCCGGGTAGCGCTCGATCGTCGCGAGGGTGATCACGCCTCCCATCGAGTGGCCCAGGACGTAGGCCTCACGGACTTCGCCGTAGGTGCGGAGAAAGTATTTGCGCAGCGCCTCGGTCTCTTCGACTCCCTCCTTGATCGCCCAGCCTTGGCGGCTGTAGGCCGATTCGGCGAAAGCAAACCCCCGGTTCAAAAAGAGTTTGCGAAAGATCGCCCCGCGCAGGAGGTCGAACCGGTAGGGCGTACTGACGGACTGGTAGCCGTGACAGTAGATGACCAGGCCGGCAAGCCCCCCCGCCGGCAACGGATCGGGCAGCTCGATTCGAAAGGGGGCACCATTGATCTCTCCCGTCTCGACCCGAGAGCCCGTCGGAGCGGCGGGCGTTTGTGCGGGGACACCTCCCTCGAAGAAGAGGAATACCAACGTGAGAAGCAGGGCGCCCGGGTTCCAGTCACGCCGCAGACGGGGCGTTCTGCGAACTGAGTCTTTGATCATCTTTCTCCTCCTCTCGACTTCGAGGCTCGAAAATAGAGATAGAGCGGCATTCCCAGCGCAATCAACCCTAGACCGATCGCCGCTTCGACAGGTCGCGTGAAGAGGGAGTTGACCACCAGCCAGATGGCGACCAGAACAAAGACCAGCGGAATCCACGGATACCCGATGGTCCGGTACGGCCTGGCAAGGCTCGGAAAGCGACGACGCAGGACGAAGACCGACGAGGTGACGAGGGCGTAGAAGATCCAGGAGGCGAAGATGACGTAGTCCGTCAGCTGATCGAACGTTCCGGAGAGCGCGAGGATGGCGGCCCAGACCGCTTGAATCAAGATCGACCAGACGGGAACCCGCGAGGAGGGGTGCAACCGCTCCATCCGCGAAAAGAAGAGGCCATCGCGCGCCATCGCGTACGGCACTCGCGCATTGGCCAGAATCGATCCATTGAGCGCTCCAAGCGCCGAGAGGATGAAGGCGATCGAGACGAGGCGCCCTCCATAGTCACCCAGAAATGTCTGCGCTGCCTTGGTGGCAACGGGCAGGGCGTCCCGGTACTTCGTCGAACTGGAGGTGATCACCTCGCTGAATGGCAGCGCATAGAAGTAGGCGAGATTGGCGATGCAGTAGACTACCGTCACCGCGACCATGCCGAGGATGAGGGCGCGCGGGATGTTGCGTCCTGGATTCTGGACCTCCCCCGCCGCCATCGGCATGTTATTCCAGCCGTCATAGGCCCAGAGCGCCGCCATCATGGCAGTGCCGAAGGCCGCCAGCCCCCCGACAGGGATCGCTCCCTCCCCAGACGGCGTCGCAAGGTGGGCCCAGCTCGCGCCACCCGAAAAGAGGAAGACCCCACCGACGACGACGATGATCCCCCCGATCTTGAGAACCGTGAGGATCGATTGAACCTTGCCTCCGAACGCCACTGCCAAGCAGTTGACCAGCGCAAAGAGCAGGATCACGACCACCGCGACGAGCTGCAATGTACCCAATCGCCAGTGGATCGACTGGCCGAGAAAGCGGAAGTGGTGCTCCGCCCAGACTGTCGTCAAGGGAAAGACGGCGGAGAGGAAGGTGGCCACGCCGGTGCCCAGAATCGCGATCGAGCCGCTTCCCGCCACCGCGAACCGCATCCAGCCAAACATGAAGGCGGTCGTCTCGCCATAGGCTTGGCGCAGATAGACGTACTCGCCTCCCGCGTGGGGGAGCATCGCCCCCAGCTCAGCATAGGTCAACGCTCCAGCCAGGGAGAGCAGGCCGGCTGCGACCCAGGCCGCCAGCACCAACCACGGGGCCCCGACGTCCTGCGCCATGATCGCCGTTTTGAGAAAGACGCCTGTGCCAATGACGGTCCCAACGACGAGTGCCGTCGTGTCGGTCAACGTCAATCCTCGAATCATCTCTACCTTCTGATCGGCCATTGCGAATGCTCGTTCCTCTGTCTTGGGTTGATATTCTAGATCGGAATACGGGAATGCCAAGCAATCGGGCTCACGCGATCTCGGCAGTGAGGTCGTCGTCTTGATCGAAGGTCGGGTTCGGGAGGAGGCTCCCCCCCTCCCGTCTTGAGCCTGCTCCGCAATTGCTCAGCTCAGCCGTTTGATCCGGATGTTGCGATAGCGGACCACACTCTTCGGGTCGTGCGCCTGGAGGGCAATCGTCCCCTTGCTCAGAATCCGGGTGAACTCTTTGCCGGGCTGACGGTCGGCTTCCTCCGTCCAGTCGACGACGACCTTGTCATTGAGCTTGACCGTGATGTGCTTGCCCTTGACGATGATGTGGTAGGTGTACCACTCGTCGTCCTTGACGTTCACTTCCCGGACATTGACCACATCGTAAAGAGAACCACTTTTGCGCCAATCGCCGTGGGATTGATTGACCTGCACCTCATACCCGTTGCGCGGCCAGCTCGTCTCTTGGTACTGCGTGTGAATGTAGATGCCCCCATTCGAGACGGGACCAGTCATCACCTCGATCTTCATCTCGAAATCGACGAGGGGCTGTTGATCCCCTACATAAAAGGCATGCGCACGGGGGCCATTGGCGACAATCGCTCCATCCTTGATCGACCAGCTCTCCTGGTTCTCATTGGCCAGTTTCCATCCTGTCCAGGTCTTTCCGTCAAAGATCGACTTGAAGCCCTCTTCTCCCCTTCCTTGGGCCAAGGCAAGGGGAGAGAGGAGAAGGGTCAGGCTCAGCGCGCAGAGCAGCTGGGTTCGTTGGGACATCCTCGTCATGAATTGAATCCTCCATTATGGATAGCTCAAACGGAGCAAGCAGGCGAGAGAGGCCTGCCAGCGCCACAGACAAATCGCTTGGACTGATGAGGGCACGCCGAAGTAGGCAGCCGGGCGGTAGTGTACTCCCAAAGAGGAAAAACGGAAACGCGGATCAGGAGATGGAAGGGGAAAGAGGGGGCAATTCAGAGTAGTGCCGGGGGACTCGTGGTCCAATCCCCGTGACGACTTCGTAGGAGATCGTCCCGATCTCCGCCGCAAGCTCCTCCGCACGAATCGGGGAAGCTGAGGGGAAGTGGACCTGTCGGCCGAGAAGAATCACCTCGTCTCCCAAGGTGACACCTGGAATATCTGTCACGTCGACCAGTGTCAGATCCATGCTGACACGGCCAACGATCGGCGCACGACAACCGCGGATGAGGACGTGGCCCCGGTTGGAGAGCGCCCGCCGCAGCCCATCGGCATAGCCGATCGGCAGGGTGGCGATCCGGCTGACCCGCTGGGTTCGATAGGTTCCCCCATAACCCAGGGGCTGGCCGGCGGGGACCCACTTGAGCAGAATGATCCGTGTATGGAGTGACAGGACCGGCCGGAGTCGCTCCGCCGCGAGAGGGGCAATGGAGGGGGCGAGCACATCTCCCACCAGACCGTAGAGCGTGGCACCCGCTCGCGCCAGTGTCCCCTGGGCCGCTGGAAATCGGAAGACCCCGGCACTGTTGGCCAAGTGCTGCCAGCGAATCCGGCCTGTCGCCGATTCGATCTGTTCAACTACCCTCTGAAAACGCGCAACCTGCTGCTGGGTGGTCCCTGGGTCCTCTGCATCTGCATCGGCAAAGTGGGTCAGTGCCCCTGTCAACTGTATGTTGGGAAAAGCCGGCAGGATCTCCAGCCAACTGGGCAGATCGTCCTCGAGAATGCCGAGGCGACCCATGCCGGTATCGATCTTAAGGTGGTATTCGACGATGCGACCAGCCACCCGCGCCTGGGCGTCGAGTTCCTCCAGGGCATCGCGGCGGAAGATGGCTGGGACGATCCGATCCGCAATGATCTGCTCCCCCTGCCCCTGCCAGAAACCTCCGACGCAGAAGATCGGACGGGTGATCCCCACCTGTCGCAACGCCCTGCCCTCTTCCGGCAGTGCAACGCCAAACCAGTCGGCCCCGATCGCTTCGAGGGCCTGTGCACAGCGGACTGCCCCGTGACCGTAGGCGTCCGCTTTGAGCACTGCCATCAATTGCACGCCATCCTCAAGCTGGCTCCGGATGGTCTGATAGTTCGATTGGAGTGCTTCCAGATCGACCTCGGCCCAGGTTGGTCGGGCTCCGCTTGCCTCTGCCATCGCCCCTCCATCGTTCAACCTTCGTTCGCCATCGAGACGATCAAAATTGATCACTACGCACGGCATCGATAAACTTTAATGGATCCTATCTTCTTCTCCGTGATCCCTCTGTCTCTGATGCCATTCACTCGAACGTTGCCAGGTCGCAAAGGTCGTCCTGATCTTCTTCTCTGTGATCTCTCTGGCTCGGTGGTGGAATGAATTCTTCCGTTCTGACGTTGGTCGCTGGTTGGCCCAGTCCACTTTCCGATCTTCCTCTGCGTGAGTAGTTACCAAAATTGATGCCCAGTTATTCCATCGCCTTGTCCTCGAACTTGGTCATCGACTTGAGGAAGACGAGCTCGACACTGCCAATCGGTCCGTTTCGTTGCTTTCCGATGATGATCTCAGCGATATTCTGCCGTTCTGTCTCCGGACGATAAACATCCTCGCGGTAGATGAACATCACCACGTCGGCATCCTGCTCGATACTGCCCGATTCCCGCAGATCGGAGAGCTGCGGCTTGTGGTTCCCGGTCCGTGTCTCCGGGGCCCGTGAGAGCTGCGAAAGGGCAATCAGCGGAACGTTGAGCTCTTTCGCCAACATCTTCAGCTCCCGGGAGATCTGGGAGACCTCCTGTTGACGCGACTCGTACCGTCCACGCCCACTCATCAACTGCAGATAGTCGACAATGATCAAGTCGAGGGCCTTCTGCTCGTTGAGGAGACGGCGCGTCTTGGCCCGCATCTCGAGGACGGAGATCCCCGGGGTGTCGTCGAGAAAGATCTGCGCCTCGGAGAGCTCCCCGACGGCCATCCCGAGCCGCCGCCAATCGTCGCGACCGAGCATTCCCGTCCGCAGCCGGTGTGCGTCAACTCTGGCCTGCGAACAGAGCATGCGCTGGACCAACTGCTCCTTGCTCATCTCAAGCGAGAAGACGCCGACCACTGCCTTCTGGCCGTGATGTTGTGGGTGGAGCGCCGCATGCTGGGCAATGTTGAGACAGAAGGCCGTCTTGCCCATCGAGGGCCGGGCGGCGATGATGATCAGGTCTCCGCGCTGCATCCCAGAGGTCATGAAGTCCAAGTCGCGGAAGCCGGTCGAGATTCCGGTAATCAACTGCTGGCGACCGGCAATCTCATCGAGTACCTTGAGCTGCTTCCCGGCCACCTCGCCGATGTGGACAAACCCTTCCTTGACCCGATCCTCGGCAATCGCGAAGATCTTTCGCTCCGCTTCGTCGAGAATCAGCTCGGGCTCCTCCTGCTCGTCGAAGGCCATCGCCATGATCTGATTCGAGGCACCGATCAACCGGCGCAGGGTCGACTTGCCCTTGACGATGCGCAGGTAGCTGTCCAGATTCGAAAACCGGGGAACTCCATCGAAGAGGCTCGTCAGATAGGCCACCCCTCCGACGGCGTCAATCTCGCCGCTCCGGCGCAACTCCTCCTGGAGAGTGATCGGATCGATCCCCCGCCCTTGTTCGACCAGACCAACCATCTTGTCAAAGATCAACCGGTGGGAGGAGAGGAAGAAGTCGTCCGGCTTGAGCCGCTCGATCGCTTGGTTGATGACCGAGTTGTCGAGCAGGATCACCCCGAGGATCATCCGCTCGGCCTCAATGTTGCCGGGAAGCGACTTCTCGAGCACATATTCAGTTGGCGACTCGGACTTTGCTGTCTTTCCAGCCCGATCCCGCCCCCCCTCTCTCGGCATGCGACCTCCCCTGCCAGGCAACTTGCGTTGGTGGTTGAAAAAAGGTAACTACTCACGGAGAGGAAAATCAGAAAGGGGACCAGGCCGACCAGAGACCGATGTCAGAACCGAAGACATGATTCCACCACCGAGACACAGAGAACACAGAGAAGAAGGTTGAGGAGTGACTCGCGCCAACAAACAACCAACGTCTGGACAGATCACATCATTGCATGACAGAGAGATCACATAGAAGAGGATAGGGGCCATTGAAGTTCATTGATGCCGTGAGTCGCTCCCAATCTTCTTCTCGGTGATCTCTCTCTTTCTGATGCCATTTACTCGTACGTTGC
>JBMOHS010000186.1:0-7397 GCA_049317725.1 Blastocatellia bacterium
GGGCGGGGCCAGCCGTGACGTGCTCCGTCGCCTGCCGCACCCCTTGTCGAATGAAGGGCGCGGCGACGGCGAGGGGGCGTCCGGTCGGCGATCCCGCCTGGACGACGCGGAATCCGATGGTGTGCGCTCCGCGCCAGCCGGGGATCATCCCGGCGCGATTGGCCGAGCGGCGGTAGTAGGGACGGGTCCCGACGACCTTCGTCACCGGGTTCTCCATCTGAATGCCACCGCCGCGGACGACGCGGGCCATCCCCGAGGCAGCCCCGACCGGGTCGATTACCGGTCCTTCGGGATACTCCCCGTGCCAGTCATAGCACCACTCGAGGGGGCCGCTGTGCATCTGGCGCAGCCCCCAGGCGTTGGCCCAGCTCTGCGCCGCGTCTTCGCTCGGCGGGGCCTCGCCAGAAGCAAAGGCCGTCGTCGTCCCGGCCCGCGCCGCATACTCCCATTCCGCTTCGGTTGGCAGCCGGTAGGGAACGCCTTCCCGCTGACTGAGCCAGGCGCAGAAGGCCGTGGCGTCTTCCCAACTGACCCCGGTCAGGTAGGGGGCGAAGTGGCCTCCATCGACGACGTCAGCCCGGAACTGGCGGAACTGCTCGATCGTCACCTCCGTCTCGGAGATCCGGAACCCACGGCTGAGCCGGACCTCGTGTATGGGCCGCTCATCCCAGTCCGTCTCCGGCGAGTTGAAGAGCGGGCCACCGAGGCTCGTCGGGACCGGCTGGTCGTTTCCCATCCGGAACCGCCCCGCCGGAAGATCGATCATCCGCATCCCCAGCGAGTTGACCATCGCCGCTCCCGGCGCGACGGGGGCGGGAGGCTTGGCCTCCTTCGCCTCCCCCCCGCGCACCAGCTTCAGCCCGGCCAGTCCGGCCACTCCGATCAGCCCCATCACCAGGAGCTGCCCCACGATCCTCTGCTGTCTGCTCATCGTTCCGTTCCTCCCCAACCGTCTAAGTTTTCAGCCCTTACCGTTGGCGAGCAAAGTCGGCCAGCGAGGCGGCCGGATCCGTCTGCTCAATCGGCCCAGGATGGATCACCAACCGGTAGCGGAAGCGCAGGTTCGATCCAGGGGAGATCGTCAGGCCCCCGTCCCGCGTCTTGTCGCCGAGGAAGTCGCGCTCCCCGAACGGATTGACCCCGCAGAGCCCATAGCCACGCGCGTGCCAGAAGGTCGGATGCTTCGGATTGGACGGGTGATCGAAGATCGTCAGACCGACGCTCTCCTCGCCAATCTTGGTCGAGTAGTCGACCCAGGCGGCGCGCTTGCCCCAGACCTTCTCCGTCGTGCGCAGCCCGTCCGAGTTGGTGATCATCGCGCCACGATCCTGTTTGAAGGCATCGGCGAAGCGCAGCCCGAAGGAGCCCTCCTCCGTATCCCCCATCCGCAGGACGACGCCCCGATCGGCGAGGATGGTGATGTCGGCGTCGATCACCGTCTGAGCCCCGACCCGCTGGAAGCGGAAGCGCTGCCGCAGGGTTCCGAGGATCTTCTTCTCGTGCGTCTCCAGTTCGTACTCCGCCGCGATGACTCCCCCGGTGGGGCTGCTGCTGACCGAGGGCTTGCCGATCGGGACGAAACGGCCGATCGGGAGCTTGAACTTCGCGTCCTCCTTCGGATCCCCGGTGAACTCCCGCCAGAAGTCGACCCCATTGATATCGCCGTGGCCATACCAGATCCCGTGGTGCCAGAAGTGGTCCTGGCTCTCCCCCGCCGTCTTCATCACTGGATAGCCACGGGTGACGACCGTTCCGGAAGCTGCCCGCACCTCGTGGAGGAAGGGCTTAAGCCAAGGACCGCCGTAGTAGTAGCGGGCCGCCGGCTTGCCGCCGATCTCGACCTCGATCTGGTTGACCCCCTCCTTGAAGGTGACCCGCTCCTGTGCCACCCCCGGTGCCCAGATCAAAAGGGCCAACAGGAACGCCTGCGCCCCGAGTCTCATTGCCATCTTGCTTCTTCCCATCGTCGATTCCTCCTGATGATTGCCAGAATTGATTGCCAGATTGCCAAGTGTTGGGTGATCGATCGATTCAATCTCTCTCCGACGGGCGCTCACTGGCCCTCGCCGCAAGCCTTCTCCTCGACGAGCACCCGCTCGATCAGTTCGTCGGCGCAGCGTTGCCACGCTGCGTCCCACGGGAGCGTCCGTCTCCGTACACGCGGCGTGGCGAAGATCCCCCGCCGGTACATCAACTGCTTGTGAAAGTGGATCGAGACGTCGAGGTGCTGGCGGGTGAAGGCCAACACCGGGAGCATCTGCTCAAAAGTCGCCCTCGCGGCCGCCCGATCCCCGGCCGCATACTGGGCGAGTGACCGGGCAAAACGCCCGGTCAGCTCCGTCACCATGAAGGTCCGCACGCCCCTGTCGAGGGCCTCGATCAACTGCATCGAGGCCCAGCCGCCGGAGACGTGCAGTCGCCCACCCGTCGCCTCGCGCACGGCGCTGTACTTCGGGCCGGCCGGTGTCGTCTCGACTTTGAGCCATTGGAAGGGCTCGATCCGTTCAAAGAGCTCGACGATCAGGTCGATCGCCGCGCCCCCGCCCCGAAAATCGAGGTCCTGGAGCATGAGCCGCTCCATTCCGAGCCCCGCCAGCCGCTGACAGAAGGCGACGACCTCCTCCCGCGATTGCCCCGCCGGGATCTCGCTCAGTACATAGTCACATCCAAGACGAACAGCCGCCGCGGCGGCCTCCCGCCCCTCTGCCTCCTCGTTGGCCGTTGCTCCGGCGATCAGCCAAGCCCGCCCGCGGGTCGCCTCGCGCAGGCAGCAGAGCAGGTCGAGACGCTCGGTCGGCGAGAGTTCGAGCACCTCTCCCGCCTGCGCCGGCGCGAGAAAGCCGACCGCCCCGGCGGCGAGGTGCCATTCGACTGCGCGCTCGACCGCCGCGAAGTCGATCCGGTCGTCCACCGTGAAGGGCGTGTTGAGGCTGATGACCACCCCATCCAACCGATCTGCTCGATCTGTTCCGTCCTTGCCCAGGTTCACGGCCGTGCCGCTCCCTGAACCCCCTCCCCACCACTCAGCTCGGCAACGACCTCCTTGGCCCTTTCGAGGAGGAGCGTGATCTCGCTGCCAGACCCGACCAGCCGCATGCCGCGCGCAAGCCAGGGCCGCGCCAGCGCCGCCGTCCGGCAGTGGATCCCCGGCACGACCCCGTGCGCCTCGCAGGCCTCGATGAAGGATTCGATCGCGCCGACGATCCGCGGATGCTCGAACTCTCCTGGCATCCCTAAGGAGATCGAGAGGTCTGCCGGCCCGATCATCGCGACGTCGACCCCATCGATCGAGAGCAACTCGTCACTCCTCTCCAGCGCCCGGCCCGTCTCGAACTGGACGATGTTCATCGTCTCCGCATTGGCGTGGGCCATGATCTCCGCCATGCCGACCGGTTGATAGTCGAGCTGGGGCTGTGTGATCCCGAAGCCGCGACTCCCCAGGGGAGGGAAGCGCGTCCAGCCGATCGCCTCCCGCAACAGCTCTGGATCCTCGACCCGCGGAAAGATGATCCCCTGCGCCCCAACGTCGAGCGTGCGCGCCACCAACGAATAGCGCAGCTCGGCCACCCGCACCAGCGGCGTGATCCCTGCTTGGCTGGCTGCCGCGACCACATCCTGCACCGTCTCGAGGTTGAACCCTCCGTGCTCCATATCCACAAAGAGATAGTCGAACCCCGCCGCTGCCAGCAGCCGCGGAATCTCTGCCGAACGGAGCTGCTGCAGCGCCAATCCCTTCACCACTCGCCCCTCTCGCAGTCGCTCCTTCGTCCAGTTCTTTCTCATCTTGGTTCCTTCCCGCATTGAGGTTGCCACCCACCCGCTGTTCCGCTCCTTCGGCCTCTCGCCCTCCTCGGCACTCGGCCCCGTCTCTTTGGTAATCCGGATTTCTTGTTGAGTCCAGCCCGATCAGCGAGAGTTGAGAATAAATAGCCTCTAGTTGGAAGTAAAGAGTTTTTTTGGAAAGTATCTTGACAATTTCCAGAAGTTGCAGTTTATTTCACCTCGTTGTCCCGTCTATCCTCAAAGTTGAATTGAATGACCGACAGAATGGAAGCCCGTTGCGCCGGAGCTGGGAGCTGGGTTGGCCTTGATCCAGTGGGGGGTGAGGCGAGCCGATGGAGAGGGGAAGAGGGATCGAATGGAAAGGGGTTTGATGAGTTTGATGGATGGTTCCCTCCGTCGAGGAGGAAGGCCCGAGAGATCAAAACTGCCAACCAGTGAAGGAGTCGGAATGAAGAGATGGCGAGATAGTCGATTAGGGATGAGTCTGGCAATGGCCCTGCTGATGTTGGCAGGGACGATCCAGGCACAGGTAACAACCGCAACTTTGTACGGAAATGTGCAAGACCCAGGTGGGGCCCCGATCGTCGGGGCAACGGTAAGGGCGACCAATGCGGCGACCGGCGCGGCATTTACAGGGACGACCGATGGGGCAGGGGAGTTCACGCTGACCTTCCTGCCGGTGGGGCGCTACACGTTGACGATCGGGGCGACAGGCTTCCGGGAGCAGAGCCAGGAGCGGGTCGACCTCTCAGCAGGGCAGCGGGTCCGGCTTGCCTACACGTTGACGGTAGGTGAGTTGACGGAACGGATCACGGTCACCTCGGAGGTGGCGACGCTGCAGAACGTCAGTCCGGAACAGATCATTACCCAGACGGCGTTGCAGGTGCGGGAGCTACCCTTGGCGCGGCGTGACTGGACCAATCTGGTCAACGTCGGGCCCGGGTTGCAGGTACGCGGGGCCGGTGGTGGAACCGGTGTCGTCATGAACGGGCTGGCACCGGGTGCGGCCTCGTTGACCGTCGATGGGACGCAGGCTTCGAGCAGTGCCGAGGAGAACTCCTTGACTGCGTTCGGAAACTTCAACCTGATCCGGGCAGTCAGCCTCGAAGCGATTTCAGAGGTCAACGTCAGCAAGGGGATCGCCTCCGCCGAGTTTGCCAACACCATGTCGGGGAACGTCGGCCTGATCACCAAGAGCGGTGGAAACGAGTTTCACGGCAGCCTCTTTGAGAACTACCAGGGGCGCGTCCTCAATGCGCGGAATCAGTTCCTCTCGACGCGACCGGGTGAGGTCTTCAACCAGTTCGGGGGATCGTTTGGCGGTCCGGTCATCAAGGATCGGCTCTTCTTCTTCGGCGTCTACGAGGGCTACCGGCTGCGCCGGTTTGCCAGCTTCAACACGGAAGTTCCGACGCAGGCCTTCCGGGATCAGGCGATCGCGGCGGTCAGTGCCTACAAGCCCTTCTTCGATACGCTTCCCCTGCCCAACCAGCCGATTACGCCAGGTGCAATCACGGCACGCCACGTCGGATTCGACTCGAGCGCGGCAAATGACAACCACGTCGTGCTGCGTGGCGACTACAACGTCAGCGATCGCGGGCGCCTGAGTGGTCGTTACACCCGCGGTCGTCCCGAC
This sequence comes from Blastocatellia bacterium, assembly GCA_049317725.1. Classification (GTDB taxonomy): domain Bacteria; phylum Acidobacteriota; class Blastocatellia; order RBC074; family RBC074; genus CAIOZW01. The sequence continues at coordinate 5,420 of JBMOHS010000186.1, forward strand.
TCACTGACGCCGCGTGCCTCAGCGTCCAATCCGCGAACGTTCGTCGGGATCGATGATTCCGTGACGGCCAACTACATCTACGGTGGAAACGCGCTCAGCTTGGAGACCCGTGTCGGCTACAAGCGCAACTCGACCGATCGGGTCGATGGGATCTACGCGCTGGGCTTGGCGGGCATTACTGGGAACCTTGGGTTCAGCAATGCCGGTGAAGTGCTGCTCAGCCGGGGGACCGGCTGGAGTTTCGAGCAGATCGGGTCGCTGACCAAGGGGCGCCACACGATCAAGTTCGGCGGCATCTTCATGCGGCAGAACCAGACGCGCGAGAATATCGAGACGCCGGAGATTCAGTACTCCAACGTTGCCGACTTTCTGGCCAACATCCCGAACCGGATCCAGGTGACCTTTGGGCTCAACGAGTACCTGATCACCAACTGGAACAACGGCTACTTCATTCAGGACGATTTCCGGATCACGCCGCGGTTGGTGCTCAATCTCGGGATGCGGTACGACTACTTCTCAGTGCCGCAGGAGCGGGATGGCCGGCTCTTCAACCGGGACAACCCGTTTGGCTTCGGGCCGTTGCGGCCAGCCGACAGCATCTACAATGCGGATCGCAACAACTTTGCCCCACGCTTCGGCTTTGCCTGGACGGCGGATCAATCGGGCAAGACGGTGATCCGGGGCGGAGCAGGGACGTTCTATACCCGTTCGCCCCTGCGCAACATTCTTGAACTGGTGCGCAACGCCCTCGACGAGCCGTTCCGGGTCGTCTTCAGCCGGGCGGAAGGCTTGCAGCGCAACCTTCGCTATCCGATCACCAACGCGGCGATCCTGCCGTTGGTCCGCAACCCCAACTTCGACTGGACGGGGGCGACGATCAATCCGAACTTTGCCACTCCGTACAGCATCCAGTGGACGCTCAGCGTGCAGCGGCAGTTGACGGAGACGATGACGCTCGAGACGGCCTATGTTGGCAATCACGGCGTCAAGCTGCTCATGAACCGTCAGATGAACACCGTTGACCGGGTCACCGGCGTACGCCCGCGAACTGGCTTCGGAGAGTTCCGCCACTTCGACACGTCGGAGTCGACCCACTATCACGGACTGCAGACCTCGCTGCGGAAGCGCTTCTCGCAGAACTTCCTCTTCAACGCGCACTACACGTGGGCGAGCAACATCGGCTTCCTGGATGGCGACTTGACAACGCTCTCGGCGCCGCAGGATCCGAACAACCTCGCGCTCGATCGTGGGCCGACGCCGTTCGACATCCGCCACCGGTTTGTCAGCGACTTTCTCTATGAGGTACCCTTCGAGCGTTGGATTGGGCTCTCTGGGCGAGCGGGCAGCCTGCTGCTCGGTGGTTGGCAGTTGAGCGGGATTGTCTCGGCGGAGACAGGGGCACCGATCAATGTCGGCACGCCCAGCTCGATTCCCGGCCAGCGCGCAGATCTGATTGGGGATCCCTATCTGCGGGACGCTTCCCAGCCGCTGCAGTACCTCAACAAGGCGGCATTTGCCAGGGTACCGCAGATCGCTGCCAGTGGGGCCTCGGCCCGACCTGGGACGCTGGGAAGGAACGCGCTGCGCGGGCCCGGCTTCTGGAACGTCGATCTCGGGATTGGCAAGAACTTGGCCTTGACCGACCGGGTTCGCTTCCAGATTCGTGCCGATATGTTCAACGCGTTCAACCACACGAACTTCTCGGGCATCAACACCAACATTGTCAATGCCAGTTTCGGGATGTTCACCTCGACACGGGGCGCGCGGGGCATGCAGCTCAATGCCCGGCTGACGTTCTGATCGTCGGGAAGAAGGGAAGAGACATGGAACGACGTCAATTTATCAAGACCGCTGCCGCCGCTTTGCCGGCGGCGGCAGCGGTGAGGACGCGAGGGCACGGTTCAGCGGCCGATCGGGTGACACTCGCCGTGGTCGGGCTCAATGGCCGTGGTGCGGGGCTGGCCAGCAGCATGGTCGA
>JBMOHS010000187.1:0-7390 GCA_049317725.1 Blastocatellia bacterium
CTCCTGCCAACTCGCAGCGAGCAGAGCACTCCCGAGGAGGAGATTCCCCTGCTCGAAGATCTCCCAGAAGAGATGCCATCAGTTGCCAAAGACGGGAAGGAGGAAGAAGGAAGATGAGAGCCCACGCACTCCTGTCGGTCTCCCCCCCACCCAGCCCGCGTCGTTGGTTGGGCTTCGAACTGAACATTCTTCGACGGCTCAAGTTCTCGACGATCGCGATTCCCTTCTCCGGCCAACCAGACCTCGACTGGTATCTCAAGTTTTGGGGCAAGGAGGTCTATTCAAACGATCTCTGTCAATGGGCGTGGTGGATGGCCCGTGCCTACGTCGAGAACGGGCACGAGCGACTCGGCGGGGAGCAGATCACGCTACTGCTTGAAGATGTCTACGTTCCCCCACGTCGGCTCCACAATCCAGCACTGAGCCAGTTCTTCAACGAACTCGACGCCATCTGGTTCGACAACCTCCGCGGCGCGATCGAGCAGCTCGACTCCCCCTATCAACAGGCGCTCGCGATCAGCCACGCGCTGATGGTCGGAGTCTACTCCCGCTCTTTCCCACCGGAGAAGAGGAACCTCAAACGCCCGCTCTCCGACGTCTTCCGTCAGTATGTCCGGCACCAACGCGAGATCCTCGACAATGGGCGAAGCAATCGGGGAAGCAATCGGGAAGCGACCGAGTTCATTGCCCACGTCGAGGCGGACCTCATGTTTGCAAGATTTCCGAGCCCAGAGGGGTATGCCGCGTGGTCCCGTTACGGAGCGGATTGGAAGGAGATCTGGGTCCGTGGAACCCCCAAGGAATGGGAGGCGCTGCGGGCGAGCCGGCAAGGTCGGCTCGGAGAGACACTCCTCTCCAAAGGACACTACCTCGATTTGATTGCCCAGTTCCTCGGTACTGCGCGCCGAATCCCGGTGTGGGCCCTTGCCCATACCGAAGATGGATTCCTCACCATCGCCGAACTCGCGACGCTGGTCAGAGAGTTTCGACGCGTCGAGGCCATCTATCACAAGGACTTCTCGGAGGTCGTCGGGGGGCACAACACCTACCTCCTCATCGCCCGCTGAGCGGAAACGCGGGAGCAGGTCCCGCCCTCCCTGCGCACCCCATATGGACCCAGCAGAAGAGATCCAGCAGCTTCGAGAGGAACGCAACCTGCTTCGGCGGCGCCTCGCCGAAGTCGAGCAGACGTTCCTGCGCACCGTTCAGGAGTCGCAGCAAGAGATCTTGGCGATGAACGATGCACTCGCCGAGACCAACACGCAGCTTCGAGAGCTTGACCGAATGAAGGACGCGTTCCTCTCGATGGTCACTCACGAGTTACGCACCCCCCTCACCGTCATCAGTGGCATCACGGAGATGTTGGAGACGGGAATCTACGGAGATCTGACCCAGGAGCAGACGGAGCACATCCGGCAGATCGCCGCGCAGGCCAGCCGGTTGCGCCGTCTGGTCAACGACCTCCTCGACCTCTCCAAGATCGAGGCCGGGATGATGAAGCTGCACCGCGAAGCGGTCTCACCCCGGTTCCTCGTTGAGGCCGTTCTCGAACAACTGATCACCGTCGCCGCCCAGGCCGCGGTGGTCTTTCGGAACCAAGTCAGCCCGCTGCTGCCTGACCTCTATTGTGACGTCCACCGGATCGAGCACGTCCTGATCAATCTCATCTCCAACGCGATCAAGTTCACGCCACACGGAGGGCAGGTGACCATCTCCGCGCAGACGACCGACCGTTCGATCGTCTTCTGCGTCGCCGACACCGGCAGCGGGATTCCCCCTGACGCGCTTCCGCGGATCTTCGACAAGTTTTACCAAGTCCACACCAGCACCGAGACCGGCCTCAAGGGGACTGGGCTCGGGCTGGCGATCGTCAAGCACCTCGTCGAGCTGCACGGCGGCGATGTCTATGTCGAGAGTGAGGTGGGCAAAGGCAGCCGCTTCTACTTCCGGCTTCCGCTGGAGCTCCCCAGCATTTCCGGTTCCACCCTCACTCACCGCGGCTCCTTTCCCCCCTTTGGCTGAGCCCCATCCAACCAGTCAGCAAAAAACTGGCAGCTCTCCCGGGCAAGCCAGTGCCTCTCCCGGGTCAAGCGGTGATCGCCCGTCTTGCTGAGGCAGAGGCGGAGATCCGGTGAGCCACATCGGTCGGCGAAGTCGAGGCTGACCGTCGCAGGGATGACGGCGTCGGCCATTCCGTGAAAGAGGATGGCGGGATGACGGAAGCGCTGGAGCAGGGTCTCGAAGGGGTAGGCGGCGGCCTCGCCAAGCATGGTCGAGGGCAGTTCGAGGTCAAGGTACTCGGTCTGGATCCGATGTCGCCCAGTTCGTTCCCAAGCCTCCCGCTCGGCGCTGGAGAGGGCGAGCCACCCCCAGAGTTTGAGCGCCGGGGCAATCAGCGCGCAGGCGGCGACCCTCTCTGGATCGAGGATGCTCAACCAAGCTGCCGCCCAGCCGCCTTGACTCGACCCCACCAGAAAGACGGGACCGCCGGCACGAGATCGTGCCTCGCCTGCCATCAGGGCAAGATCTTCCACCCAGTCGAGGGCACGCATCTCCGAGAGGCGGCCATCCGACTGACCGTGCCCTCGAAAATCGACGGCCAGGAAGGACCAGCCCCGGCGGGTGCAGGCCTGCTCATAGGCGCAGGCCTTCTCCCCCCAATGGGTCGAGCCGAGGCCGTGCGCAAAGACGACCACCGGCACGGGCCGATCTTCGACGGACGCGCGGTAGATGCCCCGCAGGCGGGCCCCGCCACTCTCCACCGGGTGCTGCAGCACGATCGAGTGGCATTGGCGAATCGTCTCAATTGCCATCAGACGGCCCAGCCTTGGGAAGAAGAGCATCGGCGAGTCGTTGCAGTTGATCGGCGTGTCCGTGCGCGTGCGCCGCATAGATGCGCAGCCAGTCCTCGGCAGAGTAGCGACCGCTCTCCGAATGGGTCCCCGCCCGTTGCCAGTCCTCCTCCGACATCCGCTCCAGCAAGGGGACGGTCGCGGCCCGTGCTGCCCGAAAGGCTTCGAGGGATGGCTCGAGCGGCCGCTCGTTGTAGCCCAACCGCTCGGCGTAGCGATCCTGATCATACCCAACGATCACCGGCGACTCTTCCGCGAGGAGTCGCCGCAAACGGATGGCGCTGGTCATCTCGCTGTCGGCCAGATGATGCACGATCTCCGCCGCACTCCATTGCCCTGGAAGAGGATGTGCCGTCCAGAAGGAGCGCGGAATAGCTGCCAAGGCCCGCTCCACTGCCTCTGCCCCACGGGCGTACTGATCGATCAATGCCTGCCGTTCTTCTCTGCCCATCACCAACTCCCTTCTCTTTCGATTCTCTTCCTGCACCGGAGCAGGGTCCTACCCCATTGGTACCTGTTAGCCTCTCTTGGAAAGTTGACAGTCACTGCTTATTTTACTTGATTCAAACGATTGAATGAGTAGTATCTACCACGGAAAGCAAAAAAGGGGGCGGATCTGTTCGCTCTTCTTGGATCGACTTCAAGTGCCAATGTGTTTCAACGAGATCCCTTCGCCCCCTCCCCTGCTTCCACTGGGAAGGGGGAACCAATCGATCGAATAGAACGACCAGACAGAATTCCGGAAAGAGTAGACTCGCATCAAGCCCATCATTCGTCTCTTCCGGAACAACGCGCACCAAGCAACAACGGACGAGTCTTCCGCCAAGCCAAGTTCAATCAGGACCAATGGCCCGGAAGAGAGAATACTCAGACAAGCCACATGATCATCATTCCAGCCATCGATCTGCGCGGGGGGCGCTGTGTGCGGCTGACACAGGGTCAAGTCTCCGCCGAGACAGTCTATTCAGAGAACCCTCTTCACATCGCCCAGCAGTGGGTCGATGCTGGGGCTGAGATGCTCCACATCGTCAACCTCGACGGCGCACTCGACCAGAAGGACGCCAAGAACCTCAAGGTACTGGAGCAGATCGTCTACCACGTTTCGGTTCCGATCCAGTTTGGAGGGGGCGTCCGGACAAAGGACGACGTCTGGCGTCTGGATGAGTTGGGGGTGACCCGGATTGTCATCGGGACGACCGCCATCGAAAACCCCGTCCTGCTGGAGCACATCGTCAGCGAATTTGGCTCGACGGTCGTGGTGGGGATCGACGCGCGGGATGGGCGGGTCGCCTTGCGCGGGTGGGAGAAGCTCTCGACCATCGGGGCGCTCGAGTTTGCACAGAAAGTGGCCGACTATGGCATCGACCGGATCGTCTATACAGACATCTCCCGCGATGGCATGCTCACCGGGATCAATCTGGAGAGCACCCGGGAGATGGCCGAGGCCAGCGGCCTCAAAGTCACCGCCTCGGGAGGCGTCGCGTCCCTCGACGACCTCGCCGCCGTGCGGCGCCTCCAAGCCTTCGGCGTCGACAGCGTGATTGTTGGCAAGGCCCTCTACGAGGGTCGATTCACCCTTGAGGAGGCCCTCGAAGTCGCAGCGGAGGAAGATGAGGATCCGCTGGTGGATCCGACCTGACGTCGCTACCCGGCCCAGGCATTCCCTGCGGCCCCCCCATGGTGGTCCTTGTTCAGGGGATCCCAGCCCCCCTGAATGGGAATTGTGTCGCCCCCCCTCCGATCCTGCTGGCTTGAACTTGGGATCAAGTTCGTGATAATTGATCTCCTCTTCTGTAGAGGGAAGGGGTGAGTCGCGGTCAGGACTCCCCTTTTTCCAAAGAAGAGGAGACGGGCCTCTGGCCCGCGGACCGAGAGGCCGGGTAGTCATTCTATGTCCAAATCACTTGTCATCGTCGAGTCGCCATCCAAGGCAAAGACCATCAACAAATATCTCGGGCGGGACTTCAAGGTGCTGGCCTCGGTCGGGCACATCAAAGACCTGCCCAAAAAGGGATTGGGGGTGGACGTCGAGAACGATTTCGCCCCCACCTACGAGGTCATGCCTGGCAAGGAGAAGGTGGTCCGGGAGATCCGCGAAGCGGCGCAGGAGGCGACCTCGATCTACATTGCCACCGACCCGGACCGGGAAGGCGAGGCGATTGGCCGGCATATTGCCGATGTCGTCACCAGTGCGCGCGGCAATGCGCGAAAACCTGTCTACCGGGTGATGTTCAACGAGATTACCAAGGCGGCGGTTCAGGAGGCCTTCCACCACCCCAAGCAGATCGACGATGACCTGGTCGACGCCCAGCAGGCACGACGCGTCCTCGACCGCTTGGTCGGGTACAAAGTCAGCCCATTGCTCTGGGATAAGGTGCGGCGGGGGCTCTCGGCGGGACGTGTCCAGACGGTGGCAGTACGGCTCGTCGTCGAACGGGAGCGGGAGATCCAGGCGTTTCTCAAGACCGAGTACTGGTCGATCATCGCCAATCTCTCCGCACAGCTCCCCCCCGATTTCGACGCTCGGCTCTACAAGATCAGCGAAAAGACAGTCAAGAGCGCGGGATTTGACGAGGGGGTCCGCAAAGGCGAATTCCATATCGCCAATGAGACGCTGGCCCAGAACATTCTGCAGGAACTGACCGGGGCAAGCTACGAAGTAAGTGAAGTCACGACACGGGAGAAGAAGAGAAACCCCGTCCCCCCCTTCATCACCTCCAAACTGCAACAAGAGGCCTCCCGCAAGCTCCGCTTCACCGCGCGCAAGACGATGCAGGTCGCCCAGCGCCTCTATGAAGGGATCGAACTGGGCAAAGAGGGCGCAGTCGGTCTGATCACCTACATGCGGACCGATTCGACCCGGGTCGCCGACAGTGCCCTCGCCGATGTGCGGGACTTCATCGGCCGGCAGTATGGGAGCCCCTACCTTCCAGAAAAGCCGATCCTCTACCGCTCCAAGAAGGACGCGCAGGATGCTCACGAGGCCATCCGGCCGACGGCGGTCGATCGAACCCCCGAATCGGTCGAGCCCTATCTTGAAAAGGATGAGCTGGCGCTCTATCGGCTGATCTGGCAGCGCTTTGTCGCCTCGCAGATGATGCCTGCCCTCTTTGATCAGACGACGATCGATATTGCGGCCGCTGCGAAGTACCTCTTCCGGGCGACTGGATCGGTGATCAAGTTCAACGGATTTCTCGCGGTCTATGAAGAGGGAAAAGACGAGAAGGATGAAGAGGACGAGGAGCGGGCGGCGAAGTTGCCCCGGGTCAGCAAAGGGGAGCGATTGACCCTCCGCTCCTTGACCCCCAACCAGCACTTCACGGAACCTCCCCCACGCTTCACCGAGGCGACCCTCGTCAAGGCCCTTGAGGAGAAGGGGATCGGTCGCCCCTCGACCTATGCCTCGATCATGACCGTGATCCAGGAACGGGAGTATGTGGAGCGGGTGGAAGGCCGCTTCCACCCGACAGAACTGGGCATCATCGTCAACGATCTGCTCATCGAAAGCTTTGCCGACCTCTTCAACGTCGAATATACCGCCCGGATGGAGGAGGAGCTTGACGAGATTGAGGAGGGCAAGATCAAATGGACCGCTGCCCTGCGGAGCTTCTACACCAAGTTCACCGTCGATCTGAAGGCGGCGGAACAGCACATGCGCGACGTCAAACGACAAGAGATCGTCACCGACGAGCGTTGTGACAAGTGTGGATCGAAGATGGCCATCAAGTTCGGGCGCTTTGGCCAGTTCCTCGCCTGCACCAACTACCCGGAGTGCAAATCGACCCGCGACATCGCCAGTCCGAAGGCCTCCCTCACCACTGGAGAGGTCAGTCCCGAGGCCGTTGCCGAGAACCCCTACGCCAACGAGACCTGTGAGAAGTGTGGCCGCACGATGATCCTCAAGCGGGGTCGGTTCGGCCAATTCCTCGCGTGTACCGGCTATCCGGACTGCAAAAACACCCGGAAGATCACCAAGACGGGCGCAGTTGCCGCCCCGGTGATGCTCACCGAATCCTGCCCGGAATGCGGAAATCTGCTCGCCGTTCGACAGGGTCCGTACGGCGAGTTCACCGCCTGCTCGACCTACCCCGAGTGCCGCTTCATCAAGCGCGAGACGACGGGTGTCGCTTGCCCACGCGAGGGCTGCGACGGAGAGATCCTCATCCGGAAATCGAAGCGCGGGTCCTTCTTCTACGGTTGCTCTGCCTACCCCAAGTGCGAGGTCCTCTACCGCGATAAGCCGGTCCCAACCCCTTGTCCCCAGTGCCGTGCACCGTTCCTCCTTGAGAGATACCTCGCCAAGAAGGACGAGACCGCTCAGTACTGTGCCAACGAATCCTGCGGTTATCGCTCAACCGAGGAGGAGATTGGGCCACTCTCACCCGCTCCTGCGAAAAAGGTCTCTCCCGCGAAGAAGGCTGCTCCCGCGAAGAAGGCTGCTCCCGCGAAGAAGGCTGCTCCTGCGAAGAAGGCTGCTCCCGCGAAGAAGGCTGCTCCCGCAAAGAAGGCTGCTCCCGCAAAGAAGGCTGCTCCCGCAA
>JBMOHS010000188.1:0-7296 GCA_049317725.1 Blastocatellia bacterium
ATCCCGCTGGTATGGTGGACGAGGTGCCCAATCGTCACCGGCTCTTCCCAGCGGGGCAGCTCCGGCAGGTAGCGGCGAATATCGTCCGTCAGGCTCAGTCGCCCCCGGGTGGCCAGCCAGGCAATGCTCATCGCCGTAAATTGCTTCGAGGTCGAGGCGATATAGAAGACGCTCTTTTCGTTCAGCGGGATGGCGTGGTCGAGGTTGGCCATCCCGTACCCCCGCTGGTAGACCAGTTGCCCCTCCCGGATCACCCCCACCGCGCACCCGGGCGAGTCTGGGCGATCCCAACGGGAGAAGAGGGCGTCGACCTCTCGGGGGTCAGGGGCGAGGGATGAGGGGCGTGGGATGAGAGGCGAGGGGCGAGGGATGAGGGGCGAGGGGCGAGGGATGAGGGGCGAGGGACGAGGGACGAGGGGCGAGGGACGAGGGATGAGGGATGAGGGGCGAGGGATGAGGGATGAGGGGCGTGGGATGAGGGGCGAGGGGCGAGGGATGAGGGATGAGGGGCGAGAGACGAGGGAGCCGTTCGCGTCGATCTCCGTGTCCTGTGCCCTGGCCGGCGTCTGTCCCAAGGCCATCAGGCTCCACACCATCGTCAGCGCCAGCAGTCCCCACCCCGCAGCACTCTCTGTCCGTTTCGCGTTGAGTTGATCTTGGCCCATCTCCACCCCCTTCCGACGTTCTTTGATTACCCGATCCACCCTGCAAAGACAAGCCATTTCGCGAATTAGCACACCTGCCGGTTCCAACGGGGCGGGGAAGTACTCACACTGCGACAGGGGGCCCGTGAGGCAGGAAATATGTCTTGGAAAGGACCACTGGGCCGAACGAGCTGTAAAAACACAGGGCAAACCTCGATGATGAAAATAAAGTTACCCCGTGCGGGGAGCCATCAGCGGGACCAAGTCCAGGTTGATGGGTTCCAATCTGTAAGTTGTCCATCCATTAGCACTGGATCCAGGAACGACTGCACTGCCTGCGTGACCTCCTCAAGCGTTACCCAAGGGAGTTGATCCCCTTGCACCATCGTCAGGTAGGGAGCTACCCATTCTTTCGGTGGCGCAGGCACTGATGCTGGTAATGGGTGGGTGCTGCGAAACGAGAAGGTCATCTCCAGCGCAGCGCGTAGTTGTCCAGCACGGATGACTTGTGTGGTGGCGAGTAGCGCCAAGTCCGGGAGATCCTTGACGCGAGTGTTGATGCGTGATCGGGGTAGCGTGTAGGCGTGTAGTTTCTCGGCAATGTGTGTCACAACTGGGTAGAGACGAAGATTGGGCGGCTCAATCCCCGCGAAGGCCAGCAAGTCGTCAGCGACCACGACCTCAGGCTCGCCAAGGATTGGATCCCCAAATGCAACGTCGACTCCGAAGGGCTGGCCATACAACTTTCCGGCAAGCCTGCACTCGGTGCGAAATCGGATCCCCTCATATTGCATTGCTTCGTTCCAAATCTTCGGATGATTCTCGTCAAGGCCAACTTCGAAGAACATGAAGTCACCGAGATCACGCTGCCCAGCTGTTTGAAGATTGGCAAGAATATCACGGGGGGATCCGACTAATCTTAGATCGATATCTTTTGTGGTTCGGGCTCGTCCAAGGCGAATCTCCAGCACCAGACCCCCCTTCAGTGTAGCCCCGTCTCCCAGTACGGAGACGACCCGCGCCAGAAATCGATCGAATATCAATAGCTGCCGTCTTCTTGTGAACTCACTCCCATTGTTCGTTACCGTGCGAAGGCGATGATCAAGGGCTTGTTTGAAGGCTGCCGGTGAGGAATACGTACGAGTTGTCATCCATCAATTCCTCCAAAGGGGCGCAGAGCCTCGTCCACTTCATTGAGTTCAGCTTTGGCGACGAGCCCACGGTGAACCGCTTGTCTGGCCGCTTGTCGAAGCAGGTCAGGAGCGACGCATTCTCGAGCGCAGTCCTTCAATGTTCGTAGCGGATTGGTGGTCGGTGCTGCACCGAACCAGCTGCGGTCGGCTGGTAGCACGTTCGCATAATGGAGCGTAATCCCCGTTGGCACTCTCAACCGGCGTTGACGCCACGCTGGCGGCAGCGTCAGATCGACTTTTCCGGGAAGCGCATCTGAGAGCCCATGGAGGGCGAGTGCGCTCTGGTGCGAAAATACGCCAGACTGCTCCGACCAGAGCCAGACCGTGATCAGCTCCTCGTACTCTCCTCCGGGGAAGTGGACCAGCCGGTAGATCTTCCGATGTGCCCTCACTACCCGCCCTGCACGAATGTGCTTCAGCAGAAGCTGAGTCGAATAGCCAGCCTCTGCCGCTTGTCCTGTCGTGAAGTATCCTTCTTGCGCGGCCGCTATCTCGAAGAGCACGTCCCAGTTTGGCTTTATTCGATCTTTCATGCACAAAACGTAACCTAAGGTTACGTTTTGTGCAAGGCATTAACCGGCGTACTGAACTGGCTCGGTGAGATCCGGCAGGCGAAGGTAGACGATTGTCTCTTCCTGAAAATGAAAGGGGCCCACACCAAGCGGAGGTGGTGCGAAGAAGAGATCGAGGCGGAGAGAAAATGGGCTCAACCGATCAAGTTAAGAGCGGCTGGAGAGCATTCGATATTGCCGCAGATGATGGTGAGACTATTTCGGACAGGAGATCGAGGAGAAGGGCGGCAGCAGAGAGGGGACTGGGCAAAAAAAAGGTGATCAACAAACGCTGATCACCCCAGTCACAAACTACACACAGCTCACCAAACGCCCCTCTCCAGGGAAAGTTCCAGAAAGATTCCTTTTTTCTTTCTTTACCCGAAGGGCGGAGCCAGGATGATTTCAGCGTCGGGCATAGTACCCAGCCCGCGCTCGAAGGGAGACCTTCGACGGGGCAGCGGCGTTCTGGCTCAAGCGGACCTGGATGTTGCGCCATTTCCCGTCATTCGCACGGTTTCCCGGGACATAGCCAAGGCTGTAGAGGCGCCGGATGGTGACAGCGATCTCGCTGGCGGCATCTTCGAGATCCTGTCGGGAGCGGGGAAAGTAGGTTCTTCCACCCGTCGGGGTGACCAGTTCATCGAGCAGGAGCATGGCCTGTTGATGGCAGACGCGACCGCAGTTGCCGGAGGGGGTCGGGTTCCCGATGGCGTAGAGGATGGGATCCCCTTCGCGGATCAGTTGGCGGACTTGGCGGAAGGTGTAGCGGGAGCGGTTGTCGGCTCCGTCCGAGAGGACGAGCAGGACGTGCTTCTTGTGTCGCCCTTGTTTGAGCTTCTCGACTCCGGCATAGATGGCGTCATAGAGTGCCGTGCCGCCCTCCGTGGACAGGGTGGAGAGGCGACGGGCGAGCAGGTCGGCGGGGACAAAGTCGGTGACCCGGTCGATCTTGTCGTTGAAGGTCAGCATAAAGAACTCGTCTTCCGGGTGGCTCATCTCGAGGAAGAGTTCGACAGCCTCGCGGGCCTGCTCGAGCTTCGGATGCATGCTGCTCGAGAGGTCGAAGACGATGCCGATGCTCGCCGGGTCGTCCCGCTCGCTGAAGAATTCGATCTCTTGCCGAATCTTGTCCTCATAGATCTCGAACTGTTCCCGGGTGAGGCCGACGATCGGCTGCCCAACACGATCAAGGACAGCGACCGTGAGGGTCACGAGGTGGGTGTCGATCTTGATGTCATCCGTCTCGTCGGTGGCGACAGACGGCGCACACAAGCCACGGGGGACCGAGAGGGGGCTCCCTCCGATTGCCACCAGCATCAGGCAGATGGCGCTTAGCAATACGACTCTCTTCATAGGTACCACATAGCCAGGTTCTCAAACGGGGGGCTGCCCTGACGGGACGTCTGTTCTGGGATACGACGCGCCGCGACCTGGTTCGATATCGATGACAAGATCTTGGTCTCTGATGATCTCGACTCCCCAGATATATGTACTACGTCACTGATGATACACGATCGGGTGGGGAAGGGGGGAGGGGGGGGCACAGAATCCGCGGAGAACTTCTTCCCCGCGGATTCTTGGGTTCGATGCGGAGGGTTACCGGATGGGGGAGTAGTCGGTGGCACGCAGGATGACCGATTCGACCTTGGCGGTCAGTTTGCCATTCTTCTCGGAGGCGGCAGCGACGGCACGCCATTCCGGATCGGCGACAAAAGCAGCCCAGGAGGCGTTGCGGGCGGCGCGGCTCGGGAAGGCCATAACGTAGACAAGGGTATTGTCGGCGCCCTTCTCCTGATCGGTCGGGCCCCAGAAGCCGACGACCTCCATCTTATGCTTCGCGAAGATCTTCATGGTGTGGTTCCGGAAGCGGGCGTGCAGCTCTTCGAGTTTTCCGGGGGCGGCATAGTAGGTCCGGATCTCATAACACTTCCCGTCCTTGACGAGCGAGGGGCTGGGCGCCTCGGTTGGGCTGGGGGGTGCGGTCTGGGCGACGGCGGGAACGGTCGTCAAGAGGAGAAGAAGGACGAGGCTCGCGAGCAGTCCGGGGAGCCGGCGACCCTTTTGGACGGGCGCGAACGGGGGAAGCGAGAAGGTCATGACGGAAAAGCTCCTTTCAGAGTTGGGTTGGATTGCCATGGGTCCAGTACCGATTGGTCGAACGATGATCGAATACAGATCGCGGCAGATTGTAGCAGCCCCCTCGAGACTCCTCAATCAGGAGACGGCCAGTGGTGGACAGCTCTGGAAAAGTCTGTATCATCAAGCGATTGGCTCGCGCGGCCGGGAGTGGTCGCATCTGTCCAGTGTGGGGGAAGCAAAGGAGAAGAATGGTGGCAATCAAGGGCGAGACGGGGATGAGCATCGGTCGGAGGGAGATTTGGGGGAAGGGGCTCTTACTGGCCCTGCTGATGGTCGGATGGGTCGGAGTGGCGGGGAAGAGCCACGGGACGACCGTCGAGGCGAGCGGAGAGCAGGTGGCCCCGTGGGGGGCCGATGAATCCCGGATCCGCGAGGAGACGCTGCGCCACTTCCAGGCCATCCTGCGGCTCGATACCAGCAACCCGCCGGGGAACGAGAAGCTGGTCGTCGACTACCTGCGCGAAGTCCTCGAGAAGGAGGGGATTCCGACCCGGACCTTTGCGCTCGATCCACAGCGTCCCAACTTGGTGGCCCGTCTCAAGGGCAACGGCCGGAAGCGGCCAGTCCTGATTATGGCCCACACCGACGTCGTCAAGGTCGACCCGGCCAAGTGGACCCATCCCCCCTTCTCGGCGACACGTGAGGGCGGTTACGTCTATGGTCGTGGGACGGTCGATGACAAGGACAATGTCGTGGCCGGTCTGATGGTCATGCTCGAGCTGAAGCGGCGAGAGGTCGCGCTCGACCGGGACGTCATCTTTCTGGCGGAAGCTGGGGAGGAGGCGAGCACCGAGTGGGGCATCCAGTTCATGGTTGGGAAGCATTGGTCAGAGATCGAGGCTGAGTACTGCTTTGCCGAGGGCGGCAGCGTCACCCGGACCAATGGCCAGATCCGGTTCGTCTCGATCCAGACCTCGGAAAAGATCCCGTATCGCGTGACCCTGACGGCCCGCGGGCCAGCGGGGCACGGGTCGGTGCCGCTCCGGTCAAATGCGGTCGCGCGGGTGGCGCAGGCAGTGGCGAAGGTGGCCGCTTGGCAGACGCCGATGCGGCTCAACGAGACGACGCGGACCTACTTCGAGCGGCTCGCCGGGATCAGCACGGCGGAGGAGGCCGGTCGCTACCGGGCCCTTCTCGGGGGAGATCTCGCCGCCATCGCCTCGGCGCAGGAGCACCTCGCTTTGCACGAACCGCGTCATCATTCGATGCTGCGTACCTCGATCTCACCGAACATCATTACTGGCGGATACCAGGTCAATGTCATTCCTTCCGAGGCGCGGGCGACGCTAGATGTGCGGGCACTCTCGGATGAACAGCTCGATCGGCTCCTCGAAGCGATCCGCGGGGTGATCAACGATCCAGCGGTGACGGTCACCGTCGACTCCCAGAATACCCGTCCCGTCGCCCGGCCCTCGCGCATCGATTCCGAGGCATTTCGGGTCATCGAAGAGGTCTCGACCGCTCATTACGGCGCAGTCACCCTGCCGACGATGAGCACCGGGGCAACCGATATGGCCTATCTGCGCGCGCGCGGCGTTGAGTCCTACGGGATTGGTCCCCTCATCGACAGCGAAGATGGACCGCGTGGCTTCGGCGCGCATAGCGACCAGGAGCGCATCCTCGAGGATTCCCTCCATCGATTTGTCCGCTACCATTGGGATCTGGTCGAGAAGCTGAGCCGCACAACCGCTGCCCGCTAGTAGAGGGGCGACCGGGGGAGAGAAGGGCATCCCCCTCTCTCCCCCGGTGAGACTCACCCCTCAAAGGTGAGGCGGGAGATGCCCTTGGGGAGGGAGAGGCAGGCGAGGGTCGCCTCCTTCTCCCGGCACCACGTGCCGGGGGCCAGCTCGAGCCGCTGGCGGACCTCTCGCAATCCGGCAGGGGTGCCAGTCGCCACTGGCACGGCGACGGTAAACTCCGCGCAGGCGTAGGGAGCACGAAAGGTCGTCGTCCGCGCCACCGCATCGAACGTGATCCCGGTCAGCTCGCGTGCCGCCCAGTAGCGCGCGATCTCCGAGAGCTTCATCCAGTGGAGGTGGTCGAAGGTGGCGTGGAGCCGCTTGACGACCTCGCGGAAGATGTCGAGGCCAAGTTCGAGCCCGTTCCAGTAGATTCCCGTCCAGTGGCAGACGATGATCGCCGGCTCTCCCCGCTGGATGACCTCGACCATTCGCCCCCGTCGGCCATCTTCAGTGATGAAGGCGTCGACTCCCTTCGGGATGGTGTTGTCCCAGCCCCCCGTCCAATCTCCCGTGCATCCCAAAATGCTGACGACGCAGCGAGGATCGTCTGTCTCAAGCCCGCTGGCGTTCTGGACAAGCGGGGCGACACTCTGCTCGCCTCGGTCGTAGAGATCCCGGAAGTAGTGAGGAATCTCTGTCTGGAAGACGCTCCGACACGCCTCGAAGGTCGCCTGTGCCAACTGCGGCCGCGCGTCAGTTCCGAAACTGCCCGGGGTCGTCACCCCTTCGCAGGGCAGCCCGATATTGCGCAGGATCGTCAGCGCATACTGCAGGTAATCAGCGATCTCGTCGACACTACGCCCCCCGCACCATTGCCAGTTCTCCATGTAACGCGGATTGATTTCGGGATAGGGATGGCCTGTCCGCGTATCGATGATGCGCGTATGGGTAATCATCTCAGGATGGATATCCCAGTGGGGCATGACCCGTTCCCGCACGAGGTCGATACTTGCCTTCAGTTCCCGTTGCGTCCAGCCGGGGATCTCCCGGTCGAGTCGTCCGACACAGGCCGGATAGGGCACGA
>JBMOHS010000189.1:0-7136 GCA_049317725.1 Blastocatellia bacterium
AAGCGGGAGGAGGAGGTCGCCGCGACCAGCGAGCGCCCGACCTCGGCGACGGTCAGCCCGAGCTGCCCGGCCCGTTCCCGGTCGATGTCGATGTTGACCGTCGGGTAGTCGAGGGGCTGCCCAAACTGCAGGTCACGCAGCACGGGAATCTGGCGCATTTCGGCGAGAATCTTCTCGGCGAAGGCTCGATTGGCGGCGAGATTGGGACCACTCATTGCCACTTCGATCGGGGTTGGCGCACCAAAGTTCATGATCTGGCTGACGAGATCTCCGGCTTCAAGCGAGACGGTCGCGCCGGGAATCCGTTGTGGCAGGACCTGCCGCAGCCGCTCCTTCAACGCTGGCAGGTCGATGTCCGCTTCTCGGCGCAGCTTGATCTGGAGGACCGCCTCCTGTGGGCCATTGGTCCAGAGGTGAATGGTGTTGACCGGGTAGCTCGCCGGTTGCGTCCCGACATACCCGAGCGTCAGTTCGACTCCGTCCGGTCCCGCCTGCTCCCGAACGACGCGAAGCGCCTCGATCGCCATCTGCTCGGTCCGCTCGACCCGGGTGCCCGTCGGTGCCCGCAGCCGTAATTGCAGTATGCCGGACGCTGCTTCCGGGAAGAGGTCGAGCCCCAACTGCCGCCCCACCAGGACGAGCGTCCCGAGGCTCAACAGGGCATAGAGGCCCAGGAGAAGTCCCTGGTGTCTCGGCCGCTCCCCAATCCAGTGGAGCAGGGCTGCATAGCGCTCCTGCCAATGCCCAAGCACTGTCCGGGCGTGTGAGTCGGCGTCTTGCCCTCCCTCCCGCAAGAGCCAGACCGAGAGGACGGGCACCAAGGTGTTCGAGAGCAGGTATGACGCCATCATCGCCAGTCCCACGGCGAGCGAGAGGGGCACGAAGAGCGCTTTCGGCACCCCCACCATCAGGAACGAGGGGACAAAGACAGCCAGGATCGAGAGCATGGCCAGCAGGCGCGGGGTGATCGTTTCGCGAGTCGCGCGATAGACCGCCTCGCGCAGCGGCTCTCCCCGGGTGAGGTGGACGTGGACATTCTCGATTGCGACGGTTGCCTCGTCGACGAGGATCCCGATCGCCAGCGCCAACCCGCCCAGCGTCATGAGATTGATCGTCTCGCCCAGCAGCCAGAGCCCGATGATCGCCGTCAGCAGGGCGATCGGGATGGTGACGATGACGATCAGCGCGCTGCGCAAGTCCCGCAGGAAGAGCAGCACCATCAGCCCCGTCAGGAGTGCGCCGAGCAGCCCCTCGATCCCAAGCGAGCGCACGCTGTTCCGCACCAACGTCGATTGGTCGAGCTCAAAGCGGACGGCGATGTCCTCGGGAATGAGCGCCTGCATCCGCGGCAGCTCGGCCCGCACCCGGTCGACGACCTCGACTGTCGACGCGTCAGCTCGCTTCGTCACGGGAATATAGACCGTTCGCTTCTCGTTGAAGAGGCCGTAGCCCGTCAGAATGTCCGCACCATTCTCGACTGTTCCAATATCCCGGACGTAGACGGTTGGGCCCTTCCCGGATCGAACCGGAAGGGCCGCCAACTCGTCGATCCGGCTGACGACCGTGTTGACCGGTGCCAAGCGATTGAGATCCCCGGTGCGAATGTTGCCGGCGGGCAGAATCGTGTTGCCGGCTGCAACCGCCTGAATGACCTCTTCGGGCGAGAGACCATAGCCGCGCAGCCTGTCTGGATCAGCGCGAATGACGACCGTCCGCTGATTCCCGCCAAAGGGGGGCGGAGCCGAGACTCCCGGCAGCGTCGAGAAGTAGGGGCGCACCCGGAACAGCGCCAGATCCTGGATCTCGCTCAAGGTCCGTGTCTCGCTCGAAAAGACGAGCTGGCCCACCGGCACGCTCCCGGCATCGTAGCGAACGACGAATGGCGCGACCGTTCCCGGCGGCATGAAGGCCCGCGACCGCTCGACGTACGAGACGACCTGCGCCAGTGCCTGACTCATGTCCGTCCCCGGATGGAAGAAGAGCTTGACCAGGCCGACATTCTGGATGGAGCGGGACTCGACGTGCTCGATCCCGGTGACGTAGAGAAAGTGGTACTCGTAGTAGGAGACGAGGTAGCTCTCCATCTGGGAGGGATCCATCCCACCGTACGGTTGCGCGACGTAGATGACCGGCAGGTTGAGGTTTGGGAAGAGATCGACTGGCATCCGTCGCAGCGCGAGGCTCGCCCCGAGGCAGAGGGCGAGCACCACCACCAGGAGGGTGACCGGATACCGTAGCCCAAGTATGATCAGGTTCATCGGGTGCCTCCGTTGGGCGAGAGGAGGATCGATAAGTCTCCCCGGGCTCGTGATTCCGCGACGCGGGCCCGCCAGCGTGAAAGCTGGGCGAGGGCAGCGTCGACCTCCGCCTGGGCCACCAGCCGCATCGCCTCGGCCACTTCACTGACCGTTCCCAGCTCGGCTTCGTAGCGCTTCCGGACACGGAGTTCTGTCTCCCGGGCCGCATTCAATTGGCGGGGGGCGAGCGCCCGGTAGGCCTCGGCCGACGTGTGGAGCGCTCGTGCCCGGGCCTCGTCCGCTTGGAGCGACTGCCGGGCTGCGGCGACGCGGGCCTCTTCGGCGGCGCGCACCCGCTCCTCTTCCCGTCGCGCCACCCGCCAGCGAAACAGGTCTGTCGGCGCAAAACTGATCAGCAATCCCGTGGCCCAGTTCGGCGTATCTGGAAAGAGGCCTCGTGTCCCGAGGATGCGCCCATCGATCCGCGCTCCCGTTCCGCGCGCGAAGAGCGCGGTCTGCCACTGGAAGCGTGGTCGGAAGGATCGTTCCAACAACTCTTGCCGCGCCAGGGAGATCGCTGCCGACGATTGTCGCAGCAGCAGCAGCGGGTGGATCTGGCTCCTCCCGCTCTCTCCCTCTCTTGGCGATCCCTCTGACCGCTCCGCCTCGAGTTCGGCGACGTCGATCCGAACTGCCTCTCCGGCGAGTCCGATCGAGGCCGAGAGAGTCACCAGCGCCAACTCCGCTCGCTCCCGCGCGTCGATCAAGCGGTTCCGGGCTGTTGCCAGCTCGACCTCGACCCGCGACCCATCCGCCCCCGGGCGCAGCTCGTTGCTGACCAGCGTCTGGACCACCTGGGCGAACGTCTCCATCCGCGCGACGTTGGCCTCGGCGGAACGCACGACCTCGGCCGCCGCTGCCGCGCGCAGAAACGCGTCCGCCGCTCTGAGGGCCGCCTCCATCTCGGTCAGGGCAAGGCGCGCCTCTGCCTCGGCGACGATCCGCCCTGCCAGCGTCCGCTCGGCTTGCCGCTGCCCAAAATCGAACGGCTCCCAGGTGACGATCAGTCCGCCTCCGCTCCCCCACGCGCTCTCGCCGAATGAGGGCTCTCCGATGACGGGCCCAGAGATCGGCGGGATCGCCGACTGCGGAAAGAACTGCCCGAAGATGTTGTTGCGCGTCCCACGCGTCTGTTGCCAGTCGAGTTCTGCCTTCGGTAAGTATGAGAGCCGGGCCATCTCTTCCTTGGCCGTCGCCGCACCGACCCGCGCGCGGGCTTCCTCGATCGCTGGCAGGTTCTTTCTGGCAAGGGCGATCACCTCGCTCAATCGAAGAGCGGCCGGCCCTCTCTCCTGGGCCGCGACACGTCCTGCCCCACCGATCATCAGAGTCAACATCCCCAGCACGAGCGCGATTGCCTGCCGGTGCCATAACTCACTCAAGGGTTCCCAAATCCACCTCTTCGACATCACGTGGTTCTCGTCTCCATCCATCGTCTCAGGGTCGGGTAAGGAAGGATGTGCTCTCTGCCCCAAGCCGAGAGAGCACGCACTCTTTTTGTAGAATCCCCCGCCGGCTGGTCGAGAGGACGAGCCGCGGAAAAGTCTGATTCGACAGCGTTGTTTCGGTCTAGGCGTCCGTGTCTGACGCTGGATTGGATCCCAAATGCGATCGCTATTCGTAGCGCATCGCTTCGACCGGGGCAAGCCGGGAAGCCGCGCGGGCGGGAAAAATGGTGGCGGCCAATGTGATGACGATGGCCAACAGGGCGATCCAGAGACAGTCGAGGGGCTGTACCCGGAGCGTGACACTCGAGATCGAGTAGATCTCGGCCGGCAGGGAGATGAGCGAAAAGGTGTTGGCCAGCCAGCTCAGCAAGACGCCGAGCCCGAGCCCGAGCCCAGCCCCGATCAGCCCGATCATCCCTCCCTGGAGTAGGAAGATCCAGCCGATCGAGCGCGGCGTCGCCCCCTGCGCCCGAAGAATGGCGATGTCCCGGTTCTTTTCGATGACCATCATCGTCAGCGCGGTGATGATGTTGAGCGCCGCCACCGCGATCAGCAGCGAGAAGAAGATGACGATCAGTCGGTGCTGCAGTTGCAGAGCGGCGAAGAGCGGCCGGTTAAGCTCCTGCCAGCTCGTGGTAATGTAACCGCTTCCGGCCGCTTCGCGCACCCGGGCGGCGACCTTGTCAACCTCGTTGAGATCGACGACCTTCATCTGGATGACACTCGCACTGCCCAGACCGGCACCTTCCGTCGGAGTCAATGCCAGCGCATCCCCCAGTGCCACATAACCCCATTTGGCATCGTACTCGTAGAGGCCAGAAGAGAAGCGGCCAATCACCGCCAGGGGCGTGTAGCGTGGGCGGCTCTGCAAGCCGGCCGGTGTCAGCCGCGTCCCGACCGAGAGCGCCGTCACAACATCTCCGCGCTCCGCTCCCAGCAGCCGCGCCAACTCGGTTCCGAGGATCAGTCCCGGCGGGTCTGTCTGACGGCCAAGCTCGGACGGGTCGCCCTCGACCATCGTCGTCGTCAACTCGTTCGCTTCTGGCGGGGCCGCCAGATCGACTCCCTTGAGGATCACCTGCTCCTGCCGGTCGCCGAGGCTGAGCAGCACCGGGACGTAGCTGGTAGCGGCGACGGCCCGCACTCCAGGGGTTCCCGCCAGCCGGCGCGCCAGCGCCGCCGAGTCCTCGATCGGACCGTTGTCCTCGCGTAACAGGTTGAGGTGGGCAGTCCCCTGCAGGATCCGGTCCTGGACCTCTCCCCGAAAGCCCGTCACCACCGCCTGGGCGATGATCAGGGCCGCCACTCCGACCCCAATCCCGAGGATGGCAATCCCGGTGATGACCGAAACGGCCGTCTGTCGTCGCCGCGCCCGCAAGTAGCGCCAGGCAATGAAGAGTTCGTAGCCCATCAGCTTCTCGGTGTTTCCGGCCGCATGTGCGGGAAGAGGATCACGTCCCGGATCGAGTGCTGGTTGGTGAGGAGCATGACCAGTCGGTCGATCCCGATCCCTTCGCCCGCAGTCGGAGGCAGCCCGTAGGCGAGGGCCCGCAGGTAGTCCTCGTCCATCATCATCGCCTCTTCGTCCCCGCTGGCACGCTGATGGGCCTGCTCCTCGAAGCGTCGTCGCTGCTCAACCGGATCATTGAGCTCCGAGAAGCCGTTAGCGACCTCCATCCCGGCGATGATCAGCTCGAAGCGGTCAACAAATCGCGGATCTCCCGCCTTCTGCTTCGAGAGCGGTGAGAGATCGGTCGGAAACTCGGTGATGAAGGTTGGGTGGATCAGGTGTGGCTCGACGATCTTGCCGAAGATCTCGCCGAGGAGCTGCCCATTGTTGAGCCGTGGATCGAAGGTCAGGTCGATCGCTGCCGCCGCCTCTTCGAGTGTCGCCCGCTCCATCAACCCTTCGAGCGTCGGACGGGTTGCATCGTCCAGCCAGTAATGGAGGACTGCTTCCCGCATCGTCCAGCGCTGCCAGCGGTCGAAATCGATGACGTGGTCCTGGTAGAGCACTTGCCGCGTCCCACAGACCTTGTCGATCAACCCCTTGATCAATCGCTCGGTCATCTCCATCAGATCCTCGTAGTCGGAGTAGGCCTGATACCACTCGAGCATCGTAAACTCGGGGTTGTGCTTGTAGGAGATTCCCTCGTTGCGGAAGTTGCGATTGATCTCGTAGACGCGCTCGAACCCGCCGACGACCAGCCGCTTGAGGTAGAGTTCCGGTGCGATCCGCGCATAGAGCGTGATGTCGAGGGCGTGATGGTGAGTGACGAAGGGACGTGCCGCTGCGCCTGTCGCCAACGGGGAGAGCATGGGGGTCTCGACCTCGACGTAGCCCCGTTCATCAAAGAAGCGGCGAATTTCGCGGATGATCGTTGCTCGTCGCTCGAAGACCTCCCGCGTCGTCAGCTCCCCGGCGAGGCGCTCGTGGCCCGCCCCGCTGGCGATCAAGTCGACGTACCGCTGCCGGTAGCGGATCTCTTTGTCCTGCACTCCGTGATACTTGTCCGGCATTGGGAGGTGGGCCTTGGCCAGAAACTGGAGTGCACTGACGTGCAGCGAGAGTTCTCCTGTCCGGGTGATGAAGAGGTAGCCGGTGACGCCGATCCAGTCCCCAAGGTCGAGCTTCTGGCTCAGCTCCCACCCTGCCTCCCCCAAGGCGTTCTTTCGCAGATAGATCTGCAGGGAGGCTCGACCATCCGAGAGGTGTGCAAAGAGGGCTTTACCCATCAGCCGCATCGTCTGCACGCGCCCGGCAAGGCGAATCTCGCCTCCCTCTGCCCCCCGCAACTGCTGGTTGAGCGATTCCAACTCTTCCCCCTCTTTTCGACCCGCAAGAGGAAGATACTGCCCAACCAGTTCGCTGATCGGATGCGTTCGGTCGAATCGATGCGGATAGGCGGCTTGGCCCAGCTCGACGATCTGTTCGAGGTGAAGGCGGCGCTGCAGGATCTGGTCGTTCTCTTGTTCAGCCAATTGAGTGCTCCTGTCGATCTGGTCTGGGGCCGGACGGTGTCCTCTTCTTCTTTGGCCCCTCGGTGACCCCTTGGTTTGTTTGACGGCGGATTATAGGTAACTACTCACGGAGAGGAAAATCAGAAAGTGGACCAAGCCGACCAGAGACCGATGTCAGAACGGAAGACATGATTACACCACCGAGACACAGAGAACACAGAGAAGGAGGTTGAGGAGTGACTCGCGCCAACAAACAACCAACGTCTGAACAGATCACATCATTGCATTACAGAGAGATCACAGAGAAAAAGATAGGGGCCATTGAAGTTCATTGATGCCGTGAGTAGCTACCAATCTTCTTCTCGGTGATCTCTGTCTTTCTGATGCCATTTACTCGTACGTTGCCCCATAGCAAAAGTCGTCCTGATCT
>JBMOHS010000190.1:0-7124 GCA_049317725.1 Blastocatellia bacterium
GTGCGCGGCGGAGAAGACACCTACCTCGAGCTGAAGGTCCGGTTCAGCAACACCGAGAAGCTGATCGCGGAAATTATTGCCCTGGCCAACACGGATGGGGGGTTGATCGTCTTTGGGGTCAACGACCAACTGCGGATCGAGGGGGTGGAAGATCCGGAGAGTGTCGAGGAGGGGCTGCGCGAGATCTGTACACAGCAGATTCAGCCGCCCGTTCTGCCGTGGATCAACAAAGTGGCCTTCGACAATGGGCGGCGGGTAGTCGTGTTGGAAGTGATGACCGCCAACCGACCGCACCGGACCCTCGACGATCGCTTCTATCTTCGGGAAGGGGCGATCAAGCGCGAGACAACGCGGGAGGAGCTGTCGCGCCTCTTCGGAGAGACCCACCTGACGCGATTCGAGCAGGTCCCAGTCCTCACAGCCACCGTCGAGCGGGAGATCGATGAGTCACTCCTCTGGAGCTACCTCCGGGGCGTGCAGCCAGTCGGTTGGGGGGACACCGGCAAAGGCTTTCCGACGGCGCAGGTCCTGCGAGAGATGGGGCTGGCGATGCCGGTACGAGAGGAGACGGTGCCGACGATGGCGGGTCTGCTCCTCTTCGGCAAGTCGGAGCGGATCCCTCTCTTGGTCCACGGAACGGAGCTGGTGCTGACCCGTTTCAGTGGACAGCAACGTGGCTCCCCAACCGTCGAGGAGGTGCCCCTGCGGGGAAACCTCCTGCACCTCTTCGAGGGGGCCCTGCGCTTTCTCGAGCGATATGTCGATCTGTGCGAGGAGCGACCTTCCAAGCGCCAGCGGCTCGCCGAGAACGGAGAGGCCTCCCCCCCAGCCGAGAAGACGTCAGCAGAGGCAGAGTTTGCCCCAATCCGGGCCTACTACTCGCGCGGAGTCGTGTTGGAGACACTCGTCAACTCGTTGGTCCATCGAGATTGGGGGGCGCGGGACCGCCAGGGGAGGGTCCATATCTATGACGACCGGATCGAAGTGAGCAACCCCGCGCTTCCATTGTCCCTGCCGCTGGTCTCGATTCGCTATGGAATGGGGAGCGCGCCCAATCCCCGGCTCAAGGCCATCTTCACTAATGAGCATTATGGGACTCCCCAAACCAGTGGAGGAGTTCCCGGGTTGGTCGCCAAGTCGATGGCCTTTGTCCGACGCTCTCCGGAGGGGCTCGTCCTCCACCAGGGAGAGTTTCGCGTCATCCTCCACGGACTTCGCTGACCGCCTGCCATGGTCAGTTGGCCGTTCATAAGAGGAGCAGAGGGGACTTCGTGTGAGGCGTCGACGCTTTGGAAAGATCATCTTCGTCACGGGTCTTTGGTGCGTTCTGCCTTGGTCCCTTCTGCTGCCCAGGACAGCTGGCGGCCTTGGGGGAAACCCGCAAGCAGATTCGCCGACGGGGAACGGGCGAGCAGGAGGTGTCTCCAGGGAGAAGCAGGTCGATCTGAACCGGGCAACGCTTGAGGAGTTGATGGCGCTGCCATCGATCGGGCCGGTGCTCGCGAAGCGGATCATCGATCACCGCCGGCGCCACGGAAGATTCCGCCGGCCCGAGGAGGTGATCATTGTGGCCGGAATGAGCGCGACACGCTACCGTCGCATCGCGCACCTGTTGGTCGCCGGGCCCGTCGTCCTTGACGCCCTGGAGAGCCGTTCAGAAAGTACCCCGGCCAAAGCTCGCGCCAAGCCGACCTGGGGAGAGAGCGTTCGATGAAGAGACCAGAAAGCCTGACCAAACCGACTATTCCCACAGAACCGATCGAAGAGAACCTGGAGTTGTCGATCGTCATGCCGTGTCTCAACGAGGCGGAGACGTTGGCGACGTGCATCCGGAAAGCACAGTCTTTTCTCACTCAAGCGGGGATCGCCGGGGAGGTGGTCATCGCGGACAATGGCAGCACCGACGGGTCACCTGGCATTGCCGCCTCGCTTGGCGCCCGGGTGGTGAGAGTCGAGGCGAAAGGCTACGGCAGCGCCCTCCGCGGAGGGATCGAGGCTGCCCGGGGTCGCTACGTGATCATGGGTGACGCTGATGACAGCTACGATTTTGCCGCACTCACCCCATTCATCGAGCGATTGCGGGCCGGAGATCAATTGGTGATGGGCAACCGATTCCATGGAGGCATTGCCCCGGGAGCAATGCCTCCTCTGCATCGCTATCTTGGAAATCCGGTGCTGACCTCGATCGGTCGTCTCTTCTTTGGCAGCCCTTGCGGAGATTTCCACTGCGGGCTACGCGGCTTCGAGCGGGAGGCAATCCTCGGTCTGGGATTACGGACGACCGGGATGGAGTTTGCGAGCGAGATGGTCGTCCGGGCGACGCTCAACCAGCTCCGCATTGTGGAGGTGCCGACGACACTCTCGAAGGATGGACGGAACCGTCCTCCGCACCTGCGGAGTTGGCGGGACGGCTGGCGCCATCTGCGCTTTCTCCTGATGTACAGCCCGCGCTGGCTCTTTCTCTATCCGGGGTTGCTGCTGATGGGAATCGGACTGGGGCTCGGAGGCTGGCTGCTGCCTGCTCCCCGGATGGTCGGAGGAGTCGAGCTCGACGTCCACACCCTACTCTACACCGCGATGGCGGTCGTGATTGGGTTTCAAGCCGTTCTCTTCGCGGTCTTTACGAAAGTCTTTGTGATCCGGGAGGGGCTCATGCCACCCGATCAGCGCCTCGACCGCGTCTTCGAGTTCGTGACATTGGAGGTTGGGCTGACGCTGGGGCTGCTGCTGCTGCTCGGGGGGATTGGTGGCACCCTCTACTCGATCGGGATCTGGGGCCAACAGAACTTTGGACCACTCGATCCACGGGAGGTCATGCGCGGAGCGATCCCCTCGGGAATGGCCTTGATTTTAGGCTCCCAAATTCTCCTGTCCAGTTTCTTCTTGAGCATTCTGGGATTGAAGCGACAGTCATAACCGGCAAGAAAACCGGAGGGAGAAAGCGATGGGAAGGCTGCTGGAAAGGTTGCACGGGGACTTGGTCTTTGGTCGGAGAGTGCGGGTTCTGACGGAGCAGCTCTCAACCCTGATTCCGGCAGGTGCTGAGGTCCTCGACATTGGAGCGGGAAGCGGGCTCATCGCTGCGCGATTGGGGGCGGTGCGACCGGACCTGACGTTCAGCGGAATTGACACGTTGGTCCGCCCTCAGACCGCTATTCCCGTTCGTTGGTTCAATGGACGAGAGATTCCACTGGAGGATCGGAGCGTCGATGTCGCCCTCTTCGTGGATGTGCTGCACCACACGGAAGACCCGACCATCCTGCTTCGCGAGGCGGCGAGAGTCGCTCGACAGGCGATCGTGCTCAAGGACCACACCCGGGAAGGATGGCTGGCCGGTTCGACGCTGCGCCTGATGGACTATGTCGGAAATGCCCACTTCGGGGTGGTGCTGCCCTATCACTACTGGCGGCTGCGAGAGTGGCACGAAGCCTTCGCCAAGCTCGACCTGAGAGTTGTCGAGTGGCGGTCCTCGCTTGGGCTCTATCCCAAACCAGCGAGTTGGCTCTTCGATCGTCAGCTCCACTTTGTTGCGCGGCTGACGCCAGCGGGGAGGCGCCAGGAGGGTGCATGAGCGGGTACAGACTCTGGTCGATCCTCTTCCCGGCGGTTCCGCTTCTAGTGATGGCCTGGATCGTCTGGCGATCTCCGGCGATGGGGCGAGCGGGGTTCCGTTGGGTGGAGAATCGGGTGGGGCGAATGGCCCGCCAGCCGTGGCGGGTCGCGGCGGGGTTGGTCGCGGCCTCCCTGACGATCAGCGTGTCGATTGCCCTTTTGGTGCGCAACCCGCAACCGGTGATCGCTGACGAGTTCAGCTATCTGTTGGCGGCAGAGACGTTCCGGGCTGGTCGGGTCAGCAATCCCCCGCCCCCCTCCTGGCGACATTTCGAGAGTCTGCACGTGCTGATGCAACCGACTTGGGTGTCGAAATACCCGCCGGCGCAAGGATTGGCGATGGCGGCGGGTTGGAAGTTGGGGGGAGCGCCGATCGTCGGGGTGTGGATCAGTCTGGCTCTTGGTTGCGCGGCGGTCTACTGGATGTTGCTCGGATGGGTGCGGCCACGAGAAGCACTGGTCGGAGGATTGCTGGCAGTGCTCCACCCGATGCTCCTCGAGTGGGGACAGAACTTCTGGGGAGGGGCGATCGCCCTGGGTGGAGGAGCGCTGGTACTCGGCGCAACTGGGCGGTTACGGCACGGGGGATCAATCCGGATGGGGGCGGTCTTCGGGCTTGGACTGGGCATCCTTGCGGCAAGCCGTCCCTTTGAGGGGGCTGTCTTCGGGCTGCTCTGCGGGCTCCTCTGGTTGCTGGCGCTGAAACGGGGGAGTTGGCGAGAGGCGGGGACGACGCTGCTCGCGGTTGGGGGACCCCTCCTCCCGGTGCTGCTGCTGCTGGCAACCTATCACGCCCAGATAACGGGCAGCGCGTGGGAGATGCCCTATCAAGTGCACGAGCGCGCCTATGCCGTCGCGCCACCCTTTCTCTGGCAGCCGCTGCGGGAGCCCCCAGTCTACCGGCATGACTCGCTGCGCCGGTTTTATACGGGATTCGCGCGGGAGACGCACCTCGAACAGCAGTCTCTCGCAGGTTGGCTGCGGCGTGGCCTGGTCCGCAAGTTGGGGATCCTGCTCCGAGGATACCTCGGTACGGCAGCGATGTCCTTGGCGCTGCTGCTGCTTCCGTGGGGACTGCTGGCGGGAGACCGGGTCGTGCGGCCGATCGCGGCACTCCTCGGCCTCTTCCTGGCCATTCTGTTGGCTGGGACATGGGTCTTGCCGCACTATGCGGCCCCGGCAGTCGGAGCACTCTTTCTCCTGACAGTTCAAGGATGGCGACGGCTGCGGAGCTGGAGTCCAGGTGGAAGACGGCGCGGGCTTTGGCTGGCGCGGGGCGCCATTCTGATGAGCTTCCTCGGGGTGATCCACGTCTCCCTGCGAATCGACCGGGACGCAGCTGGGAACTGGGCCTGGGCAGCAGAACGAACGGCCCTCGCCGAACGCTTGCGAGCAGACTCGGCAGGGAACCCGTCAAGCCAACCCAAATGGCTGCTGCTGGTTCGGTATGGCCCGGGACACAATCCACACGAGGAGTGGGTCTACAATTCGATCGACTTCGCGAAGACCCCAGTGCTCTGGGCAAGGGAGATGGACCCGCAGAGTGATCAGCGGCTGCTAGCCGCCTTTCCCGACCGGCAGTGTCGGATTCTCTTCCTCAATGGTGGGCCCGGTGAGCTGCTCCCCTGCCCTGCGGCCATCTCGCCTGCCCCACCGTCGGAAGAGCGGGGAGACAACCTCAATGGCGCGGGGATCGCTCCGCCTCACCGAAAGGATTCGATCAAATGAATCGGCGCAGGATAGAATGGGTAGCAAGAGTTCTCTGGTTCGCAGGGTTGGTAGGTGGATTGGCCGGCTGCCGATTGTCGGAAACTCCAGCACCATCGGACTCAACAAGAACCTCCCAGACCGCATCACCCGAAAAGAATCAGGGGCACGAGGGACACGAAGGACACCAGCACGAGGGGGGCGTCTGTGAAGATCAGCCCACGAGCCGAGCGGCGGTCCTCTCCCGCCTTGGGGATGCGGCGAAGGGCGCCCCCCCATCGATCGTTCGTGGCGAGGGGGAGAGGGCGGGAATGGTCTGGGTTCCCGGAGGAGAGTTCACCATGGGAGCCAATGGTCAGGACTCCCTCGCCCGCGACGATGAGAAGCCTGCCCACCGGGTCCGGGTCAGCGGATTCTGGATGGACGAAACGGAGGTGACCAACGCGCAGTTCTCCGCTTTCGTCAAAGCGACCGGCTACCGCACGACCGCCGAGCGCGCGCCGGATTGGGAAGAGATGCGCAAGACCCTCCCCCCGGGAACCCCTAAGCCGCCTCCGAGTGTCCTCGTCGCCGGCTCGCTCGTCTTTCGCCAACCCAAGCAGCCCGTTCCCTTGAACAACCCTGGCAATTGGTGGGAATGGACCCCCGGAGCCAATTGGCGCCATCCGCAGGGTCCATCAAGCTCGATCACTGGAAAAGAGAACCATCCCGTCGTCCACATCTCCTGGGATGACGCAGTCGCCTATGCCCGCTGGGCGGGGAAACGACTCCCCACGGAAGCGGAGTGGGAGTGGGCGGCTCGGGGTGGGCTGCAGGAGGCGATCTTTGCGTGGGGCAATGAACCGATCGAAGCCGGGAGCCCCCGTGCTAACACTTGGCAGGGCAATTTTCCTGATCGCAACAGCTTGCGGGATGGATTCGCTCTCGCCGCCCCCGTTCGCAGCTTTCCTCCCAATGGATATGGTCTCTACGAGATCAGCGGCAACGTCTGGGAGTGGTGTGCGGATTGGTATCATCCCGAGACCTACCAACGCGATGCCCAGATGGGGGTCGCCGAGAACCCGAAAGGTCCCTCCAGCAGCTTCGACCCACAAGAGCCCGGCATGCCGAAACGAGTGCAGCGTGGCGGCTCCTTTCTCTGCCACGACTCGTATTGTGCCAGTTACCGGGTCTCGGCTCGCATGAAATCGAGCCCAGACACGGGGCTCCTCCACAGCGGATTTCGCTGTGCTCGCTGATCAGGGGGTGGCCTGACAAGGGACCGTGGTCTCCACGGACAAGTCCTTGCCATCGGTCGAGATCGTGATCGCGCCGCAGGCCGATGTGCGGTAGACCTGGACACCCCGCTGATGAAGTCGGTCGAGCACCTCGGCATGGGGATGGCCGAAGGGGCTCGGCGAGCCTGCCGAAACGATGGCGATCCTCGCCCCAACGCGGTCGAGAAACGGTGCCGTCGAGGAGGTCCGGGAGCCGTGATGGGCCAACTTGAGCACCTCGGCGGCAGGATCGAGACCCGCCGCCAGCAGCGCGGCCTCTGCGCCAGCCTCGATGTCCCCTGGAAGGAGAAACCGGTGCTGTCCGTACGTCAGTCGCAAGACGAGCGACCGATCGTTCGGGGAGCGAAACGTTCGAGGGTCGGCGACAAAGAGTGCTTCCACTCGAACCCCTCCGATCTCGAAGTTGTCCCCTGTTTTGAGGGAACGCTGCGGAATGCCCACCTCGGCAATCCTCTCCTGAAACCGGCCCTCTTCCCTGCTCTCCAAGCCGGCGGGCCCGTCTCCCTGCCACCCCTGCCACCCCTGCCA
>JBMOHS010000191.1:0-7118 GCA_049317725.1 Blastocatellia bacterium
AAACCAACAACGTTATCCTCCTCGGCAGCAAACGGTCCAATCCTTGGGTGGAACTGCTCGAACCCCGCATGAATTTCCGCTTCCATTACCCCGATGGCCAGCGTGATCCCATCATCCTCAATACCAATCCTCGTCCGGGTGAGGAGAAGACCTACTTCTCCACGTTTCAAGATGCCCGATTCTCCGTCGTTGCCTACCTCCCAACCCCCAGCCGAAACGGAGCCGTGCTCATCCTGCAAGGGGATAACGCCATCTCGACCGAGGCTGCCGGAGAGTTCATTTGCTCTGAAGAGCATCTCGGCGCGTTCTTCGCCCAGATCGGGTACCCCTACCAATCCCCTGATCGCCCCGATCCTCCCTGGTTTGAAGTGCTTCTGCAAACTGAACAGCTACAAGGCGCCACCCGGTCTTTCCGGGTTGTTGGATACCGGACCGCCAAAATGTAATCCCCCTGTTTTACGGTCAATTCACCGCGAATTCACTTGATTGAAGGGGGATAGGACCTATAGGACAGATAGGACGAATAGGATCCATAGGCTTTATAGGACAGATAGGTCCTGGGTCAAGAAGGTTCTCTTTCACCCGAACTGTCACATTTGCCTGAAGGATCCTATATGTCCTATTCGTCCTACCGGTCCTATCGGTCCTATCACCCTATCGGAGGTCAAGCTTGCAGAAAAGAACCAAACTCAACCAGAAGACCAGCGCCATCCTGCTGATCACCATTGCGATTCTTTTTGCGGAAATGGGTCATGCACAGACCTTTACGGGTACCATCACGGGCGTCGTCACTGATCAGGCAGGGGCCCTGGTGGCGGACGCGCAGATCAGTTTGACGAGCGTGGCCACCGGGGAGGTTCGGGAACAGCGAAGCAACTCCGATGGGCGATTCAATTTTGCCCAGTTACAGCCAGGGTTCTACTCCCTGCGGGTTGTGCAAGCGGGCTTCCGTGAGTACCAACAAACACGGCTTCAACTCCTCGCCAGCCAGACCCTGGAAACCAATGTCGAGATGCAGACGGGAGCGGCCAGCGAGACCGTGACCATCTCCGCCAATCTGCAGCTCCTCGATACCCAGACCGCCAACCAGTCCTTCACCTTGGAATCGAAACAGGTCACGGAGTTGCCGCTGATCGGGCGCAACCCCTTCGCCCTCTTTCACACCCAAGCAGGAGTGGTCGCCCCGCGCACGGGGGTCTCGGGCTCGACCTCGGATCAGAATCAGAATCGCTTCTCGATCAACGGTGGACGGAGCATGTCGGTGCGGATTCTGGTCGATGGAATCCCGGTCGTCGCGGGGGATTGGGGAGGGTTGATCGCTTCACCCGGCGTCGATGCGGTCAGCGAATTCCAGATGCTCCGCAACACCTACGATGCCCAATACGGCCGAACTGCCGGGGCCGTCATCAACCTGACCACCAAGAGCGGCACACAAGAGTTTCACGGGACCGCCTTCGGGTACCTCCGCAACGACAACCTCGACGCCAACAGCTTCTTCAACAACCGGAACCGGGTGGCCAAGCAGGAGTTCAAACGAGCCCAATTTGGCGGAACGATCGGGGGCCCCGTCTGGAAGAGCCGCAAACTTTATGGCTTCTTCGGGTATGAAGGGCTTCGTGACGGCTCGCCAGCCACCCGCATCTCCACCGTCCCGACCGAGCGGGAGCGCAATGGGGACTTTTCGCAGAGCTTCAATGTCAATGGGACACCGATCACGATCTTCGATCCGGCGACAACCGTCGCCAATCCCGCGATCGCGGGCCGGTTCATTCGGACAGGCTTCACGGGAAACATCATTCCGTCAAATCGCCTCGATCCAGTAGCCGTTGCCGCCTTGCGACTGCTCCCTCTGCCCAACCGCCCGGGGAGAACCGCTGCCAATCTCGACAACTTCATCGGGGTCGGGACCAACATTAACAACAACGATCGGTACGATGCGAGAGTCGACTGGGTCGCGACCGAGAAGTACACCATCTTCGGTCGCTTCACGAGAGCTGCCCAGGAGTCGCGCCCAGCCGTCCTCTTCCCGATCGCGGGAGAGACGAACCGGGACTCCAACCAGCCGCGATTCATGGTCTCGATCGGAAACACCTGGACCATCTCTCCCACCCTCATCCTCAACCTGCAGTTGGGTGGCGGCAAGTGGGTCGAAGGAAATGTCCCGAAGTTGACCGATTTCGATGCCACCACCCTCGGCTTCCCGGCAGCAATCGCGCGCTCGTTTGACGTGGCCGTTCCTCCCCAGTTCAACCTCGCCGACTACGCGACCATCGGAAATACGAACTACTCGGTGGCCGCCCGTTCGACGTGGAGCGTCCAGACCAATCTCAGCAAGCAGTTGGCCTCCCACTCCATCAAGTTTGGATACACTCTGGAAAATTACATTCTCGGCGTGAGCGAGACCCAGTCAGCCACCTTCAACTTCAACCGTTTCTTCACCGTCGGACCCGACCCAGATCTGCGAGGAGCAGTGACAGCGGGCAATACGATTGCCTCGTTCCTCCTCGGAGCTGGGGCGGGCGGGAACGCCCCCCGCAACGCACGCAACTACGCCAATCAGGCGTACCATTCGTGGTATATCCAGGACGCATGGAACGTCAACTCCCGGTTGACCCTCAATGGCGGGCTGCGGTACGAGCTCCAGCGGGGTCGCACGGAACGGTACAACCGTCTCAATTACTTCGACTTCAACGCTGCGAGCCCCCTGGCCAGCGCCAGTGGCATCCAGGGACTCCGCGGAGGGCTCGTCTTTGTCAACGATGACAATCCCCACCAGTGGGATACCCCAACAACCGATCTCGCCCCTCGCGTCGGCCTTGCCTACAAGGTATCAGACCGGATCGTTGCCCGTGCCGGATATGGCATCTACTTCCAGCCCTCGGTCAACACCATCCCGATCGGAAACGACGGCTTCTCGATCACGACCGATTGGGTCTCGACCCTCGACAGTGGCCGGACGATCACCAATCCCCTGCGAAACGCCTTTCCCACCGGACTGATCGAACCGACGGGTGCCTCCCTCGGGCTGGGAACCGCGGTGGGAACCTCGATCCGAACCTTCCAGAAAGATCGACCAACGCCCTATG
Source organism: Blastocatellia bacterium (assembly GCA_049317725.1). Taxonomy (GTDB): domain Bacteria; phylum Acidobacteriota; class Blastocatellia; order RBC074; family RBC074; genus CAIOZW01. The sequence continues at coordinate 3,087 of JBMOHS010000191.1, forward strand.
TTCAGCAGTTCAGTGCTGACCTGCAGTGGGAACTGGGCCGGGGAGCTCTCCTCGAAGTTGGGTATGCCGGCTCGCAAGGTCGCCGACTGGCCTTTGGATTTGGTGGGTATGCGGGCGGAATGAACATCAACCAGATTCCCAGTTCGGCGCTCGCTCTTGGGACCGCGCTGCGAGAATCCGTGCCCAACCCCTTCTTCGGCGTCATTGCCCGAGGCCCGCTGGCAGCGCGGACCGTCGAGCGTCGGCAACTTTTGCGCCCGTATCCCCAATTCCTCGATGTCAATATCATCGATATGCCGGGAGCCTCCTCCAACTTTAACGCCTTCACCGCTCGTTTCCAGAAGCGGTTCAGTGATGGAATGATGGTGGCGGTCTCCTACCAATACTCGAAAGCGATGGACAACTCTTCGGAGAATCAGGGGTGGGAGGTCAGCGATCAGACCCGCAACTACTATGATCTCTCCGCGGAACGCTCGGTCAGTGCGCACGACATCCCGCAGAGCTTGGCCGTGACCTATGTCTATGAGCTGCCCTTCGGGAAGGGGCGCAAGCTGGGCAACAACTGGCACCCCGTTGTCAATGCCATCGCCGGCGGGTGGCAGATGAATGCCATCTTCAAGGCCGACAGCGGCCTGCCCTTGATCTTCACTGCCCCGAACAACTCGTTCACCTTTGCGGCGACGCAGCAACCGAACATCCGCCCCGGTGCGGATCTACGGCTCGCCAATCGAACGATCGACCGGTGGTTCAACACCGACGCCTTCTCCCAACCCGCCGACTTCACGTTCGGCAATGCGCCTCGCTTCATCGACGAGGTCCGGTACAGTGGCACCAACAACTGGGATCTCGCCGTCGCCAAGAACTTCCGGCCCCTCGAGACGATGCGAATCCAATTCCGCGCGGAGATGTTCAACGCCTTCAATCGGGTCCAATTTGGCCGGGCCAACTCGGCGTTCGGCAATCCCGCCTTTGGACGGGTCACTGGAACAGCTCCGGGAAACACGGCACGCACGATCCAAATGGCCTTGCGAATCGAATTCTAAGGACGATCAAGGCTCCAACTTGCTATCCAGCAGAAAGGGCGGACTGTTTGACCAGTCCGCCCTTCTCCATGTTTGTGGGGTTTGTGGGGTTTGTGGGCTTACTTTTGCGCCTGCTGCCTCTTGTCCTTGGCAGCGGGAGAGATCCTTGCCTAGTCGGCTAGCGGTGGGAGCAGACGGGGCTCTATTTCGAGGTGGCGGACACAATTGATCAGCTCGATCGAGAGTGGCCCCTCTTCGGGATAATCGAGCATATTGACACAAGTGTTGAACTGTCTGAGCTGGAGCGACTCACCGATCGAGCACCCCATCGCCTGCCCGAGCAATTGTCGGTTCCAACCTCCATGAGAGACCAGAAGAACCGTCTTTCCTGCCGCCTCTTGTTGTAGCCGCGACAGGAATTGGTCAATCCGCTCTTGGAGATCCCGGAAACTCTCGCCACCTTCCGGGCGAAAATCGACCGCCGGCTGGCCACTGTTCGCCTCTGCCTCCCACAAGACGTGGCGGGGAAGGCCTTCATAAAGACCGACGCCACGCTCACGCAACTGCGGGTCGTAGATGACTGGAGCCGCTTGGTGGGCCGCGACATACCGGGCGGTCTCCACCACCCGACCGAGATCACTCGCATAGATGGCATCGAAGGGGATCTCCCGGAGCCGCTCCGCGACGCGCTCGGCTTGGGCGTGACCCAACTGCGTCAAAGTCCCCGGCCGATGCCCCTGGAGAATCCCGTGGAGGTTCTCCACCGTCTGACCGTGCCGGATGAAATAGATCTTCATGAACCTTCTTCTCCGACGGCAGGCAGGGCCAGCCGCTCCCCCCGGAAAATCTTCCCCCAAAATAGCAAAGGGCTCACTCCGGAGGTGGCCAGGGTGGCACAGATTCCGGGGAGAGCCCTATCCGCTGAGAGACAAGAACGAGGATCAGCGCCCGTAGCGCGCTCGACGAACCGGCCGGAAAGGTCGGCGTGCTGGTGCCGCGAGTGCCGCCCCACCAGGCTTCCCAGCCGTCGTCGCCGCAAAGGTCAGCCCACCAAAGCCTGGCAACACCACCCGGTCGATCGACTGACCAGTCAATCGCTCGATCGCCACCATCGACAACTCATCGATGGGAGAGACCAGCGTGATTGCTTGACCGAGCTTTCCTGCCCGCCCTGTCCGGCCAATCCGGTGGACATAGTCCTCCGGAGCCTCCGGAACATCGAAATTGATGACGTGCGAGACCGAATCGACATCGATTCCCCGCGCTGCAATGTCAGTTGCCACGAGGATGCGGTGCTGCCCGTCCTTGAACCCTTCGAGTGCTCCTTGGCGCTGGGCTTGGCTGCGGTCTGCGTGGATGCGGTTGACCTTGTGCCCACGCGCCAACAAGATGTGGGAGAGCCGCTCCGCGTTCCGGCGTGTCCGGGTGAAGACCAAGACGCGTGACTGCTCTTCCGCTTCGAGAAGGTGGAGAAGGAGAGCCGTCTTCGACTCGGTTGCGACCGAATAGGCCCGCTGCTCAACTGTCACTGCCGCCTGCCCGCGCGGGCTGACTTCGACCGTCGCCGGCTGCCGCATGGTCGTCCGCGCCACCTGCTCGATCGCCGGTGAAAAGGTTGCTGAAAAGAGAAGCGTCTGTCGCCCAGCTGGCGTCTTCTCCAAAATTCGACGAATGTCTGGCCAGAAGCCCATGTCGAGCATCCGGTCGGCCTCGTCCAAGACCAGTGTCTCGATCCGAGCCAAACTCAATGACCGTCGCTCGAGGTGATCAAGCAACCGCCCTGGTGTGGCAATCACTAGTGCTGGCGGGGATTGCAGCGCCTTCAATTGGCGATCCATCGACATTCCACCGACAAGAACCACGGCACGCAGATTTCGCACTGGGCAGAGGGACTGAAAACTGGCTTCAATCTGTTGCGCGAGCTCCCTCGTCGGCGCAACGATCAGCGCCCGCACCCCAGGGGCACCCGCCGGCTTGCCTGACAAACGATGCAAAATCGGCAGAAGAAAAGCTGCCGTCTTTCCGGTGCCCGTCGCCGCGCACCCAATCAGATCCCGCCCCGTCAAGATCACCGGAATCGCCTGCTGCTGAATCGGTGTCGGTTCGCGGAACCCTAGCGACTCGCATCTGGAGACCAGCTTCAGATCGAGCCCAAGTTGAGAAAATTCCATGTAGTTCCTTTGTGCGGACAAGGCGATTCAAGTCTGCCCTGTCTTGCCTGTTTCTTCATCCGTTCCGGGGGAGATTCTCCCCCGGAACGGGCCTGTCGGCATTCCTGTCGGAAAGCCTGGTCGACTAGTATCGCGAGCGACCGCCACCGAAGCCGCCACCGCCACGACCGCCGCCGCCACCACCGCCCGGACGACGATTCCCTCCGCCGCCACCGCCAAAGCCGCCCCCACGATCCTCGCGCGGGCGCGCCTCGTTGACCGTCAAGCTGCGGCCATCGATCTCCTTGCCGTTGAACTCGGCAATCGCGGCATTGCCCTCTTCCTTGGTCGACATCTCGACGAAGCCGAAGCCACGCGAACGACCGGTGTCCCGGTCACTGACCACGGAAGAAGACTCGACCGTGCCAACCTGGCTGAACAACTCTTCCAGGTCCCCGCTCGTCGTCTGGAACGACAGATTCCCCACGTACAGTTTCATTGACATACAGTTATCCCTACTCCTCAGGAGGTTGAAGTGAAGCTTCGAAAGATGTGGCTTCAGTGAACGGCTACAATGAAGGCATGTTTTCGGACGCTCTGGTGAGCGGCTTCAGCAATTGATACTTACCTGCTCTCGAACGATCTGAAAACGACCTCGCAACCATCCAGTATGCCAGTATGCCAGTGTGCCAGTATGCCTTTGCGCATAATGTGCACTGTATGCGGCCAGTGGGCGGGGGCGCATCACCGTTGATGCGCGAGAGAAGATGTACAAACTGATACTTACCCATTCCCTGCTGATTTGCAAGGGGGCCAGAGAAAAAAGTCCGATCAATGAAATTCCAGAGCCCTTGATCGGG
>JBMOHS010000192.1:0-7049 GCA_049317725.1 Blastocatellia bacterium
CCGAGCGTACCGTTGGTTCCGATGACCGCCACCGTCACCGCCGCCGTCGAGTTGGTCACTAGATTCCCGCGCAAGTCCTGAATCTGGACGACCGGTTGGGTGAGCAGCGCCGCCCCTGAGGCCCCTGCCACCGGCGCGGTGGTCAGGGCCAACTGGGACGGTGCTCCAGTGGTCACCGTCAGATTGCCCGAATCGACCGACAACGACCCCGAGGTGAAGCGCAGCACGTAGTTCGTATCGGGCGCTCCCGCCAGCGTCAGTCCACTGAAGGTCGCCACGCCGTTGCTGACGTTGACCGTTGTCGTCCCCCCAAGTATCCCCCCAGTTCCTGACTGGATCGTCACTGTCACCGATGCCGTCGAACCGGTGATCAGATTCCCGCCGGAATCCTGCACCTCCAGTACCGGCTGAACGGCAAGAGGTGCTCCTGAGGCCCCCGCCACCGGCGCGGTCGTCAAGACCAAGGCTGCCGCCGGGCCGGCTTCGGTCACCGTCAGGGGACCGCTATCGACCGTCAAGGAACCATCGGTAAATTGAAGGACATAGCTCGAGCCAACCCTGCCCGCCAACCCCAGTCCATTGAACGTGGCGACACCATTGAAGGCATTGACGGTCGTCGCGCCGACGAGTGTGCCGCCCGTTCCGGACAGGATCGATACCGTCACGGGGTCATTGGTGGCGCTGATCACGTTGCCCCCTGCGTCGAGAAACCTCACCGACGGGAAGGTGGTGAACGACGTTCCCGAAGGACCAGGAACCGGTGCTGTGGCCAGCTCAAGTTGCGCCGGGACAGGCGTCACCCGGATGGTGATCGTTCCTTCCACGGTTGAGTTCTGTGTGCCGTCATTGGCCCTGAAGAGGAAGAAGTCGGTGCCAGTAAACCCCGTATTCGGCGTGTAGGTCAGGTCAGGTGCTGTCCCTGAGAGGGTACCATTGGTCGGTTGGATCGTGGTCGTGAAGGTGAGCGAGGCGTTCTCCTGGTCAATGCCTGTCAGTGTAATCGACCGGGCAGTATTCTGCCGCGTCGAGACCGTCTGGTCATTGGGAACAGGCGGGAAGTTGAAGCTGGAAGTCTGGGAGGCAACGGCTTGCGAATTGAGGCTGACGGCCGAGGTGGATCCGAACTCATTCGTGCGCGTCGCCTGGACGCGAATCACTTTGCCCACCTGGGCACTCGTCACGGTGAAGGTAGTCCCAGTTGCTCCGGAGATATTGACGTTGTCGGCCTGCCACTGGTAGGCAGTCGTCATCGCCTGCGATCCATTATTGATCCAATTGCTGTTTGGATCGTTGACCGAAAGAGTTGTCCCAACAGGTGGGGTCCCCTGGCGCACGACTGGGTTCCCTCCCCCCAGGGTCGGACGCACGACATTGTAGGGCCGTCCGGGGATGAAGACCAAGCTCGAGTTCGAGAACGGCCCTGGCCCATCGGCGGTGACAGCCGCGACCTGAACAGCGTACGTGGCACCGTTCGTCAACCCGGTAAGAACATACGAGAGTGGATTCGGTACCGGAGAGACACTGATTCCATCCGCTGTCGGCAGCCAATTTTGACCATTGTCGATGGAATAACGGATCCGGTAGGATGTGATGGTCTGTTCAGTCGAGGGTGCGGTCCAGGAGACTGTTGCCTGGGCATTACCAGGAACGACTATCGGCGCGGAGACCAGCGCAAGGTCACTCGAGACCGTCGCCAAATTGACTGTCGAGCCGGCTCCGTAGTACCAAGTGATAAACCGGCTGCCGTTCGCCGGAATGTTGCCAAGTAGCTGGTAAATTCCGTAGGCTCCATCATTGGTAATGCTGATCGGTAAGCCACTTGCTCCACCTGGATTATTGTCCCAGGCCACCAGCGGACTTCTATTGACCACCCTGTTGATGAAACCATTCGTTTCGCAGCAGCCGTGACGGCTGCCAATGATCATATTCGTTCCGGGCGTAGTCGAGTAGAAGAGAACTCCCTCACTTCCAGAGGTGATCTGAACCATCTGTGAACGGTCTGACGCATTGGTCAGTGGCGTGAAGACCCCATTGACAACGTTGCCACGCACCTTCATGTTTGAGTCGCTGTTGCCTACCCAGTCGTCCCGAGTGCCTACCCACAAATGCACGTTCCCGGTGGGGGTCGCGTTCGTGTTGCGCACTTGAGTAATGATCTTGATGAAGTTGTCGAATCGACCAAGTGAGTAGGTCTGCTGGATCTCCAGACCATTCAAGCCCGAACCGGAGAGCTTGCCTCGTGTGACGATGACACCATAGCCCTTGACACCACCGCCCGTGAGTGTTGCCGTGGTGTTGAAGCCCGAGTAGTCGAACACCTGATCGGTCAACCCCGGGTTTTCGACGACGGAGCTGCCGGTCCAGTTGGTGCCGGTACCGACACCAAGCGCGACATCCAGCGGGAGGGTACTATAGGTGAGCTTGTAGAATCTGCCGTCGTTTCCTCTGTAGTAGGGTTGTATAAGGTTACCACTGCTGTTGACCGAATTCTGTGTCTGGGAATTGTTGGGCCCACCAATTGAGATGTTGCCGTTGTCGAGGACGTAGAAAGAAGGGGTCGTCGTCTGAAGAGATCTCGACGCAGGGGCCAATGTCGAGCCGAGCATTTTTATCGGATCGACCGTCGGAGGAAGGGTCTTCGCGACCAGCTGTGTCAGGGTGGCCATTCCGATGCCAGCGCCAGCGCGCACCCCCTCACTCAGCCCGATTCCAGCCAAAATCAGGACAGCAAGCCCCAAAAACGCTTTGGCATGTCGCCATCGAAGATTGACGAGCGAGCGTCCAGCCAAGCCAACCCCTTCAGTATTCGAATCTTGCCACCCTTTATTTGGATCTCCAATTCCTGCGCCAACCCTGTCGAAAGGACTGATAATTATTGACTTTAGCGACAGGGATCTCCGATTGCGACTGTTAGTCTGCGTCTCTCTCTCCGGTGTGTGCATTGATCTACCCCCTCGAACAAGTTTGGACACTGCTTTGTGTGATTGATGATCCAACTTTTAAGACGCTCTGCGCGATTGCCTGATTCGCGGTTTGTCTGCGCTCTTCTTCATAACTACGGTGTGGTCATAAATAGTTTCCACTCTTTGAACTCTCCCAGATCATTGATCGTTTTCAGTAACTTGCCATTACTCTTGGCCGGTGAGTGTCAATCAATAAACAAAATTCTTTTCTTGCTGATTAAAATATTTAGACGACCACAGCACATACCAACTTGCGCATTGGTATATATTTAAAAAGTCAACATGTCTCCCATGATCAGAACTTAAAGATCGTTTTATAGCACCCATAGTTATGAAAAGTCTTTACAATATTAAGGATGGGCGCTTTTTATATTTATTCAGATCGCTAGTAAAAATTCAGAACCTTATCAAGAAGACAAATAGAGCGTGCGCAAGGGCCGAGAACGACATCTCTCGACCTGCAATCGCCACTGAGGGAGGATCGAAATTGAATTAGGGCAAAGACCTACTCGACTGAGATCTGATCCAACCTTTTGTAATATCAAGAAATTGAATAATGCTTACTCTATACAGGGAGGCATGTTGGAGGGTCATTATCTCCCAATTCTTCTCAGGCGATGCGGGTGGAGGGCGCTCCATATCAATCATGTAATCGAGGAGGAATGTGACGCCGAAAGCCCCAGCAATTGCCCTCTTAAATATTTTACTAAAAAATCAACTTCGCACGGAGAATCTTCTAATCTCGCAATGTTGGGTAACAACCAGCCAGTGATCATCCCACCTGTGGAAGGATCGATGATCAGAGGCGGCAGCAACCAATCGAGAGAGAGAAGGAAATGAAGGGCAGCAGAGAGTGTGCCCAGGGATCAGGGAATGGTCAGATTGAAGTGGCGGGAAAGTCTCCGAACGTCGTGGGAAAAATGGGATGATCACCAACCAAGAGAGGGCGTCCTCCGGTAGAATGGGCGAGGGGTTCCCACCGTCGTGCGGGGCAGGCAGATCAAGACTGGAATGGGCAGTGGAAGGTGAAGCTGAGATCGATGGCTCGGGACGACTGGCAAGAGGCGAAAGCGAGAGGAAGACCGTGGGGTAGCGAAGAAGAGGAGGGGGGATCGTCAAATGGTCCAGAAAAGGTACTTGGTAACGGGTGGAGCCGGCTTCATCGGAAGTCACTTGGTCGAGGGGCTACTGGGTCAGGAGGCGACCCACGGGGTGACGGTGATCGACAACTTCGATGACTTTTACGACCCGGCGATCAAGTGGGGGAACGTTGAGCCCCATCGGGGATTCCCTGGTTGGCGACTGGTCAACCTGGATTTGCGTGATGGAAGGGGGATCGAAGAGGTCTTCCGGGCTGAAGCAGCAGAATCCGGGGGGAACGCCCCCTTCGACACGATCGTTCACTTGGCGGCGAGAGCCGGGGTGCGCCCTTCGGTCGCCGATCCCCTGCTCTATCAGGAGATCAACATCGGAGGGACGCTGCAACTGCTCGAACTTGCTCGCCGGTTTGGGGTGAAGAAGTTTGTCTTTGCCTCGTCGAGTTCGATCTATGGTCCTGAGGCAAGCGTCCCGTTTCGGGAAGATGCGCCACTCTCCCCGATCTCGCCGTACGCCGCGACCAAGGCCGCGGGCGAACTCTTTGCGCACACCTACAGCCACCTTTATGGAATCAACGTCATCTGCCTGCGCTTCTTCACCGTCTATGGGCCACGCCAGCGACCAGACTTGGCGATCCACAAATTCGCGCGGCAGATCTTGAGGGGAGCTCCGATCCACGTCTATGGAGATGGGAGCGCAGAGCGTGATTTCACCTACATTGACGACATCCTGCAGGGCGTGCTTGCGGCGATCGAGTATGAGGAGACGAGGTTTGAGATCATCAACCTCGGAGAGTCGGAGACGATCTCGGTAACGGGGATGATCATGCTCTTGGAGGAGGCACTGGGGAGAAGAGCGATTGTCGAGTACCACCGGGCGCAACCCGGAGATCTCCCCCGAACTCACGCAGACATCGGGAAGGCCCGGCGGTTGCTGGGCTATCGCCCATCGACGCCATTGCGGCTGGGGATTGGCAAGTTCGTCGAGTGGCTGCGATCTCATCCCTCCCAATGAAGGGGGGAACTCAGTCGAGGCGGAGGCCGTGGCGACGTTGATAGAGCCCGGGGAGGCTGATCGGGAGCTGTCCCCCGACTGGAATGGTGCCGAGGAGTGCGTGAGCGACGGCACGTTGACTGACCTGGAAGGGGCTCCAGGCGACAAGGTAGCTCTGGACGCCTGGGATGGCGAGCAGGAGATAGGGGTTACCGAACGAGACGACGAGGAGGGGGCGGTTTCGACGGGTCAGTTCTTCGGCAATACGCTGCCCCATCGGAGGCAGAGAGACGCTGCCCTTACCGCTGCGGGCACGGACCGGGATGGAGAGGACGATCAGTTCAGCCGGGCTCTGATCGATTGCGGCGAGGGCACGGGAGAACTCTGGATCCCCAGCCCGACGGTCGAGGACGTGGCTCTCGAAAGGGAGCCCCTGGGCGCGCAGCTCCTCGTCAAGATGGCGAGTGGCCGTCCTATCCTCTTCGTCCGTGTAGGTGAGATGGAAGAGGGTGGGGGGCGTCCCACCGGCACGCCACGCAGCGACGCGCTGGCGAAAGGTCCGCACCACTCCCCGCTCATCGCGGACGAGGGTCAGGGAGCGATTGGCAATTTGCTGGGCGGTCTCGAGAAACTGGGGGGCGTTGACGACCTGATCGACGTTGTCGACCCTGATCATTCGTTGACGGTGGAGGCCGAGACGGGCCTTGGCCTGGAGGACCTTCTCGACCGAGCGATCGAGACGTGACGGGGAGATCTCCCCCCGGGCGACCGCTTCCCGGAGTCCGGCGATGGCGGCGTCGAGATCGGGCGGCTTGATGATGACATCGGCACCGGCTAGAACCGCCTTGACGGCGGCCTCGCCCGGGAGGTAGCGCGCCGCAACCCCAGCCATGTTCATGGCATCTGTCACGACGAGCCCCTCAAACTGCAGCTCTTCCTGCAGCAATCCAGTGAGAATCTTCGGCGAGAGCGTCCCGGGCAGGGTCACCCGATCAGCGGTACTCTCGGTCCGGGAGAGGAATTCAGCGGTGGCCGCTTCGCGCTCGCTGAGGGCACGCACCGGTTGGGCCAGCGCGGTCTCGATCTTGGGCAGGGAGATGTGCGCCGACATGATCGAGCCGACGCCGGCACGGATTGCCGCGCGAAAAGGAATCAGCTCAAGTTGCCGGAGGCGATCGAGGTCAACATCGATGACCGGCAGGCCGATGTGTGAGTCGGTCGCCGTGTCGCCGTGTCCAGGAAAGTGCTTGGCGCAGGCGAGCGCCCCGGCTCCCTGCGCGCCGGCGATGAAGGCGGAGACATAGGTCGCGACCAGCTCCGGGTCTTCACCATAGGAGCGAGTGTTGATGACCGGGTTCTCGGGGTTGTTGTTGACGTCGGCAGATGGAGCGTAAAGCCAGTTGATCCCCATCGCCCGGGCCTGGAGGGCGGTCGCCTCTCCTTGGCGAGCGGCCCATTGCGGGTCCCCGGTCGCCGCAACGGCCATATTGGGCACCCACCACGGCGTGTCATCGAAACGCATGCCGAGCCCCATCTCAAGATCGGAAGCGATCAGGAGTGGGACCTTGGCCATCTCCTGCCAGCGGTTGGCGAGGATCGCGGACGGCCAGACTTCACTGCGAAAGAGCAGGACACCCCCGACTTTGTTGTCGACGAGGTGGTGGCGCATCTTCTGGTAGTCGAGTCCATCCCGGTTCCAGAAGACGAGATTGGCGTCGGCGAGGACCATCTGACCGACCTTCTCTTCGGGGGTGAGGCGGGCGAGCGTCCGATTGACCCAGGCCTGCTCGGTTCGGGTGAGTGGGCGAAGGGCCGTCTTTGCCCGTAAGCCCCCTTGCGCGGCGACGATCGAGCCAATCGTCGTGGCGAGGATCAGGCCAAACAGCAGAAGCTGGATCGGCCGTCGCCGGGATCTTCCCTGGGACAGTTCTGATTGTCGTCTCGATCCTGGTCGGCTTCGCATGCGACTCCTCCATTCCCTGGCATTTGATCAAT
>JBMOHS010000193.1:0-7038 GCA_049317725.1 Blastocatellia bacterium
CAAGTAACCGACCAAGTAGCGACATTGATCCGTGCAATTGGGAGCGGTGAGCTTAGTAGCAACGATTTGATGCAGGCCTTGGGTTTGTCCCACCGGCCCACGTTCCGGACCAACTACCTCAACCCGGCCATGAAAGACCAATGGGTCGAACGTACGCAACCCGATTCCCCGCGCAGCCCGACTCAGCGCTATCGCTTGACCGGGAAAGGCGATCGTTGGCTGCAGCACCATGCCGACGAGTAGAAGAGGCATGCTTGCGACAAACTCACGACAAAACTTGTGACAGTCGGGCCATGACATTCCCGAGGGCGATAAAAGAGATTATCTTGAAAGGCATCCTAAGAAGCAGATGAAACCGTTTGCTGGAAAATGGCACATTGTCGAGATGGAGGTCTGGGATCAGGATTACGTCGAGATGGAGGTGCCGGGATTTATCCGCATCGGTTCGGATGGGACGGGACGGTTTCAGTTCGGCTTGGTCTCCAGGGATTCGGAGCCGCGCTGATCAGCCATACCTGCGACCGCACCCGGCAATTTTCCCTGACCAGGACACCTTGTCCAAGGGCGGCTTCAGCAACCTGATTGCGCCTTCCCACATCGATGGCTTCCGGGTCACTGGGACGGCTCACTTCGGAGGGACGTATTGAGGCGGCCCTACAGGTACTTTTAGAAAACAGCCCTGCCACAAAAAACATACAACCTTATTTGATACAGATAGGTAGCTAAGGAAAGTGCGGCAAAGGATCATCCAGTTGGCTTGGCTGTTCCGCTCGCAACAAGGTTCTCTATTTTTTTCGCACCGATTTCTGCGCAGGATGGATCAACCTTTGTATATCTGTATCACCTTCCAGGTTATTCATTTGCCGGAGTATCCATCCGCTGCGGGCAGATACATATCTGCTTAACGGTCTTACTGTGTATTTTTTTGGATTGGGTAAGCAGGCAGCAATCTGTGCGGCTTCATTTTTCGTCAACAAGCGTGCCGGTTTTCTGAAATAGGTTTGCGCGGCAGCCTCAATCCCATAGACACCACGTCCCATTTCAATGACATTCAGATATACCTCTAAGATTCGCTCTTTTCCCCAGATCCATTCAATCATTTGTGTGAAGTATAGTTCCAGCCCTTTCCGAAACCAGCTGCGGCCTTGCCAGAGGAAAACATTCTTGGCGGTCTGCTGTGAAATGGCAGAAGCACCACGGACTCTGTTTGGTTTTCGCTGATTATGTTCGATTGCTTTTTCAATACTCTTCCAGTCAAACCCATGATGATCTGGAAAGATCTGATCTTCGGCAGCCAAGACAGACAACTTAGCAGCCGCGCTCATCTCATCTGCATCTACATAATCCCTTTTCAAGCCATCGCCCTGGAGCAGGCTGACGAGTTGTGTGACGGTTACAGGTGGGTTGACCCATTTCAAAGCAACAATATAGACCAGTTGCAACACAAACAACCACAACAGAAATCGCTTACAAAGACGAAAGAAGCGTGCAGGAAAGAGAGGGTTGTTGAGAGGCCATCGCGGCAAGATGGAAGAAACGATCATTGTTTCTCCGGAAGCTGTTCTGCGTTATATAAATTGAGCGCCAGCAAAGTACAGGTGTTGCCAAGTGCTGCATTCGGTTGCGATTGAAAAAGATCCACGAGAAATCGTACAGCAACACCGGACCGCAAACAAGAGACTCGCCAAGTGGAAGTGAGGAGCCAGAGGGTTGTCCACCTGAGTCTCTCCCGCTTTCGTCGAGGCTTTTTCTCTTTGCGGCACCGCCACCCAGAGACGAGCTCTTGACACCTCCCAAGCGAATGAGGAGTCGTCCACGAGAGCAGGGCAACTTCGATTTCACGATCTATTTTCAGCCCGTCACCACGAATCAACCAGCCATTTCCTCCACGAGCACATTCCCGACTTCAGATTGGGCGTGAATGGGTGTAGGATTGGTACATGCTGAACAGCGACACCATTCAGATCACCCCGGAGGTCCTGCGTCTGATCGCGATGATCGACGAGTTCAAGGGGGCGTGGCGGGCCCTGGGCACACTCGCGCCTGATCGGCTGCTGGCCCTGCGTCGTGTCGCGACCATCGAGAGTATCGGATCATCAACTCGCATCGAAGGCAGCAAGCTCTCTGACCGGGAAGTCGAGCTGCTGCTGTCGAACCTGGAGATCAACTCTTTTGCGACGCAGGACGAGCAGGAGGTGGCTGGCTACGCCGAGCTCTTGGACTTGGTGCTCTCGTCTTGGCAAGAGATCCCGTTCAGCGAGAACCACATCAAGCAGTTGCACCAGATCCTTCTGCGCAACAGCGAGAAGGACGCGTGGCATCGGGGCAACTATAAGACCAACTCGAACAGCGTGGCCGCCTTTGACGAGATCGGCGCACAGATGGGCATCGTCTTTCAGACGGCGTCGCCCTTCGACACGCCTCGCCTGATGGCAGAGCTGGTAGCTTGGGTGAATCGGGAGCGCGAGACGGCTCATCTGCATCCGCTGCTGATCATCGCCCTGTGCATCGTCGTCTTTCTGGAGATCCATCCCTTCCAGGATGGCAACGGGCGGCTTTCCCGCGTGTTGACCACCCTGCTGCTTCTACAGGCAGGTTATGCCTATGCCCCTTACAGCTCACTGGAGAGTGTGGTCGAGCAGAATAAGGAAGCCTATTACTTGGCGCTGCGGCAGACCCAGGGATCGATCCGCACGGAGTCGCCGAACTGGCAGCCGTGGCTGCTCTTCTTCCTCCGCTCCCTGTCCGAACAGGTGCGGCGGCTGGAGAAAAAGGTCGAGCGCGAGAAGATCGTGCTGGCGGCCCTGCCAAAACTGCAGCTACAGATCGTCGAGTTTGCCCGCGAGCACGGGCGCGTGACCATCGGCGAAGCCATCCAACTGACTGGGGCGAGCCGCAATACGCTCAAGCAGCACTTCCGGGTATTGGTTGAGCGCGGCACGCTCGATCAGCACGGCCGTGGCCGTGGAGTTTGGTACGGGCTGCGCTGAGGATTGCGGGATGTCAGCAATCGTCGAGGACTGAGTCATCCAGGAGCTCGAAAGGGGCTGATTCTTGATACGAGCATCCTCTGTGTCCGGCTGGAGGTTCCCGGCTTGGACAGTTGCGGCCCTGCCACAGACAAATGGAACCGTCAGCGGGTGATGAACCAGATCAAGACCGAGGAGAAGGCCAGCACGATTTTTGTGTGACCGATTGCCAGCCTCATTGAGACCGGTAACCACATTGATCAATCTGCGCACAGCCGACGTGAAAGAGGCGCTGACCGCCAGGAAACGCAATCGCTTATTGAGCGATGCGAGAGATATCGAGATCAAGAGTCGCGGGACGGAACTGCCTGACAGGTAGTCAGATTCGATTCGGGAGATGAGCTTCTCCCGCCAAGAATGACGTACCCACAACAACGGGTCAACCTCAAGCCACGCCCTGGAGAGAGCAACGGTCGGTGATTCCGGCCGCCAGGCGACCCGACCCGCAGCGAGTCCTAAAAAACAGTTTGGGAAAAAGATGGAACCATCCCTGGGGTGCAGCGTTTGGGGATGTGTGTAAAGTTTGCGAACGAGGTGCTCAGCATTTGTTGATCACCTCTATTTTTTTGCCTGCCTGGACCTCTCTCCAATCGACATCCCCAACGCGCCATGCCGAGCCCTACCGGCAGGACCTGAACCTCTCGCCGCGACCGTCCAGCTCCATTCCGGGACCAGACGGGATTCGACTCACCACTTGACGGCACGACAGATGCGTCCGAGCAGCTCGTTGTCAAACGAGGAGCGAGGGCCATTCGCATCGCCGGGGGAGAGTTCGACCCCCGATGGGCCACCGTGCCGTGCAACAACCAAGTCGAGACTTGGAACGACATAGATCTTCTTGTCCTCTGCTCCGAGAGCGGCAAAGGCGTCGGGGGGACAATCCGGCCAGAGCATCCCATACCCGCCCCGTCCGTCGGGAAGCAGGAACGAAGACTTGCCATTGAGCCACCATAGATAGCCGTAAGACTGGTTCAACGTTTGGGAGGTGCTGGTGGCCTCTTTGACGAAGGCAGCCCCGATCAGCTGGCGGTCTGCCCACCGACCCTGGCGCAACATCAAGAGGCCCAATTTCGCCATGTCGCGCAAGGAGCTGCGAAACCAAGTGCAGTTGAGCTGGTCATTCGGGGCAAGCCCACAATCCCAACTCGAATGGTGCAGTTGCAGCGGGGCCAATTTTCGCTGGGTGTACCGGTTAAGGCGTTGACCGGACGCCATTTCGAGCAGGCGCAGGAGCATCTGAGAAGCGGAGCTGTTGTAGGCCCAATGTTCGCCCGGTCTGTGTTCGAGCGGGAGTGCCGCCGTCCTCTCAAAGACGTCGAGATAGGGCAGCGTCAAGGCCCCGCCGAGCTTGAGGCCGGAGGTCATGGTCAGCAGGTGGCGAATCGTGATCGCCTCCTTCGACGTTCCTTTCCAACTGGTCACAAAGGCAGAGGCACTCTGCTCGACGCCCTTGAGGACGCCCTCTTCGATCGCCATGCCGACGAGGATCGCGATGAGGCTTTTGCTCGCGGAGAAGATCGGACGGGAGACCTCGGGCGTCCATTGCTGCCAGTACTGCTCGGTAACGAGGCGTTCGCCGCGAAGAATCAAGAGCCCGGTCGAGTGATGTGTGGCCGCATACCGCACCGCCGCCTCGAGCACCTGCGGGTCGACCCCGGCCTCGATCAGTGAGCGCGTCTCCCACTCGACACTGCCCGGATAGGACAGATGACGCGACCTTGACGGGGTGTCCGTCCAACGTGGGCCTGCCACCAGACTGCTGGCTAGCGCCCGAATCACCGCCCGGCGCGAGAACTGAGGGGTTTGATTTGTCTCCATGCGAGAACTCTCCTCCCGAGCCCAACGCGGCTCGATCAGCGCTTAGAATGTGGCACTCCGTGCAGAAGAATGCGCATGAGAGGGTCTGTCTAGGTGAGGGGAGCCCTGGGGACTCCCCTCGTCGGACGGCAGTTACGTGCGTCGGAGGGAGACATCTCCGGAGATGGAGGAGATTTTCAGGCGAAGAGTGCCAGCGCCAATCCGACCACTGGCACGCCGCCCGGGACTGAATCGGTCCTTTTCGATTGTCAGAGGGAGATCGGTCTTGAGGCTGCCGCTCATCGTCGTCATCTTCACTTCGGCGTCGAGACTGGCGGGAACCCTGACGTCAACGTCACCGCTGATCGAGGTGAAATCCAAGTCCTGACCACTGCCCAGCTGCAAGATGGTCACCTCGACATCACCGCTGACGGACGCGGCGTTGACCGAGCCCTTGATCTCACCGACCATCACATTGCCACTGGTCGATTTCGCCGCGACCGATCCGGTAACTTCGCGGACGACGACATTGCCGCTGATCGACTTCGCGTCAACCTTGCCGGTGACGCCGCTAACCTCGACATCACCGCTGACGCTGGTGATCGAGTCGAACCTGAAGTTGCGCGCACGCGGAACCTTGACATCAAAGCGGGCACTGGCTTGGCAGTTGCAGTTCCTGGGGTAGCGGATGCGAATCGATAGGTTGTTTTCCGCGAGGCTCTCCTCGATGGTCACCCGTTCGCGGTCCCGCCCTTCCTTGTATCCCAGAACCAGAACGGTCTGACCGTCATAGCCAGTGACCGTCACATCACCGGAGATGTTCTGGACACTGATCCCGCCACCGTCTGTCAGTGGGTAGTTCTTCTGAAAATCCTGCCCGAAGAGGCTCGACGTCGAAGCGAGCCAAACCAGTCCAACACAGAACACCATCTTTTTTGAAACGAATTGCATTACGATCTCCTTTTCTATCCGGATCAGCCCAATCAGCAGGTTGGTAGTTGTTGTTCCGTGGAGTAGGTGGGAGCTGGGCGGTCAAGGTTTCAGAGAATCGATCTTTTTTGTGCGGCAGAGGCAAGGTCAGAGACCATAGGTCTGATGAAGATCCCGCCCCTCGGAGGTTCCCGGCCCGTGCCCAACGATGGTGACGAGCAGCAGACCGACCCCTTCCAGCACCTGCGTGTCACGGTCATCCTTTCGCGTCTCCGACACCGTCTCCTCACTCCCAGGGCAGAGCGATGTCACGCATCAGTTCGACCTTTCGGGCGTAGGCCGCGAGCAGAAAGTGTCCTGCGCTGAGATCGTTCGGGTTCTCCCGCAACGCGGCACGGCTCTCCTGGATCGACTTGTCGATCAACGCCAGACTCGATTCGTACTGCCGCGTTACCGTCGGATCGAGTGAGTCGCGCCGCCGGGCGATCGCCTGATTCAGCAAGCGGAGAGCACCCTGGTACTCCCTCTCCGCCCGTACAATCTGCTGTTGAATCAACTCCTGATCGCTCAGTCGACGTACCCGGCGTGCCGGAACTCTCACGGCAGGGGCGCTGGGCGTCGGCGTGATGCTTGGCGCGGGCGTTCGTCCAGCGTTGTGTACCGCTGGCTGGGGGGGCGGGAGGGCTTCCCCCCCCTCGCGCGTTGTGTCTCGAGTGAGCAGATAGCGCGTGCCAGTAATCGAGAGCGCCACCAGCAGCAAGGCGAAGGCTCCCTGTCGCAAGAGTACCCGGAAGTATCCATCCCCAAGTCGACTCCACCAGCGCTGCCCGGGACCGTTGATGCAAGCGGGCGCTGGTGCGTGACGAATCCGCTCACGAATTGTCGACCACATCTCGTTGGACGGCTCGATCTCCGTCCGCTCGCGAAAGACCGCGAAGGCGGCCGCCTCCGCCTCCAACTGGTTTCGCACCTCCTGACACGAGGGGCATGCCGCGAGGTGCGCCCGGACCTCGCCCGCGCGGCGCGCCGTCAGCTCGCCATCAAGAAGATCTTCGAGATCTCGTTGCATTCGTTCGCACGTCATCGCCATTCCATCCTTCTCAATCCGCCTTCAAGTACGGAGCGATCCTGCGGCGCATCAATTGGCGCGCGCGATGCAGATCTGTTTTGAGCTTTCCGACCGAGTGGCCGGTGATCTGGCTGATCTCGTCGTAGCTCATCTCATGAAAAATTTTCAAGGTGAAGACGATTCGTTTGTCAGCGTCGAGTTCCAGCAGGGCTT
>JBMOHS010000194.1:0-6997 GCA_049317725.1 Blastocatellia bacterium
GCGTACTTCACGCCCGGGGGCCAGCCGGTAGAACTGTTTTGGCGGGTCTTCCCGGAAGTCTTCCTGCTCGATGTAGAGGATCTTGGAGAAGGGCACGAGGCGCGTGCCCGCGCTCGCGTCTTCCGGGTTGTTGATCGCCTCCAACTCCTCGACGAGGTCGTCCGGGTAGTTCTCGAGGACGACGCGCAGCGGCCGCAGCACGGCATTGACTCGCCAGGCGGTTCGGTTGAGATCTTCCCGCAGAAAGTGTTCGAGGTGGGAGAGCTGGGTCACCCCATTGGTCTTTGACACCCCGATGTTGGCGCAGAAGGTGCGAATCGATTCCGGCGTGTATCCCCGACGACGCATCCCCGAGAGCGTCGGCATCCGCGGGTCGTCCCAGCCACTGACAAATCCCTCTTGCACCAGGCGCAGCAGCTTCCGTTTGCTGAGGAGCGTGTAGGTGATGCTCAGTCGATCGAACTCGTATTGACGGGACGGGAAGATTCCGAGTTGCTCGATGAACCAATTGTAGAGTGGCCGGTTGTTGTCGAACTCAAGGGTGCAGATCGAATGGGTCACCCGCTCGATCGAATCGGACTGACCGTGCGCGTAATCGTACATCGGGTAGATGCACCACTCGTTACCCGTTCGGTGGTGTTCCATCTTCAGGATCCGGTACATCACCGGGTCGCGAAAATTGACGTTCGGGGAGTTCATGTCGATCTTCGCCCGCAGGGTGCGCGACCCATCGGGAAACTCCCCTGCCTTCATTCGTGCGAAGAGGTCGAGGTTCTCCTCCACGGATCGGTTGCGGTAGGGGCTCTCCCGCCCCGGCTCCGTGAGGGTCCCCCGGTACTCCCGAATCTCATCGGCGCTGAGATCGCAGACGTAGGCCTTTCCTGCTTGAATCAGCTGAACGGCCCAGTCATACAGTTGGGGGAAGTAGTCGGAGGCATAGTGGAGCCCATCCCATTGAAAACCGAGCCAGGTCACATCCCGTTGGATCGCCTCGACATACTCGGTCTCTTCTTTGGAGGGGTTGGTGTCGTCAAAGCGCAGGTTGCACTTTCCCCCAAATTCTGCGGCCAGTCCGAAGTCGAGACAGATGGCCTTGGCATGGCCGATGTGAAGGTAGCCATTGGGTTCTGGTGGGAAGCGGGTCTGGACGCGACCTCCGTGCGTTCCCGCCGCAATGTCCTGAAGAATGATGTCGCGAATGAAATTGGATCGTTCTCCCCCATCGCTGGATGAGGAGCCTGAAGGGGTTTCCGGCGAACTCATTATTGCTGTCCGTCTCCTGTCGATAGAGTGGAGGAAGTGGACTTCCGCCCGCGAGATGATCCCACGTGGGCCGGGTCAGGTCAAGGTTGGGAGTTCTTTCCGGGTCACTGCTCCGCCTGCAGGGTGGCCCCCGGGAGGCGCAATGCGAAGGCGTAGCGACACGGAGCCTCTTCCGGTCCGAGGTCTGGCATCTCGACCGTCAGGGTCTGCTGCTTCCACGTGGTCCGCAACGGGACCGGATGTCCCAGGAGAACGACCTCTCCCTTGGGGGCACTGATCCCCCGCAGGACCAGCTTTCTGCCCGGCCACCCGGCCGAGATGGCGTAGAGGGTTCCATCCTTCTGCTGAGTGAAGAAGACCTGCTTGACGGCCATTCCCTCGCGGGGCTGCTGTCCCACTTGGTCGAGGAGGTTGTACTTGACCATGAACTCGCCATACTCCTGTTTGGGACGGGTTCCCACGGTCCATTGCGCGGCACGGGGCGCCGGCCGGGTTCCATAGATCGCCTCGCCGTTGACCCGTAGCCAATCGCCGATCTCGAGGAGTCGCTCCTCCATCAAGGGAGGAATCGTTCCATCGGCATAGGGGCCAATGTCCAGGAGGAGATTCCCTCCCCGGCTGACGAGGTCGATCAGGGTGAGGATGAACTCACGCGCCGATTTATAGTCGTCGATGCGCTCCGCGCGATTGAGTCCATAGGAGTGGGCCATTCCCCGGCTCTCTTCCCAGGGATGCGTTCCATCGGCGAGACCGGCCGCATACTCTGTCGTCCAGTAGCCACCGTGCTTGTGTCGGCATTCCTTTCCCCAGCGATCGTTGATGACGACTTCGTCCCGGTTTTCCGTCTCGTTGAAGAGCCAAGCGAGCAGTTCCTCGCTGCGCCAATCCTTGGAGGGCATGTCCCACTCTCCGTCACTGAAGATCAGGGACGGCTTGTACCGGGTCACGACGTCGCGGAACTGCGGCATCATATGCTCGGTGACGTACCGGGCCCGGTCTGTCTTCCAGAGAGGATTGAACCACTCGTAGAGCGAGTAGTAGAAGCCGAATTTGAGGCCCTCGGCGCGAGTCGCCTCTGCCAACTCGCCGAGCAGGTCTCTCCGAGGGCCGATCTCCATCGCGTTCCAGGGGCGGCCCCACGTCCGGCTTGCCTCGGCACTCGGCCAGAGCGCGTAACCATCGTGATGCTTGGAGGTGGGGACGATATACTTTGCACCCGCGCGGCGGAAGAGGCTTGCCCACTGACGCGCGTCATAGAGCTCGGCGCGGAACTGTGGGGCAAAGTCCATGTAGTCAAAGCCGGGTCCGTAGAGTTTCGTATGGAATTCTCGCCAGGGTGCCCAGCGTGGACCGTTGTCGGACATCCGGTTCCAATACCATTCGGAGTATTGTCGTTCCATCCCCCAGGCGGGGACAGCATAGACTCCCCAGTGGATGAAGATCCCGAATTTTGCGTCCTGGAACCATTCCGGCGTAGGCCGTTGGTCGAGCGATTCCCATTTGGCCTCATACCGGGGTGATTGCGCGCTAACCCCCATCGGCAGTAGACAGATCAGGACCAGTACAATTTTGAGTTTCATATTTGATCGATGTCTCCGTGGCGCATTCATCAATCGTTCGCGGATCCTGCCCTATTTTGACAAGGTCGATTTGCTGACATCGGATTTGGCGATTGAGCAGGTAGTTTGCCTGATGCATCAGGCAGAGGGCAATATTGGCGACCACTTCACCCGGTCGAGTTTCACAGAACTTACGATAGAGATCGTACGACTCGTTCGGAGTGCGGCCGAGCTGACGAACAAACAGTGCCTCCGGAGAGTCCTTCTCCCACTGCTTCAATTTCCAGACACGCAAGTAGTCCTGATAATCGATCAGCAGCTCCTCTAAGCTGGCGCGCGCGACGTTGGTCAGCTTCAGTTCGGTCTCTTTGGATGTCTTGGCGGCCTGACTGCCTTCTGCAATATTTTGCTTCCCGGAGCGGGCCGCTTGGATCATCTGATCGATCGTCCGGTCGTTTCGCCGAAGAAACCGGTGGCAAAAACAGAAGGTCGGATCATAGATGATCTCAGTTTTTCGATAAGAGAGCAGCCCGGCATATTTGCCGTGCTCTGGAAGAAACGCCCGATCATCGTCCATTCGCGACCTCCCCCCATCCACAGAGCCAGGGTGGCAGCGTTACCTCGTCGTTTTCTCACCAATCGGTCCGATTGTCAATCAGGCCGCTGTGCCTGTCTTGACAAGGATATTTCGTGCACGTAGCGTACCGTCGGTCTATTCAAGATACCAAAGGGGGAGTTCGCAGATGACCTTGTTGCTCTTGTTGCTGGCATTCCTGATCGGGGTCCAATCGCCCCTTCGCGGCTATACCATTCCGTTCATCGATCTGGCGACGGAGACCTCCCGGCAGGTCATCGTCGATCGCGAAAAGGGCCAGTATCTCGGGCATCCGACGACGGTCCTTCTCGAAGACGGGCGGACGATGCTCGCCGTCTACCCGAAAGGGCACGGTCGGGGGGCCATCCTCCTCAAACGCAGCTTGGATGGAGGACGGACCTGGTCGGAACGGTTGCCGACGCCAAAGAGTTGGGAGACCTCGCTCGAAACCCCGACGATCCATCGAACCATCGACGCACAGGGCCAGCGCCGGCTCCTCCTCTTTTCTGGACTCTATCCGATCCGGATGTCTGTCTCTGAGGATGATGGCACAACATGGTCGGAGTTGACCCCGATCGGCGACTTTGGGGGAATTGTCACCATGGGCTTTGTCGAGCCGCTGCGGACCGGGCCGGGACATTACTTGGCGATGTTCCACGACGACGGGCGATTCTTCCAGCGAGAGCCGCGCAAATCGGCGAGCATGACGCTCTACCAGATCTTTTCGCGTGATGGCGGACTGACTTGGTCGAAGCCGCAGGCCATCTTTGAATCCGACCAGGTGCACCTCTGCGAGCCGGGCGTGGTGCGCTCTCCGGATGGGCGCCAAATGGCCGTCCTCTTGCGGGAGAATCGCCGCGTTCGCAACTCCTACGTCATCTTCTCAGACGACGAGGGGCGCCATTGGACCACGCCTCGTGAGCTGCCGGGGGCTCTCACCGGAGATCGCCATACCGGCCGCTACGCTGCCGATGGCCGCCTCTTTCTCTCGTTTCGCGACATGGCACACGAGAGCCCCACCCGGGGAGACTGGGTTGGTTGGGTCGGAACCTACGAGGATCTCGTCGCGGGAAGAGAGGGACAGTACCGTCTTCGCCTGATGAAGAACCACCCCAACGCTTCCGGATGGAATGCCGATTGCGCCTATCCGGGCGTTGAGCGCCTTCCGGATGGGACGCTGGTGACGACGACCTATGGCCATTGGGTGGCAGGTGAACTCCCCTACGTGGTCAGTGTCCGGCTGCGACTCTCTGAATTGGACGAACGGCTCGTGTCTCCGTCACGTTCACCTTCGCGCTAATGGGGGCGGCTCGTCACTCGGCAGCCACGACTCGATCACACCAAAGAGCACCTCGAAGATTGGCTTGGCGGTAACCGACCGATCTGCTCCTGCCAGGGAGGTCTTCAAGACGCCATTGGGAGAGAATTGAGCCTCCGGGTGATCGGTCAAGTATCGCATGAGCTTGGCCGGGTCGACCTTGGCCTTCTCCCCCAGCTTGAGCGAGAGGCGGTTCTGGTGACGATCGATTGAAACAACCCCCAGCTTCTCGGCGAGGCGGCGCAGCCGTGCATAGGCGAGGAGGTTGCTGACGGCTTCTGGCAGCCGGCCATACCGATCGCCAATCTCTTCGCGAATCCGGTTCATCTCTTCATCGGAGCGCGCCGAGGCGATCCGCTTGTATGTCCGCAGTCGTTGCCCCATGTCGGCGATGTAGTCGTCCGGAATTCGTGTTTCGATTCCCAGATTGATCTGCGTGCTGATCTCTTCTTCGATCTCCTCGCCGCGCAGTTCGTGAATGGTTCGTTCGAGCATCTGGGTGTAGAGGTCGAATCCGATGGCCTCGATGTGGCCTGACTGCTGCCCGCCGAGGAGATTCCCTGCTCCCCGCAGCTCCAGGTCGAGCGCGGCAATCCGGAACCCTGCTCCCAGGTCAGAAAACTCGCGAATCGCCGCCAATCGCCGGCGGGCGATCGGGGTCAGCTCGCGTTCCGAGGGAATCAAGAGGTAGGCGTAGGAGCGGCGACTGGAGCGTCCGACTCGCCCCCGCAGTTGGTAGAGCTGGGAAAGCCCATAACGATCCGCCCGATTGATGAGGATCGTGTTGGCCCGTGGAATGTCGATGCCGTTCTCGATGATCGTCGTGGCGATGAGCACGTCGAACTGGTATTGAACAAAGTCCAAGACGGCCTGTTCCATTGACCGCTCTTCCATCTGGCCGTGGGCGACGATGAACCGGGCTTCGGGGACGATCCGTTTGAGCAGTCCAGCGATCTCGTCGATCGTCTCGACCCGGTTGTGAACGAAGAAGACCTGCCCTTGTCGCTGCAGCTCCTGCTCGATTGCACTCCGAATGATGGCTTCACTGAATGGGACGACATTGGTCTGGATCGCCAAGCGGTCCCGGGGGGGCGTCTCGATGACCGACATATCCCGCAAGCCGAGCAGGGACATGTTGAGCGTGCGTGGAATCGGCGTTGCGCTCATCGTCAGGACATCGACCCGCCGCTTGAGCTGCTTGAGCCGCTCCTTGTGCGCGACCCCGAACCGTTGCTCCTCGTCAACGATCACCAAGGCGAGATCGCGGAAGGTGAGATCCCGGGAGAGGATCCGGTGAGTGCCAATCAGAATGTCGATCTTCCCGGCGGCGAGTTGCGTGACTACCTCCTTCTGCTCCTTCGCGGAGCGGAACCGGGAGAGCAGCTCGATTGTGACGGGAAAGGCAGCGAACCGCGAGGTGAAGGTCTGGTAATGCTGGTACGCCAGGACGGTCGTCGGGGCGAGTAACGCGACCTGCTTGCCGTCCATGACCGCCTTGAAGGCGGCCCGCATCGCGACCTCGGTCTTTCCGTAGCCAACGTCTCCGCAGAGGAGACGATCCATCGGTGTCGGCTGCTCCATATCGCGCTTGGTATCGGCGATGGCGGTCGCTTGATCCGGCGTCAGCTCGTGTGGAAAAGCGGCTTCAAATTCGTCCTGCCAGGGGGAGTCCCCACGAAAGGCATAGCCGGAGACGAGCTTGCGCTCCGCATAGAGCTTGAGCAGCTCTTCCGCCATGTCCCGCATCGCCCGCTTGGCGCGGGCTTTCGTCTTCTGCCAGGCAATGCCCCCGAGCCGGTCGAGTGTCGGGGTGTGTGCCTCGGCACTCGAGTACTTCTGGACCAGGTCGAGCCGCTCGACAGGCACGTAGAGCTTGGTTCCCTCGGCAAAGGTCAGCAGCATGAACTCGCGCCTCGGCCGTGCCGTCTGCTCGGGACTCTGCCCTGTCAACCGGGCATAGATCTCCGCCGAGCTCTCTGGTCCCCCCGTATCGAGCTGCATCAGCCCCTGAAACTGCCCAATGCCGTGATCGATGTGGACTACATAATCGCCCACCTTCAGATCCCGGAAGTCGGAGAGGAAGGCCCCTGTCTGGGCGCGACGCGCCTTCTCCGTCCGTTTTGGTGCGACCGGTTCATCGAAGAGATCCGCTTCGCTGTAGAAGGTGATGGGGACCCGCGGCAGGGCGAATCCGACTGAAAGTTCACCCAGAACGATCTCTCCTGCTCCGAGCGCCTGATATTCGAGGAGCACGTTCCGCAC
>JBMOHS010000195.1:0-6895 GCA_049317725.1 Blastocatellia bacterium
GAGACGGCAGTTTACGCCGGAGTTCAAGGCTGATGCGGTCACGCTGGTTCGGGCCGGTGGCCGGAGCATCGCACAGACGGCGAGGGACTTGGATCTGACGGAGACAGCCCTTCGAGAGTGGGTTCGACGGGCTGAGATTGAAGCTGGAGAGGCCCCTCCTGCGGCTCTGAGCCAGGCAGAGCGTGAAGAGTTGGTCCGGCTCCGATGGGAGAACAAGCGCCTGCAGATGGAGCGTGACATCCTGAAAAAAGCGACGGCCTTCTTCGTGAAGGAGAGCGAACGAGGTTCCTGTTCATCCGCGCGGAGAAGGCGACCATGGCGAAAGCCTCCTTCAAGAGCAAGTACTTTCAATTGATTCCCACGAACCCTGACTGACGCTGGCGCAGCTCTGGGGGAAAGCCGTCGCGTCGGCCTTCCCGACGCGCAATCCGGAGATCGCCGCCGCCGTGTTAGCCGACGCTGCTGGCCAGACCGAGCCAAGCGTGATTGAAGACGCCAAGGCAGCGGCGGCCCTGATGGCCATGAACAACATCTACCGGATTCCTCCTGCACAAATGTTTTGCCGAGGCCATAAAAAAAACGGTGAGTCCGAGAGAACTCACCGGGAAAATGCTTTGCTGGGATGAAAACGGGGATCGCTTTGGCGATCGAATGAAGGAATCGAGCAATTGAGTGACAGATCGAAAAGAACTCTTTATTTCGCGAATTCACAAGGCAAATTCAATACCAGAAAAGCGAGAGCGCTCTCTGCCCCCTTCACATGCCCTGCCAAAGGGATCGATGAGCCCGGAAAGCAGCGGATTGCGGGAAGGAGAGCGGCCTTTCTGAGCAATCGAAGGAGCTTCGCCATCCAGTTTCCTGGAGAAGTATCCATTTTTTTGGTCGAGGTTGGCTGGCGGTCAACGGCGGGAGGATCGATTTGAGAGCGGGGCGAGTCGAGTGACGCGGAGGGCACCGCCGGAGTCGAGGTCGAGTTGATAGCGATAGAGGCGGGGTTGGCCAGATCGATCAGCGGCCGTCAGCTCGAAGTAACCCCGACTGCCCAGCATCGAGACCGTGACGGGGAAACGGCCGCTGAGGTCCTCCTGAAAAGGGGTGAGGTAGTTCCGGGTCAGCGGGTCATAGGCAAGGATCTTGATTCGGTCGAAGTCGAGTTCACTACCGCCGCCGAAGACGCGTTGCTCCAAGACGAGGTAGTGATCGCCGGGGCGGCCAAACTGGTCCTGAGCGGTTCCCAGTTTGTGCCACCCGGTGATGCGGCGTCCGCTGGAGACGAAATAGACGATCTCTGGCGGGACTTCGAGATTGACAGATCCGCCATAGATCCAGCCGGCAGGGGCGACGGGCAGGGATGGCGTCCGCACCAGATACCAGTCGTCGTATTTCTGGTCAGGAGGAAGGATCACGGGTGGGGTGGCCACGGAATCGTCGCCCTCGTTGACAGAGGAGAGAGGAGTTGTCGGACGCGAGCGGCGCTCGCGCCGGACAATCTCGAGGAGGGTTCCCGAAGAGACGATGGTGATGACGTTCTCTTCCGCGGTGCGGTCAGGGGTCAGACGGAGCTTGAGCGTCGCCTTTGACCTGCCAATTGCCTGAGTCGAAGTGGCCCGGATCTCCGCTTCAAGCCGACGGGACGATTCGACCAGATCCGCCTTGATGAGGAATCGATTTTCGACCCAGCCAACTCGATTCTCGGGTTCTGGGCCGCGGATCTCTGCCCAAAGGATCCCCTCTTCCGACTCTTCGCGGTCCGTTACCGTGACGAAGGCTCCCCCGGGGAGCTCGGCAGTATACCGGGCAGCCTGCGCCGTCGAACTCTTCAGCTTGAGCCGCTCAGGCGCGACAAAGGCCTTCTCCTGGAGCGGTCCCGTACGCTGGCAGGCGACCGTGAGACAGAGAAGAATGAGAAGGGTGACTCCCCTCCATTGGCCACTTCGTCTTTTGGAATGGATTTCTCTCATTCCGCTCCCCTTCGCGGAGCAGGCTTTGGCCATCGCCTCACCGCTATGCCTTGGGAATTCATAGACCATGGTCAATCTACCGCCGTAACGTCAGGACTCCTGAGGAGCAGCCAGGGGCACTTGTGGATAAGGATGGTTCTGTCAACATGACGTGAGAGTCTACTGTCCGGACAGCCAAGATTCAAGGAAGGAGGCACGGGCGCAATTTGGAGTCGCCCATCACCGCTGACCGCCCATTTGATTCCCCTCCGCCTCCCGGGTACTCTCGGGAGCGTCGATTGCCTTGTTGGAGCAAGGCTGGGGAGATCTGGCGGTTGGAGGGGGAGAAAGGCGATCATTTCCAGGAGAGAGTATGCGCAAGAGAGTCCGTCAGGTGCTGAGCACAGTTGGGTCGACAGTGCTGGGAGGAGTCGCCGGTGCGGTGATGGTGATCCTGGCGTTACAGATTCCAATGGTCGAGCAGTTGCTCAAGGCGATGGAGTTATGGCACGCCGTCCTGCTGCTGCCAATCGGATTCCTGACAATTCTGATTCACGAATTGGGACATCTGACGGGGGGAATGCTCCGCGGAATGAGTTTTTTGATGCTGGTAGTCGGACCTTTGCAATGGAAAGCGCGCGCTGATGGTGGAGTCAGATTTGGCTGGAACTTCAATCCTTCGTTGATGGGAGGGCTGGCGGCGGCAACCCCAGATCGGGAAAGACCTCTTCTGTCGCAATTGCTGGGCATGGTGACCGGCGGCCCGCTGGCCAGCCTCCTCTTGGGCGTTGGGGCAATGATGATCGCCAGCCAATTCGAGAATGGGTGGCGGGTGCTGCTTCTTCTGACCGGATTGATGTCGCTGCTGATCTTCGTGGTCACGGCGATTCCTTTCCGTTCGGGAGGGATGCAGAGTGATGGATGGCAATTGATCGAGCTTCTGCGGGGCGGCGCCGGTGTGGTAGAGCGGCAGCTGATCATCGAGATCATGGGGTCCAGTTTATCTGGGCAACGCCCCCGTGACTGGGATCGAGTGACGATCGGGCAGCTGGAGCAGTTGGAGAGCCGCGAGCCTGTCCGCCAGATCGCCGCGCGACTGCAGGCCCTCTACCATGCCTGGGACGGCGAAGAGATGGCTCGCGCCGAGAGACTCGCCGCTTGGCTCGATCAGCACCTGGAGGAATTTCCGGCTGGCTTCCGGCAGGCGATCCACTTGGAATTGGCGCTCCTCGCCCTCCAAAGAGGTCGCTCGGGTGAGGTGAAGCGCCACGTCGAGGCGAGCAAAGGGGGCATCGTCGATCCCGCGCGTCGCCAACTGCTGGCGGCAAGACTGGCCTTTGATGAGGGCCAGTGGGAGGAGTGCCGCCGAGCCATCTTGGCCGCCCGGAAAGCGCTGCCGCGCGGCATGGATGCCGGATTGAATCTATTGACCACCGATCAGCTTGGCCAGCTCGAGGCCGAAGTGGCGATGGCGGAGAGAAGAGAGCCGATCAGCGCTGACCGTGCCATCGAGCAGAAGTGAAGGGGATCAAGGGCGGGTCAGGCCAAGGCTGGCTGCCTTGCGAAAGAGGGCGGCGGCGATCGGGGCGGCGACCTCGCCACCGTAGCCGCCCCCTTCGAGGACGACCGCAATGGCGAGCCGGGGAGAGTCGATCGGCGTGAACCCGATGAACCAGGCGTCCTGACGAAGGGTCTTGCGAAGTCGATCCCGCCCCTGTGCGTCACGCTGCAGGATGGGGCGGCCGCTGGCGTCGAGCTGATTGACCAGCCGCTGGGCGGTCCCCGTCTTCCCGGCCGCTGGCAACGATCCCCCTGCCCCATCGGCGAAGGCGCGCCGGGCTGTGCCGCGGGTAACCACCTCTCTCATCAACTCCCGGAGTCGCTGTGCAGTAGCCGACTCGACGGCATACTGGAAAGGGACAGCGGGACGGCCGACTTCGAGAGTTGGCCGCATCATCTGTCCCTCTGGATGGGCGATCGCGGCGGCGAGAAGAGCCATCTGGAGAGCGGTGACTTGCAGATAGCCCTGCCCGATCGACTCCAGACCGAGATCGTACGGGGAGAGCCCGCGGCCATCGACAAAGGTTGACTGGCGGGGTGCCAGGACGGAGGCCAGCATCGGCTCATCCGTATTCCAGAGGTCCTGCGCCCAGCCAGCCCGCAACGACGCGGCGGGGGTCGAGAAGAGGCGGAGCCCGGTCCGCTCGGCGATCGTCCCCATCCGCTGGCGGCCGAGCGCGACTCCCAGTTGCGCGAAATACTGGTTGCAGGAGACGGGAAAGGCGGCGGCAAGATCGATCTCGCCGTGGGCGTCTCCGCGATCATCCCGGATCGGTCGCCCCGCGCCCGGCGCCAACCACCCATCAGACTTGCAGAGAAAGCGCTGCCGACTCAGGCCCGCCTCGATGGCTGCCGCCGCCGTCAACACCTTGAAGGTCGAGCCGGGCAGGTAGTACTCGTGAAGGGCACGGTTGAGGAGGGGGTTGCGACGTTGATCCGAGCGGAGCCTGGCCCAACGGGCATCGACCTCGATGTCATCGAGCTCGAAACCGGGACTGCTCGCCAACGAGAGGATCGCCCCGTTGGTCGGGTCGAGGATGACAACCGCTCCCTCACGGCCTTGAAGCTGCTGGTAGGTCTCGCGCTGGAGGTCAAAATCGACCGTCGTCACCAGATCGCGCCCGACCGGAGGCAGCGGGGACTCCCGCACCGTCGCCAGCCAACGTGCCCACCACGGCAGAGGGGCCAGCGCATCCGGTCGCGGCAAGACCACCTTCTCCAAAGCGGACTCCCCTCGAACAAGCGATCCATAGCCCACCAAGTGAGCCGTCGCCGCTCCTAACGGATAGTCCCGCAGAAAGCGCCCTTGGCGATACCGGTACCGGGCGAGGGCCCGGCGTGGATCGTGGCTCCGGTCGTAGACCCAACCACGCAGTTGGCTCTCGATCCTCCGGCGCAGTCGCTGGTCTTCCCGGTTCTTGAGACCAGCAAACTGCCCTTCTACGCGAAGAGGTCCTGCTGCCAGAAGGGCCCAGTAGAAGTGAAAGCCAAAAGCGGCCAGAAAGAGGAGAAAGAGAAGCGCCAAGGCCAGTCGCAAGCGGCGACGGGTCAGTTCGGGACCACTTCGACCGGTTCCACCGGCGTCGGGTCGAATAGCGTGATCTGGCGCACGAGAGTCTGGCCGTGACGGGCGCCAGGGGGACCCTGCCCGGCCGAGCTGGAGCAAGACCCAGAGCAGTGCCCCACTGACCAACAGGGTGAGCAGGAAGGAGATGCTCATCGATCCTCCACTCCGATCCCGGTTGGGCCAAAGGAACAGCGAAGGTCGAGCTCGCCCACCCGCAAGAGGTCGCCGTCGGCAATTCGTACCGACCCCGCCTCGGGGAGGAGCAGTCCATTGCGAAACGTCCCGTTGATGCCCCCACAATCAGCAAGTTCCACCCCCCCCTCGATCCGCCACCGCACCGCGGCATGGAAGGAGGAGACCGTCGGATCATCCAGGACGACCCCGTTGCCGGGATTGCGCCCAATTCCGACGACGGTGCCTGGACGGGCGAATGACAGCCGGTGGACGATTCCAGTTCGCTGCTCGATCAAGAGAAGAGTACGTTCGGTGAGCGTTTCAGGGAGGCTCTCCGCGGGAAAGCGCACTTCAGGACGTCGCAGGAAGGGGTCGATCTCAAGGGAGAACTGGAGCGGTTGCGCCCATTGGCACCGCCGGTTGCGGAGAAACTCGGTGAGATGCTCGACTAGCCGTTCGCGCAACGGGAGCCAACGATCCCCCTCAAAGCGGCTCGCCACTTCGTAGGGCAAGCGCAGCTCGATGCGGGAAGGGGCCAGGGTCCTCCCTTCGACGAGGGTCAGGCGCGGATCGACGGCCCGCTCCAGCGCCAACTCCATCTCGAGGATCAGCGACTCCGCGCCCCCCACCGTCGCGGAAGACCACCTCGGGCGGAGCAGCCGATCGAGCAGTCGTCCCAGCCACTCTCCCCAGCCACGGCCTCTCGCCTCCGCCCGATGAATCCAGCCGCCCTTCATCGTCTTCTCCTCTCCTTGCACCGGCAACCAGCCTGCTTGGACCACTGGAAAATGGAACGGTACCCGACAACAGCCGAGGGTGGCCAAATGGCTCAGGCGCGTACCCGGCGAGCTTCGAAGAGGAGAACGGCGGCGGCGGTCGCGACATTGAGCGATTCGACCGGCCGTTTCATCGGAATCGAGAGCCGGACCTCGCTTGCCTCAAGGAGGGCCGGGCGAATTCCATTCCCCTCATTCCCGAGGAGCAGCAGGGTGGGCTGGCGCCAGTCGTAGGCCGTGTAGGGCGTCGGCGCCCTCCCATCCGTGGCGACAACCCGACATTGGTGCCGCGAGGCCAATGCCAAGAGATGCTCTGGCTCGACCTCACAAAGAATCGGAAGGCGAAAGGCGGAGCCCATCGCGCTGCGAAGCGTCTTGGGGGCAAAGGGATCGACAGATCCCTGCAGGGAGAGCACGCCATCCACGCCGGCCGCCTCGGCCGTTCGGATGATCGTGCCAGTGTTACCAGGATCCTGCAGGGCATCGAGTCCGACCAGCAGAAGGGGCCCATCGGCTCGAAAGACCTCGTCGAAGGAGCTGGAAGGCCGTTCCGCGAGAACGATCACGCCTTGTGGACTGACGGTGTCGCTCACCGTCGCCAAGACCGCCTCTTGCGTCGGCCAGAGCGCACATCCGCGCGACTGCAGGATCTCAAGAAGGGAGAGCGCTCTCTCTCCCAGGTCGGGGGAGTGGAAGGCCATCCCGCCTCGACCTCCAGCTTCGAGGTAGGCCTCGATCAGCCGATCGCCCTCGAGAAACATCCAGCCTGGCTCTCGACCATCCCGGATCCGGCGCGCCTGCTTCAACTTCTCATTTGCGGGACTGGTGATGACCATTGCTGCGCCATCGCTCCTTCTTCCTTCTCTCTCTCGACAGGG
>JBMOHS010000196.1:0-6855 GCA_049317725.1 Blastocatellia bacterium
CCTTGAAAAAGTGACCCCAGAAATTGTAAATCTTGACTCGAACACGACCGGGGATTTGCTTGCCTCTACTCCTGAAGATAGCCGATTTTTTTCTTCAATAAAAATATTTATAAAAAAGAATGCCTAAGAGTAAGAGGATGACCGGGGGTTGGTCAACCCCAATCAGCAAAGGAACGTCGCCATTCCCTCTCGGAGAGAGAATAGAGGCGCCAGAGTGTTGACCGAGGAGGGTGCCTCGGGTGAGGACCAACTCGTCTACTCGATTAGCTGGATGAAGTAGCGACGGTTGTTGAGGAGGATCTGCTGGGGGGAGGCCCCCTGGCGGATGGGGTAGCTGGTGGTGCCAGCCTGTCCGATCAGCATCAAGACCGGGGAGCCTCCCTGAGTGATGACCTTCCAGGAGCCGGTGTGGCGGTCGAGGCCACCATAGGTTCCCGTTCCCACTCCTCCCTGCGACATCATTCCGGTGTTGCTCTGGTAACGGTAGCTCCCATTGGCATCAAGCTGGATGTCGATCCGCTGGCTGCCATAGCTGTCTGTCTGGAGGAAGAGCAGTTTTTTTCCCCGAATACGATCAGCCCACTGGCGGGCGAGGGATGACTCCTTGCCCGCAGGAAACCGGGCACTGGCGGCGATCGCCTGTGCGATGGGGAGGAATGCGGGATTGGGAGAGAAGGCACCATAGTTGATTGTCACGACGAGCCCACCGCCCTGAGGGGCGAAGACGGTGAGCAGCTCGAGGTTGACCGGTTGATTGCGGGCGGTCCCTTGGAAGAGCGCATAGGCGGTGGTCGAGTTGAGCTTGCGCGCCTTGACGCGAATGCGGGTATTCTCCGATGGATTGTCGATGTCGGTAGCCTGTTGAAGGGCCTGATCGATGTTGCTCTCCTGGTGGCTGGAGAGGGTGATGGTGACCGGCGTTCCGCTGTTCCGAAGGATGAATCCGCCATTCTCCGCGGTCGAAGTCCAACCCGAGGGAGCTTGGCAAGTGTAGACTCCCTGCGGATCCGCGAGCAGCGTGCCATCTGTCGATTGTGGGGGAGGAGGGTCCGGTGTGGGGGTCGCTTCCGAAGTGGTTGTCGAGAGGCTACCCCGGACGATCGGGAGTTCGACGCCTTCGGAGAGGAGGGTGTAGCCCTCGCCGCGCTTGATGACCGAGAACGTGATCTTCCGCCCCTGGTAGGTGTACTCGCCTGTCAGAACTCCGGCCAAACGGAAGGCGGTCAGGGGATACGACTGGCCCTGATAGAGAAACTCCCCGTCATAGCCACGCCGGGCCTTTTCCAGCCGGAGTCCGAGGTCATACTGTTGGTTGTAAAACGACCCTTGGAATGGATCGTCTCCGGTCTGTGTCGCCGGTCCGGCCGTGCCAAGACTTGGCAGGGCAAGCAGGAGTAGCAGAATGGACAATCTCATCAGTTCTCCCCGTGTTGGTGAAGTTGCGAGCCAATCTGCGGAGGATACCCTCGTCACTGGCAAAATCAAGAACTTTCACACTGGGAGGGCTCGGGTCGACTTTTGAGATCGCGAGTAAAGCGGTCGTCTGCTTCACAAAGCAGTGGCTCTCTTGTAAAGTACTCCTCGTCCCCCCAAGGAATTTGCAGGTGTCATCGTTTGTCTCACGGTTTCCTATGGATCCTGCGATATTTGGTTGGTGGGGCTCGATCTGGCTGGATCAGGTTCAGCCCACTCACCGCTCAAGAGGGATGATGGACGGCGGCGATTGTGACTGGTCAAGGGCAACGTCGGCGAGAGGACTCGATTGGGGCCGGTGGGGGCAGGGGATTTTGTGGAGCAGGACGAACGGGTATGAACACAAAGAGTGAGAGGCAAAGACGCAGGTGGGCGGCGCTGTTGTTGATCTTCTGTGCGGCGATGGTGGCCGTCGATCCACTGGCCAAGTCCTCGGCCGGCCCAGACGCGCCGCGCCGTCAGCAGGGCGAGGAGTCCGCCGTTTCGTTTGAGAAGTTCGCCGAGCCGTTCCTCAAGCAGAACTGCCTGCGCTGCCACGACGGCGACACGAGCATGGGGGGAGTCCGGATGGACCGCCTCGATGCGACCTTCGATGACCGGCACATCGAGATCTGGGAGGCCGTTCGCGAGCGGATCGATGCTGGGACGATGCCGCCGAAAAATGCCAAGCCGCAGCCGACCGAGGCAGAGCGCGAGCGCATGACCAAGTGGATCGACGAGGGGCTCGCCGCGGCGCGTGCACGCCGCGTCACCCGGAATGGCCTGATCCGACGGCTGACAGTCGCGCAGTACCGCAACACGCTCCGCGAACTGCTGCTTCTGGAAGACGACGTCTCCGAGATCTTGCCGGCCGACGCGGTCTCCAAAGAGGGCTTCCTCAACAACCACGAGCGGCTCGAACTCTCCCCGCTGCTGACCGAGACCTATTTCGAGATCGCCGAGAAGGCGCTCGACCGGGTGATCCTCGATCCGTCGGCGCTGGCGTCCGGCCCCTCGATCCAGAATTTCCGGCTCGACTTTGGTACAGGGATCAATCCGGCACCGATCAGTGAACGGCTGGTACTGGGAGCTGGAAGTACCCTCCTCACCCCGGAAGACTTTACGGTGACGCAGCTGACGCCGCGGAAGCCCTTTCCGTTCCAGCCCTTCTTCATGCGGACGAAGTTCCGGTTCATCGAGGGGTATCAGGGCAACGACACCGTGCGTGGATGGCGTGATTTCGACAGCATCTATCACGCAGTCTTCGCCGATTTTCGCGGCAATGCGGGCTATCCGAAGGGGAAGGCCTATGGGACCGTCCCCGAGGGGCTGCTCCTGCGCCCAGCCATTCCCAACGACGAACTCTTCTCGACCGACGGAACCTATGGCCCCAAAGCCAACTTCAAGATTGCGCTGCGGGAGCTGCCCGAGGGCGGTCGTTTCCGCGTGACGGTGACGGCCGCGAAATATGACGATGGGCTGCTGCTCGACAAGGGGGACGGGATCACCGTTGGCCCGGGCATCGAGGTCCAGAATGGGCGGGCGATGATCCAGGCCCCGGGCGTCTATCAGGTCGAGGTCCATCCAGCGCCAGCCGTTGCCTCCCCGGCGCCAGAGACCTCGCGGCTGGGGGAGGGGCTCGCCGGAGCTTGGTCGCTCGATGGCGATCTCGGAGCGGAGGGGCGGGTGGGCAAGGTGCAGTCGGCCGAGTCGCCCTTTGGAAAGTCTGTCGCGTTCAATGCTCATACCGACACGCTGACGATCCCGGGCAAGGAGGGGAAAGGCGTCGGGACGGGCGATTTCACGGTCACGGCCTGGATCAAGCCGCGCGGGACCGGAGCGGTGCTCAGCGCGGGCGGGTATGGTTCGCCCGGCTGGTCGCTTGAACTTGAGGAGCGCAACGTCCTGCAGTTCGTCTCGGTTGGAGCCGATGGCGGGTTCAATGGCCGGGTTCTCTCCCAGCCGGAGGCGGTGCGGCGCGATATTTGGCAGCACATTGCCGTCGTCGTTCGACGCGGCAAGAACGAGACGCGCATCTACCTCAACGGTCTGCCGGTAGGGCGCGGCACGACAGGCCTGGTCAATCTCGACGCGAAGAGCCCCCTCGGCTTGGGCTTGATCCTTGGCAGCGCGGCCGGCGTCGAGTCGTTCAAAGGGCTGATCGACGAGGTTCGACTCTACACCCGCGCCCTCGAACCAGCCGAGGTGCAGGGATTGGTCGAGCCGGGTCGGGCGGTGATCGCCGCCGCCCCCGAGCGGCCCCGTCCTGCAGGAAGGGCCAATCAGGTCAAACTGCCCGAGGTCGACCTCCGCCTGGGCGACCGGCAGTTTACCGGCGCGCTGCAGCAGCCGGCCTTCCTCGCCGTCCGGCTCGTCGCCGGGGCGATCCCGGTCAGCGCCGTTCTCGATGGTGTCTTCGATGCCGGTAAGATCGTCCTGCGGCCGCTTCCCGAGACTGACGACTTGACGCGCCGTTTCCTCGCCTTCGAGAAACGGCAGCCGAAGCTCGGTGTCTACCTTGGATTCCGCCGCGATTGCGGCAGCTCGCTGATCCAGGTCGGACCGCCCGAACCGGTCGCGGGAACCAAGCTCGCCCGCTATGTCTTTGAAGGCGCGATGCACAACTTCCCCAACGCCGACGTCGAGAAGGACAACGTCAACTACCTCGCCGGCGTTCGCGAGATCGGCGTGCGCAGTGAGTATACCGACGGACGTGATCTGCCGCGCCTCCTCATCCGCGCCGTCGAGTTTGAAGGTCCCCTCCACGAAGCGTGGCCCCCAGCGAGCTACCAGAACATCTTTCTCGCCAGCGACCGGCCCAAGGCACAGAAGCTCGATCGGACCGCTGATGCCCGGCGGATCCTGCGTAACTTTGCCCAGTGCGCCTACCGACGGCCGATTACTGCTGCTGAAGAGCAGTCCCTCGTTGCGGTCTACCGGCGCGCGGCGGCCTCGGGGCGCCCCTTTGAGGAGGGGATCAAAGATGCCCTGCTGGTCGCGCTGACCTCCCCGCAGTTCCTCTTTCTGGTCGAGAACAGCACCACCCCGGAGCCGGAGCCGCTCGACAACTACGAGCTGGCTGCAAAACTCTCCTACTTCCTCTGGAATGGTCCGCCAGACGCGAGAACCCTGCGCCTGGCCGCGACGGGAAGGCTGCGCGGGCAGTTGGATCTCGAGCTGGAGCGGATGATCGCCGATCGCAAGTTCGCGAACTTCATCCAAGAGTTTGCGTCGCAGTGGCTCAGTCTGGACAAGATTCAAGTCCTCGAGCCAGACCGGACCCGCTTTCCGAAGCTGACCCGCGAGACCCGCGCGCACCTTCGCCAGGAGCCGATCGAGTTTCTGCGCTACCTGATTCGCGAGAACCTGCCGGCGACCAATCTCATCCAGTCGGACTTCATTCTGGCCAACGAGACGGTCGCGGGCTACTATGACCTCGGAGAAAAGACGGAGAGCGGCCTCCGGTTCATCCCGATCCGGCACGGCCGGCCAGAGCTCGGGGGGCTGTTGACGCAAGCCGCCATCCTTGCGGGTCTCTCCGATGGGCGGGAGTCGAATCCGGTCAAGCGCGGCGCTTGGCTCGCCCGGAAGATCGTCGCCGAGCCACCCGCCGATCCGCCACCGAATGTCCCAGCGCTCAAAGAGTCGACCGGGAATCTGACGCTCCGTCAGCGCCTTGAACAGCATCGCGATGTCGCCAGTTGCCGCTCCTGCCACGCCAAGATCGATCCCTGGGGCGTTGCCCTCGAAGAGTTCAACGCCGGTGGGCGGCTCAAGACCCAACCGACCGACGCGCGCAGCCTTCTCCCAGATCGGACAGAGGTCAGCGGCGCCAATGATCTCAAACGCCATCTGGCCACGGATCGGATCGATCAGGTCGCCTACAGCTTTCTCCAACACTTGGCCACCTATGCGACCGGTCGCAGCCTGACCTACAGTGAGCGGAGCCAGTTGAAAGAGGACGCCCGGCAGCTCAAGGCCGACGGCTACCGCATGAAGACCATGTTTCGGTATGTGATCAACAGCCCGATCTTTCTTGAAAAATAGGAACACCGCAGCAGGAGGAACTATGACAAACGCTTTCCGAATTGATCGCCGTGCTTTCCTGAAAGGGATTGGTGGCGCTACCCTCGCCCTGCCACTCCTCGATGTCATGGGCGCTGAGACAACCGAACGCCTGCCGCGGCGCTTCTGTGCCCTCTACACCGCCAACGGGATGTCGCTGCCATTGAAGGATCACGGCATCTCTGAGTGGAGCTGGTTCCCGCAGGTCGCCGGGAATGGCCAGGTCGTCTTTGGCAAATCGACCGAGCCGCTGCTGCCCTTCCGTCAGCAGATCAGCTTCATGGGTGGGCTTTACCATCCGAATGGCCCGAAGGCCGACCCGCACACCTGCTCCGACATGTGGCTGACCGGTGCGCCGTTGCAAAATCCGAAACCCGGAACCTACAACACGGCCGGACTCGATCAAGTGGTCGCGCTCCACACCAAGCAGCACTGCCGACAAGCTTCCCTGACCCTCTCGATCGACGCCGGCACCGGCTTTCTCTCGCGCACCGGGACCATCTCCTACAGCATTGAGGGCCGCGCCGTACCCGCGGAGAACAAGCCGCGCCGCGTCTTTGAGCGACTCTTTGCCAACGATCGGGGATCGCTCCAGACCGAGCACGAGCGGCTGCAGCGTCGCATCAAGCTCGTCGACGCCGTCGCCGAGAGCGCCCGGGCCCTCGACCAGAAGCTCGGCAAGACCGATCGCGAGCGGATGGACCAGTACCTCACCTCTCTCAACGAAGTCGAGTCGAGGCTAGCCGCCTCCGAGAAGTGGATCGATATTCCGCTCAAACAGCAGGACTACTCCCATCTCCGCCTCGATGCCACCAATGAAGGTGATCCGGCCGAGTATTACCGGACGATGTTCGACCTGATTGCCCTCGCCTTCGATGCCGACATCACCCGCTCTGTCGCCTTCATGCTCAATCGGGAAGATGGCATGGGCATCAGCGACACCTTCCCGCTCCGGCTCGGCCTCTCCAAGACGCACCACAACCTCTCGCACGCCACCGACAAGGAGGGTCAGCTCGACTTCGCCAAGTATGACCTCTTTCTCAGTCAACTGCTTGCCCACTTCTTCGCGCGGATGAACGAGTATAAGGATCGCCGCGGTACGCTCCTCGACAACACGATCGTGCTCTTCGGCAGCGGTGCCAGCACGACCCACAACCCGCACAATCTGCCGACGCTGATCGCTGGCGGTGCGAACATGGGGCTCAAGCATTGCGGATACTGGCGCGACGGCGAAACCCGGATGTCCAACGTCTATCTCAGCATCCTCCGCTCCTTGGGCATCGAACAGGAGTCGTTCTCTGACAGCACCGGGACGGTCAGCCACTCGATCTTCACCCA
>JBMOHS010000197.1:0-6847 GCA_049317725.1 Blastocatellia bacterium
TCGCGCGCCACGGCGAGCACTCCAGTGACCTTGTTCTGCTTGTCGTGCATCAGGCTGATCGAGAAACTGACGGGGATCAAGACCCCATCCGGCCCCGGGAGATCGATCTCCAGGTTGGAGAGCTTGCCATCCGGCGCCATCTCGACCAGCTTCCAGGGAGTCGCGGGGATCACTTCCGAATGGCAGACCGAGGTCAGCGGGCGGCCCAGCAGGGAGGACTCGGGATAGCCGACCAGGGCCGCCGCCGCGGGGTTGGCCCGCACCACCCGCCCGGACCGATCGGTCAGAAAGAGCGCCTCCGACATCGAAGAGACGACCTGCTGAAAGACGTCCCGTGTCTCGGCAATCTCCGCCGTCCGGCGCTCCAACTCAAATTGAGTGTTGCTCAACTCGGCGTAGGCACTCTGCAAGTTGGCGAACATATCGGGCCAGGCTGCCTCGTGAAGCTTGCGGGCGCCTTCCTCCCGATTGAGCTCTGTCGTTTTTCCCTTCCAGCCGGGGAATTTCATGCTGGGTCTCCTTCTCTCTCGCGCTGTGTGTCCATCTATCTTCTTTGTCTTCTTTGCCTTCTTTGTCTTCTCTATCTTGTCTAACTTTTCTGTCTTGTCTATCCTGCCTGCTCTTCTTCGTTCAGTCTCTCGATTTTTCTTGATCAACCGCTCTGTCTCGTCTCTTCCCTGTCGACGCCCGAGATATTTCCAGTCGGTCGGTGGCGATTGTCCCACTTTCCCTGCTGTAAGAGGAGAGGAAGTGGACGGTCAAGCGTCAAAACTTCGGATGACGCGGAAGAGATCGATCCCCGTGAACGTCTCGGGCTGACTGAACTCCTCGACGAGGGGAGTCGCCAGGAGAGCGGCTTCGAGGGCCGTCGAGGGGCGTGCCGAGTCCCCCTCGGCGGCAAGCCAAGCCTCTGGGGTCAGCACTTGGTAGTCCGAGAGCTTGCGTTGCCGGAGGGCCACCTCGTGGAGGATGGCACCGCCGCCCTCCTCCCAAAACCCGACACCGGCCCCCTCGGCAGGGACGCGATAGGGACTCGACATCGCCTTGGCTCCCCGTGAAAGGCTCTCAAACGCGCGGAGCAGGCAGGTCAACCCGACGATGCTGGCAAAGGCGATCTGATAGGCCCGAGCCCGGTTCCGCTCAATGACGTTGACACGAGCGGGAAGGCGCCACTGAAGATAGGTCGCTGGGAGCTGAAACTTCGGGACATCAAAGAGCAATCCAGCCTCGTCTCCGCCTGTCTTTCCGGTCCGTTCAATGAACTGGTGTCGCAGATGTCCCCCGCAGGCAGTCAGCCAGAGACGGGCGAGTGGCCCGGTCTCGACCGGTTGCTCGCGGAGTGAGGGCAACTGGTCGCGCAGATCCGGTAACCGAGTGGTGACCAGTTGCCGATCCCGCAGCAGGCCAGGGGTGCATGAGCGCAGACTCCCCCAGTTTCCACACTGGGCATAACTGGCGTCATACCCCTCCGGGTCATCCCAAAGGCCAAACGAGAGAAAATGGGCCGGCCCTTCCCCCACTGCCTCAAAAGACGGGGCCCGCTGCGCGAAGAAGTCGGCCAAGTCGTCCCAGATCGCCGTCACCTTTTTGGCGTGGTCGAGCAGGTGGTTGAAGCGGCCGAGCAGCCCTTGAAACAGCTCCCGATCGGGCACAATCCCGAGCCCTCCCGGAAAGAGGGCGCTTGGATGAGGGTATTTGCCAAAGAGCATCGTTGCCACCTCGCAGGCAACGCGCATGAGATGCAAAGATTCGCGGTAGAGTTTGCCACGAACCGGGTTCAACCCCCGCATAATGTCGGCAATGGTCCGGTATCCGTGAAAGACGGTCCCCGCGGCCTTGGCGGTTTGCGCCGTCCGCCAGAGGTGCATGCTGGTCCGGCTGAGGGCGGCTTCAGAATAGTCCGGGCCAGCGGTCAGAAAAAGTTGCCGGGTATGGGTCGCCATCAGTTCCGCAGCCATCCCCAAGCCCCGGCAGAGGGTCACGAGAGGGGGGGGCGGAACCTCGTAGACCATCTCGAGCGCTTGAACGCTGGCGAGGCTATGGGCAATCGATCCAAACCCACTGACGCGGCTGAGGAGGGCGACGGCATCGCTCGGGGACCGATCGGTGGCGAGGGCAACTGGGGACCAAGACATCAGCCGGGTGACCCGGGCGGTGACGACTCGTCGACGCGCCAAGTCGATCGTCGCTTCGAGGGCGAGCGGAGTGGCGGTTCGCGTCAGGGGAGAAGCACGAAAGACAAAATGGCCCCGCGTGTCTGTCAAATTGGAGGTATTCCGGAAGATCATAGGCGACGCCCAGACAGCAAGCTCGGTCCTCTCCGCTCAGGGGGCAAAACTGCGCACGACGCGCAGGATGTCGATGGCGGAGAAGGCCGATGGGTCGCGCCACTCCTCAAGGATCGGGGTGTTGAGGAGCGCCATCTCGACCACTCCCGGAGTACCTGCCCCATCCCGCGACGAGCACATCCAGTCGACGGGTCCAACCACCTGGTAGTTGGTGATCTGCTGGTTTTTGACGACGAGGTGGTGGGAGGTCGCCCCGCCAGCCGACTCCCAGAAACCGACCCCGAGGGAGCGGTCGGGGAGCATGAAGCGTTTCGACATCCGAATCTCTCCGCGGCGCAGGCACTCGAAGATGTTGAGCAGATTGTCGTAGGCGACCATGCCAGCAAAAGCAACTTGGTAGGCAGCAGCACGGTTTCGCTCGAGGGCGTTCGGCCGCTCGGGCAGATGCCAGAAGAGGCTCGCGGCGGGATGTTGGGCCTTGGGAAGATCGATGGTCAGTCCTTGGCGGGCTGGATGGATGAACTCGCAGCGAGCGTGCTGGCTGACCGTGTTGATCCAGAGTCGGGCAAGCGGCCCAGATTCCATCGGCTCCCGGTCCCAACGCGGCGCGGGCAACGACGTCTGGCGCGCGTCCCTCTCCTGTCCTCCCGGGGTAGACCCCATTCCCCCCTGCCCCGCCTCTCTATTCCAAGGATGGCGCGGGGAGATCGGATTGCTCATCGGGTCGGTCGCAAAGCGGGGTTCTCCGGCTTGCGCCGGGAGAGGGCGATCGACAAACTCTTCGAGCCCAATGTTGAGATCGCTCAGCCGATCGGTCCGCCATTCGCCATTGACCAGTACGCCCGGTGGCGAGTACCGGCGGGCACCCCAGGTATTGCAATTGACATAACTCGCATCGTAGACGTCGTGGTCCTCCCAGACGCCCAGACTGAGGAGGTTGGCGGAGAGTTCTCCGAGACGGCGGTAGCGCGGCTCCGCGTCAAGCAGAAAATCGACCAGATCGTCCCAGATCGCTGCCACCTTGCGGACATATTCGAGGAGGGTATTGAGGCGGGCAAGGATCGTGGTGAAGACTTCGCGGCTTGGTTCGATCGAGTTGCCCCCCGGGAAGAGGGTCGAGGGATGGGGCGTTTTGCCGTAGACGAGCGTGGCGATCTCCCCCGCCAACCGGGCATAGTGCAGAGCCTCCCGGCTGAGTTTGCCGGTGAAGGGGACCAAGCCGCGCATCAGTTCAGCGATCGATTCCTGCCCGTGGAGGTTCGAACCGGGCGCCGAAGTGATCTGGGCACGCCGCCAGACGGCGGGAGAGGTCGCCTGGATGACCGACGCGGCGTAGTCTGGCCCCACCACCAGGAAGAGATGGCGCAGGAGATCAGCGATCATCTCCCCGCAGGCTCCAAGATTGCGGGTAAGGATGGCCAGCGGTGGGGGGGCCACGCCGCCCGCCATCTCGAGCGCCAGACAGGCGGCAATGCTCTGCGCCCCGCTCGTTGCACCCGGCGTCCGACTCATGATCGCCACTGCGTCGGCCGCAGGCCGTTGCAGAACGATCTGCTCGTGAGGGGTCGTTTCCACGGCCTCGATCCTCGCGTCCAGGATGCGGCGCTGGTCAAAGTCGAGCAGCAGGTGGACTGCCAGCGGAGCACGGGACCTCGTCAGTGGGCGAATGGAGAGGGCCCGGACGGCGGAACGCTCGCGCGCCTCCGCGAGAAACCGCTCGCGTTGCCGGACTCGCTGCCGACGGGTCTCATCGACAACGTCGAAGGGCGCAGTCGCGTCCTCATCCCGCAGGCGGGCCCGGCCAAAGATGTCGTATTCGATTGGCAGACTGCGAAATACCACGACGACCGCCCTTTCAGAAATTGTTGACCGGGTCCGGTCGAGCCGAGGCGAGGTGGCGGTCGACGAAGTCGCGATCGGTGCACCCGATACAACTGCCTCCAACCCGTGCGCACCCCCCCAATTTGCGAACCCAACCTGTCACTGGCACCGGGCAGGCGACGGCCTCGCGTTGCGAGAGGTCATAGCCGGCCGCTGGGGCATACTCGACCCGCGGGGGGATCGGGTAGGCCTCGTGCTGATAGAGCCACCGGGGACGGTTCTCCTCATCCAGGGCGAGCGGGACGAGTTGGCGGAGGTGGAGAAAGATGTAGACGAGCGTCTCGATCAACCCTTCCCCAGGGGGGGCACACCCCGGTAAGTTGACCACTGGGAGCCCACCACGGCTGCGAAAAGAACCGCCAAGGCTCTCTCCCAGTCCGCTGACCCGCAAGGGACTCCCCAGCGCGGCTGGAATCCCCCCCCAGGTGGCACAACTGCCCATGGCAATGAC
The DNA here is from genome assembly GCA_049317725.1 of Blastocatellia bacterium. Classification (GTDB taxonomy): domain Bacteria; phylum Acidobacteriota; class Blastocatellia; order RBC074; family RBC074; genus CAIOZW01. Next base: position 4,621 of record JBMOHS010000197.1, read on the forward strand.
CGCCTCCGCTCCGGGCGCCAACCGCCCGATCCAGTGGGAGAGCGGGATCGGACTCCCGTCGCGGGTCGCACCCAGGCTGTATCGCGGGGGATGGGGCGGAGGGAGGTCGACCGGAATCGCTCCTTCCAGCACCAGGATGTAAGATCCGAGTTGCGCTTGGGCAGCCCGCTCGAGGATTGCCAGGAATTGAGCGCCGCTCTCGAGGGAGAGTTCCGGGTGGTAGAGCGCCAAGCGCGGAGCATCTTCGACGCTGCCGGTGAGCAGGTCCTCAATCCCGGGGTCGGCCGCCTCCAACATCGCGAGGGTGCACCCATTGCACCCAATTCCGGTCAACCAGATCAGGGAGACCTCTTCGAGGGAAGAAACATCACTCTCCAAAGGGGGGGTCCTCCTCTATTTCTACTTTCTCTTCTTTCTCTTCTACTTTCTCTTTTACTGCGACTTCCACTTGTACTTCTTGGCGCCTTTCAGGGGTGCCTCGACGGCCAGATCTTCCGTTCCTCAATCCTCACCATCCTCTTGACGAATCGGGCTGACGAATCGGGCAAACGAACCGGGCTGACGAACCGGGGCCAGACTACCTGAAGAGGAGAGACCAAGAATCGAGAAAAGGACAAGGGAAAGGATCAGGTTCGACCGTGGGATTGGTTGGGATGACCATCCACCGGCCAGACAACTTAGGGATTATAGGGCGGATCGGCAGGACTCGCAACTCGGCGCGAGCGATCGGGAGAATGGTTTGACTAACGCGCGGTTTTACGGTTTCATGCAACGTTACTCTGAAGTGATTTGGCCTGTTCTATCCCCTTGCCGGGCAGCTCCTCCGGGCCTGGTCCTGGACACCCGGGGAGGCCCGAGGGAAGGCTGCGCAGCACCGTGCGGTTGGCAGAGGGGGGGAATGTCTGGCGCTTCAGGTTGGTCTGGGTTGAAGTTGAGACCGGCCCAGATTCGAGGGAAGATCAATCCGGCTCAGGCCGGCTCAGGCCGGCTCAGGCCGGCTCAGGCCGGCTCAGGAAGTCCCTGGAGACGATCGGTCGGGTCGGACCAAGTCGGGTCATCAGTCAAATCTGGGCAGGGTGGAGTCGGCCCGGTCGTCCGAGACCGTCTCGACCATATCTCGACCATATCTGAGGACAGGACACTCTTCTGCCTCGGAGAAGAGAGAAGGCACAGCGGCATCTATGCAGGGGAATGGTCAGCAACCCAACTCCAGTGCCGTCCCAATCGGGGCGGATCGAGGGAACGAGACGACCTCCGGAAAGGGCGGAGCTGGGGAGTGGCGTCCGCAAACAGTGGGCAGGTCGACGCCCAGTGCCTCTCCCCTGTCTCAGCCTGAGCCCCCGGATGGGATCACCTTCTGGCGGGCGGAGGGGAGTCTGGTCAACCTGACCGCAGTCCGCCCGGTCGCGTTCTTCACCTGGAACGCGCAGCGGTTCTCCGAGCGATGGCAGCGGCGGGGAGGAATGGCCCTGCTGGCGTTGATCCGTCCGCTGCTCTATTCGATCAACCGCGTCGCCGCGACACGCGTCCTCCACACGTTGCTGCGGGGAATCAGCCAAGATCGACTCGACTTGCTCGGGGAGGAGTACTTCCAATACCGCCTTCTGCCACGGCTCAAGCCGAAGGGAGTGGCGCAACTGCGGGAAGCCCTCCGCCAAGGAGAGCGGATCGTGCTGGTCAGCCAGGGGCTTGACCACGTTATGCGCCCGTTGGCACACCATCTGGGGGTGGAGCTGCTCCTCGCCAACCGGCTGGAGTTTCGGGACGGACTGGCGACAGGCCGCTTGGAGACCCCCGTCATCCGGCCTCGCCAGATTTTAGCGCGCATCATCGGCCGGAAACCGAACGGGCGGGTCAAGCCGACCACTCTCGTGCGCAATCTGGGCTATCAAGGGAGGGAGTCGCGGCTCTGGGCGGGAATCGAACCGGCGAAGCGACAATCTCCCTTCCTGCAACTCCCGCAGATCCTCTTCCACTCGGAACGGGCCCTCGCCCCCCTGCCGATGGGGCAGACCTATCGGGGCAAGTCGCTCTTGTTGATCGGGTTCACCGGCTTTATCGGGAAGGTCTGGGTGGCCAAGGTGTTGGAGCACCTGCCGGAAGTCGACAAGATCTATTTATTGATCCGACGGCAGCGGTCGACAAGTGGGCAGGCGCGGTTCGACAAGATCCTGCGGGAGTCTCTGCTCTTCGACCCACTGCACGAAAAGCTTGGGGAGCGGTTCGA
>JBMOHS010000198.1:0-6843 GCA_049317725.1 Blastocatellia bacterium
GCGAGCGAGCGCTCCTCTGGGGAGAGTGCCTCCACAGGAAAACAGGCGGAGCATGGAACACGCTTCTCGGGCAGGCCCAGCGGCTTCTCCTGTCCACTGACCGCTCCTCCCCACCAGAGAAGCCCAACGAAAAGCAAGCTCGCCGTGCTGACTCTCCAGGAGTACTCCGCCCGCCCTCCACTCTTCACCTGCCTTTGTCGATTCTGCTCATCGTGTGCCATCAGATCTCCCTTTCGGTCGTTCGCCATCCCGGCTCTTTTTCTCTCGATCATCATTTTGGTCACCTCGACCAATCCGCTTGAGAACGCCTTGAGGGTACCTGATCGGACCTTGATCGTCTCCGCTCAACTCACGAATGGTCCGAGAGAGGAGGTCAGCGGCCCCACAGGCCAGACTAGCGGTTTGCCTCCCGGGAGAATTTGGAGCAGATCCACTCCCTCCCCCCATTTGACCATTGACCGGCTCCTCGCGACCACTCATCAGATTCTGATCGACGAGTGCCCCTCTGCTGACTACGATCCCGATTTTCTTGACGTGAATCGATCCAGCCATCAAGTGAGGAGGAGAGGGAGTTTCCAATGAACCGTCTGAACAATCGCATGAGAAAAGGAGCCCAGAGACTACGCTGGGAAAGGATGGAGGAGAGTTGGAGAGGGCGCCGGATGCTCTTGGTTGCAGGAGTGATCCTGGGGCTTCTCTTCTCTGGTGGCACCACCGAAGCCGCCGTCACGGGAAAGATCACGGGCCGAGTCGTCGATCCGACCGGAGCCGCAATTGCCAATGCGACGGTCCGAGCAGTCAATCGAGACACAGGCTTGGTTCGGGAGGCCACCACGGGAGAACGGGGGCTCTTCGTCCTGGCAGAGATCTCCCCGGGAAGCTATCGCTTGGAGGTGCGTCGAGATGGGTTCCAGACTTGGGTACGTGAGGAGGTGACGGTCAGCGTCGCTGGCGTGGTCACAGAAGAGGTGACCCTCTCGGTCGGGGATGTCCGGGAGACGGTGATCGTGACAACCGGCTCGGGACTGATCGAACGTGAAAGTGCAGCGGTGCAGACGCTTGTCGATCGACAGTTCGTCGCCAACCTCCCGCTCAATGGGCGCAGTTTTCAAACCCTGCTCGAACTGACTCCGGGAGTGGTCCTGACCCGGACCGGCAGCACCGGTGGGAGCATTGCCACGGGGCAGTTCTCGGTCAATGGACAACGGAGCAACGCCAACTACTTTCTGGTCGACGGTGTGAGCGGCAACATCGGCGCCAGCGTCACCGCCCAAGGCTTCCAACAAGCGGCTGGAACCCTTCCGGGGATGACCGTACTGGGTGGGTTCAGCGGTCTGGTAACGGTCGATGCGCTGCAAGAGTTTCGGGTACAGACCTCGAGCTACGCGCCAGAATTTGGGAGAATGCCGGGTGGGCAGATCTCGATCGCGACTCGCTCGGGAAGCAATCGCTTCTCCGGGTCCCTCTTTCACTACCTCCGCAATGAAGCCCTCGACGCCGCTGACTGGTTCGACAATCGGGATGGGCGTGGACGGCGTAAACTGCGCCAAAACGACTTCGGAGGGACGATCGGCGGGCCGATCCGTCTTCCCAAATCGGTCTTTGGTCCGCTTGGGTATGACGGAACGGATCGAACCTTCTTCTTTGTCTCCCACGAGAGTGTCCTTCTCATCCAGCCCCAACCGGGGGTCCTGCTCGCCCGCGTTCCGTCGGTCGAGGCTCGCAATCAGGCGACAGGGCCGATGCAGGCTGTCCTGCGTGCCTTCCCGCTGCCCAATTTGCCAGCGGTCAATCCGGGCGGTGCCGGAGGTGACCCACGGGATGCCGGCCGCTACACCGCCGGACTCTCCTACCCTTCGACCCTCCACGCGACCAGCTTCCGGCTCGACCACCACCTCAATCGTCAGATCCAGATCTTCGGGCGTTTCAACGAAGCACCGTCCAACTCATCGATCCGCTCCTTCCCCAGCCAGGAGAACTTCTTTCGGCAGGACAATCGGACTCTCACGCTCGGGATGACCTGGACGGTGACTCCGCGATTGGTCAGTGACCTCCGCTTCAACAGCAGCCAGTCGAATGGGCAGTTCGCGTTTCAAGGGACTCCGGTCGACGGGGCGATCCTTCCACCGGACAATCTCATCTTCCCCAGTTTCACCTCCCGGGCGGCGACACGGGTCAGCTTCCAACTGATGCCGGGAGATTTCAACGCAGGAATTTCAGCCGGAAATTTGACACTCGGGAAGGCGGTCGGAAATCGTCAGCGCCAGATCAACATCGTCGAGAACTTGACATGGGTCCAGGGCCGGCACGAATGGAAGTTTGGGTTCGATTACCGTCGGCTGCGCCCCATCCAGGAGGCAAGTGATATCGGGATCAGCTACGTCTTCAGCACCGAGGCCGCCCGGGCATCGGGGACTCCCAACAGCATCACCCTCCAGGCATTCGCGCCGATCACGGACTTCTATGTCCACAACTTCTCTGGATTTCTTCAGGACACCTTCCGGATCAAGCCCCGCTTGACCCTGACCTACGGGGCACGCTACGAGGTCAACCCCCCCCTGGCGGGAGATCGTCTCCCTTTCCAGATCGATGGGCTCGAGAATCCCCTCACCGCCACCATTGCCAAGCCCGGGACGCGGCAATGGGAGACGACCTGGAACAACGTGGCACCCCGGGTGGGGCTGGCCTGGACCATCTCGGAGAGACATTCGCTCGTCTTTCGCGCTGGGACCGGGATCTTCTATGACACCGGGCAAGGAACGGCACTGCGAGGCTACAGCAGCTTCCCCTACAACACCGTGCGCACGATCACCAATCCAGCTCAGCTGCGATTCCCCGCGCAGGAGGCGGACCTGACCCCGCCAGCCTTTTCTGACACGCTTCCACCCCCCTACAGCGCCAGCTTCTTCGTCTTCGATCGCAATCTCAAACTCCCCTATACCCGGCAGTGGAACGTCGCGCTGGAGAAAGGATTGGGACAGCAGCAGTCGATCAGCGTCTCCTATGTTGGAGCGCAGGGACGACGGCTGCTGCGGGCCGAGCAGCTGCGCAACTACAACGCCGCCTTTGTACGAGACCGCTTCCGGCTCAACACGGGAGCCATCACCGTCCTCAATCCGGCGATCTTCGGTCCCGCACCCTCAACCACTCCTCAGGCCGGGGCTCCCGTCTCGATCACGCGCAATGGCGCGGAATCTGATTACCATGCCCTGCAAGTGCAGTTTCGTCGACGGTTCGTGCGGCGCTGGCAGGCGCAGGCGTCCTACACCTATGCCCGATCGCTCGACACCGTCTCGGATGAGTTGACGACGGGAATCCCTGAACGGGACATCAACTTGGCACTGGAGCGGGGACCATCCGATTTCGATCTCCGCCACAACTTCACCTCCGCGATCAGCTATGAGTTCGGTCGCCCTTCCGGTCCAGCCCTTTGGCGAAACTTGGTTGGAGGATGGTCGTTGGACGGAATTGGTCGGGTCCAATCAGCTCGCCCCTTCAGCGTCATCACCCAGGAGTTCGATATTCTGAACATCGCGGCGACACGACGCGTCGACTTGGTCGCGGGTGTCCCCGTCTACTTGACTGACAGCTCGGCCCCCGGTGGAAAGCGACTCAACCACGCCGCTTTTGCGGTACCGACACCGGGACGACAAGGGACGCTCGGACGGAACGGGCTGCGCGGCTTTGGCCTCTGGCAGGTCGATCTGGCCGTCCGACGTCAGTTCACCCTCGGAGAGCGAACGCAACTCCAGTTCCGGACCGAGTTCTTCAACCTGACCAATCACCCCAACTTCAATGACCCAGCCGCATCCTTTGTACCCGGGGCTGCCCCCAGCGGCTGCAACCTGAATCAGGCGACCTTCGGCTGCTCCATCAGCATGCTGGGGAGGGGATTGAGTGGAAACACAGGCGCCAATCAGACCAGCCCCAGCGCTGGATTCAATTCGCTCTATCAGATTGGTGGCCCGAGATCGATCCAGCTCTCGATGAAGCTTCTCTTTTGAAGCCGGGAAGAGTCATTTCAACCAAGCCGGGGAGGGGGCCGACCGACCTCCTCCCTTGTCCCATCTACAGAACGTAGACTTAAGGAGGATGAACTCGATGACGCAAGAATCTTGTGGAAGGCGACCCAGTTGTCGGTGGATGCTGTTGGTGAGCTTGTTGATCGTTCCAGTGCTTGGACTGGCCCAGACGGATCCCGTACCAACTGAGACGGCCGGCACACCAGGGACGCTTCCACCCGTCTCCGTTTTGACCCGGGAGGCGAAGAACGAAGACGAACTGCTCTTCATTCGCGAGAATGGAAAGTTCGGGTTTATTGACCGCACAGGGAAGCCGGTCATCCCCTGCATCTACGAAAATACCTATGGGTTTACGGAGGGTATGGCTGGCGTGCGCCTCAAAGGGCGTATCGGCTATCTCGATCGCACCGGCAAGATGGTCATTCCCGTCCAGTTCGAAGACGGCTACGCCTTCTTCGAGGGGCTCGCTTGGGTCAAGATCGAGGGGAAGTATGCCTGGATCAATCGACAGGGGAAAGTCGTCATTGCTCCGGCAAGCTATGAGGAGGTCGCGACAGGATTCTCGGACGGGCTGACCGCGGTCAAACAGAATGGGCGATGGGGCTACATCGATCGACAAGGGCAGATGGTGATTCGTCCCCAGTATGTCAAGGCGACCAAGTTTCGGGAAGGGATCGCCCAGACCGTTCTCCCGGGGGATCCAGGCAAATATGCCTGGATTGACCGGACGGGGAAGATCATCTGGCAGGAGCCTTGACCCTCACTTGCAGATCGGCTTGAGAGAGGCGGTGGAAGGGGACCAATCTGGCACGTTGCCGTAAACCGTGAGCATACTCGGGCCCCCGTTCAACCGACGCTAACCAGATGCTCCTTCCCCTCTCTCGTCTTGAAGCCATCGCGGGAGCTCGATTCCCTCCCGTCCCGATTGAAAAGTTGAAAAGAGGAAATCGAAGAGACGGCAAGCCGACGGATCAGTAGACGGCCCTCCCTCCCAGCACGATCATCTCCCGCTCCCTCCCCTCTTCATCAGACAAGAGCATAGAAACAGACTTGGTCAAGCCTGGCCGTGAAGGGATAATCGTCTAGCAAAAAGGGTGCTTGGTGAGCAGGGAGAATGTGCATCGAATGGGTCGATCAAAGAGTCTTGGCCAGCTGTCAACAGCCAGTATCCCCTTTGCGGGGCTGGCCCCGCTCCTCAAGGCCTGTGGTCACCGCGTCATGCTGCGTTGGCAGCGTGACGCGGGCAGCTTTGAGGGGTTTGTCGATTTCGAGACTTGGCGGCAACTCGATCGCCAGCAGATCGAAGCCGACCTTCAGTCGCTTGAACTGCATCGGATTCCAACCATTTCCAAGGATTCCAGGGACGAGACCTTCACGGGGTGGGTCGGTTTTTTCGGGTACGAGTGGCTCTGCGCGCTGCAAGGAATCGAATGTCAGGCCCCGCGGGACATCGAGGGAATTCCGGATGGACTCTTTGCCCGGCCAACCGTCCGATGGGTCATTCGTGACGACCAAGTCGATCTCTATGGACTGGATCGACGTCGGGTAGCCACATGGGCGGAGAAGTTGGCCGCTCCGATCGCAGCGGAGACTGAGCTGGTGGCTCCCCCTCGAGGGTCGACGCCTGAGGTCAACTGCGACTTGGCCGCGTATGAGCAGATGTTCGAGCAGGCCAAGGAGGCGATTCGGAAGGGGGAGACCTATCAGATCAAACTCTCGATTCGCCACCGCACGGCGGCACCCGATCCTGCGAGCGCGTTTGCCAAGCTCATGCAGCGCAATCCGGCACCGGAGGCCTTCTATTTGCGATGGGACGACTTCGCGCTCGTCAGCTGCTCCCCGGAAACGGTGATCGATCTGCGCGGGACCACTCTGGCGACCCGCCCCATTGGGGGCACCTTTCCGCGCAAAGCCGACGGCCAGTCGATCGATCCTGCGCAGTTGCGTTCGGCATTTGCCGCAGATGGCAAGGAGAGTTCCGAACACAACATGCTGATCGACCTCGAGCGCAACGACCTCAACCGCGTCTGCCGCAGTGGTTCGGTGCAGATCACCCACTTGCGGGAGGTCGAGAGCTACGCTCACGTTCACCACTTGGTGACGCGCCTTGCCGGAGAGATCCACCCCACGGCACGGCAATCGGACATCCTGCGGGCAATGCTGCCGGGCGGCTCGATCACCGGCTGCCCGAAGTACCGCACCATCGAGCTGATCGACCGCTGGGAACCTTCCTTTCGCGGCCCTTACACAGGATCGTTCGGCACCATCGCCGACGACGGCGACTTGCACTTCAATCTCATCATTCGCACCCTCATGATCCAAGGTCGGGATGGCTACGTCCAAGCCGGTGGTGGCATTGTCATCCAGTCCAATGCCGCCTACGAGTACCGTGAAAACTTATTGAAAGGAAAGGCCTTGTTGGATCTGTTGGATGTCATCGAGGAACCGGATCACGAGACTGCTCTCATTGGTGGATAGCCGAGCATGATCCTCTTCGTCGACCATCGGGACTCCTTCTCCTGGAACCTGATTGCGCAACTGCGCGGGCTGGGCCTCGAGGTCGAGGTGTGCCAGAGTGAGGAGCTGGTCGTGCCCTCGGCCGGGAGCGATCTGAGAGCGTGGGAGGCGGTGGTCTTCTCCCCTGGGCCGGGGCATCCGCGGGACTATCCCAACAGCTTGGCGCTCTATCACGCAATCAAAGGGCGACGCCCGATCATCGGCGTCTGTCTCGGGTTTCAACTCATGCTCGAAGCCGAAGGGATCCAGATCGACCGGTTGCCAGAGATCCTGCACGGGGTACAAACTCCGATCCGCATCGATC
>JBMOHS010000199.1:0-6826 GCA_049317725.1 Blastocatellia bacterium
GCCAGTCGTCTTGGCTCGGAAGAGAGAGGGTCGGGAAGACCAACGACAGAAGGGGAGGGACCTCGGCGATGGGTGTGATCGGGAGCAGGGTATCGCGCCCATTCGGTCCCTCCTCGTTGTCGAGCTTGTTGCCAGCCGTATCGACCCGCAATGTCGCTAATCCCCAAACCCGACGCAGCAGGGTCTGTTCGATCTTCAAGACTTGGATGCGGTGCCGAGGCAGGCTGGTCGATCGCCGTGTCAAGAGTCCGTAGCCACGGTGGAGGTCCTCGCCACGCAGCGTGAGCTCAAACCCGTGAAAGAGCAGGATGGCCCGCGCCGTCGAGAAGATCGCCCCAAGCAGCGCGACCAAGAGCAGACCCGCCACCAGGAAGAGGGCCGGAAGAAGCCAGCCCTCGATCAGCCCCGACGCCCACGCTGCCGGATCCAGTTGCGCTGGATCGGCCGATTGCACCCCACGCTCGAGTGTCTTTTGGATCCAATCCCGATAGAAGGTCTCCGGCAAGACATTGTCCGCCAAATTCCAGATGGCTCCGAGCGCGACCAGGAGCGAGACCAAGTGGTTGGTCGTCAATCCAGCCTGCAGCAGATCTCGTGTGCGGAGCCGATAGAGTAGCGCCGAGGGTTCTTCCCTGGCGGGGACCGGCGCAGCAGTACCGTCCGGAAGCGGAGTCGCACTCTCCCGGCCATCTCGAAAGACCGCGGCTGCGGAAAAGATGGCCGTGCGCAACCGGTCCACCTCCTCCAGCTTGAGGACGGACAGGACCGCTTCCGCTCCCTGCCCGCCGCCGGCCGTCTCGATCCGCGCGTCGACCACTCCGAGGATCCGGTGGATCACCCCCTGCTCCACCTGTATCTCTTGAATCCGGTCGAGGGGGATGTGTCGTACATTGCGGGAGATGATCCCTCCCGAGGTGATCAACTCCCCTGCCTCAATCCGGTAGGTGAACGAGAAGTACCGCAGCAGGGCAGTCAGAACGCTTCCCCCTAACATCATCGCCAGAACGCCGAACGCCATCCAGGGCTTGCCAAAATAGATCAGAGGCAGGATCGGGAGGCTTCCCCGCAGCCCTCTCCCGATCCCAAAGGCCAGGGTCAAGGGATGCAGTCTTCCCTCAAAGAGCGGAAGATCGCGCCGGGGAGTCACTTTCGTGGAGTCGGGAGATGGGAAAGGAGATAGCGACTCTTCGGGCATCGCCTCCGGCGAGGAAGAAGGGATCGGCTCAGACGGCATCATCGCCGCCTCCCTTCTCGACCAGATGATCCCGCAACCGCATGGCCTCGGTGACCTCCAGCCCCGGGATCGTCAGATTGGCCGAGTGAGTCCCGGCGGTATGGAGGATCAAGGAAGCCAGACCATAGATCCGCTCGATCGGCCCGCGGCGCAGATCGACGTGCTGCAAGCGGTTGAGCGGCAAGAGACGCCGCCGCTGAAAGAGGAATCCACTCTGTGTTTCCAGGAGGCGATCATCGATCCGCCATCCCCACGCCCGGTAAAGCCTCGACGGCCGCCAGAAACTGAGCCAGAGCGCGCCCCCGACCAGCAAGCCCCACCCAAGGAGAACCCACCCCAACAACATCGGATGGCGCAATCCCCAGTAAATGGCCCACGGAAGGACGAAGAGAAGGGCGATCCCGTACCCCAGCAGACTCCCAATCGTCCAGACTTGGACGATTCGTCGGTCGAGCCTCCTGAACCGATCGTCCGGATGCAGAATCGCCTTCCCGTCTCTCTTCATCGTCCCACCGCGAAGCTCGACTTGCTCCCTCTCTTCCTGCTCCACAATCCCTCCTTGTTTGGTCATGCAGACTCGCCAATCGCACACGAAAGGATACTCTACCGGACTCATCTCCAGTTTTGAAGCGAGGAAGGAAGTGCTCCCTTTCCCCCAGCTTGTCGGCTAGGCGTCAAGTGGCTTGACCTCAACCGAGCGAATCCGCCGCGCGCCACCCAGCAGCAGGAGCCCGACAAAGACCAGCAGGCCCAGCAATGAAACCCAGAACGGAGTCGCCGCCACCACGGTGACAAAGGGTCCCTCCTTGATCGGGACCGGCAGTTGTGACTCAAGGTAGTGGACGATGCTGATGCGCTTGAGCAGCGGCGGAAGCAGAAAGTTGAGCCACTCCCAGCCATAGACAAAGAGGGCCGGAAGGATCGGATTGCGGAAGAAGAGCCCGACGGTCAGAAAGATGGCCCCATACCCGAGACAGCCGAGCAGGGTGATCGACTCGTAGGCGAGGATGGCTCTCCAGCCCCCCTCTCCGAGCAGATGCTCGACATTGGCCGGATAGCCCCGTCCATAGTAGAAAAAGAAGAGCGAGCCGAGGGTCGAGAAGCTGAAGAGGCAGACCGTCACCACCAGCCCGGCCAGATACTTTCCGATCAGCAACACCTCCCGCCGCAGCGGGGCCAGGAAGTAGTAATGCAGGCTCTGATCGATGATCTCCCCGCGGAAGAGGTTCATGAAGATCCAGGCGCACCCGAAGAAGAGCATCGTCCGCAGGATCAGCGCGTCGAAGATGTTGGCATAGATCTCCTGCGCCTCGCTCCAATTGCGAAAAATCCAGGGGGATCCATCTGAATCGACGACGATCAAGAGAAAGAAGAGGAACACCGGAAAGCCCGCCAGAAGATAGAGCGGCAGGGAACGGCGGCCCAAGAGGGTCCGACGGACCTCGATCCCTAACAAGGCAGCGAGCTGCCGCCCCCAGAGCGACCATGCCTCCCGTGCAGGGTCGGGCACGGAACGGCTCGAATCGACATCGGCGTTTGATTGGGTCATGGCGTTTCTACTCTCCTCCCCCCTGTGGCCCGATCAGGTACTGATAGACCGCGGCCAGGTCGTCGTCGACCGGGACGACCGACTCGATCACCAAGTCGCTCTCGAGCGCGAGCCGGTTGAAACGCAGGTAGAACTGATCGGCCTGCGTGGTACTGACAAAGAGCCCCTGCCGGTCTGGATGGAGCTGCGCCTCGACGGCGATCCCGGCTTGGAAGACCATCGCGGCCAGTTGATCGGGTCGATCGCAGCGGATCAGAATCCGCATCGGCCGCGTGGTGATCTCCTCGCGAACACCAGCCACGCCTCCCTCCGCCCGCAAGTATCCCCCGTCGATCAGAATTACCCGATCCGACATCATGTCGACTTCGTGCAGGATGTGGCTGGAGAGGATCAGGTGAACCCCTTCCTTGGCCAGCTCCTGAAAGAGGCGGATCGTCTCGGCGCGGGCCATCGGGTCGAGCCCATTGAGCGGTTCATCGAGAATGAGGACGTCAGGTTGATGCGCGATCGCTTGCGCGAGCCGGATCCGTTGCCGCATCCCTTTGCTGTAGCCGGCGACCTTGCGCTGGGCAACATCGGCCAGGCCGACCCGCTCGATCGCGTGCCACGCCCGCGCTGCGACCTCGGCCTTTCCCCAGCCGTGCAGTCGCAAAAACGTCGCGACAAACTGATAACCGGTCATTCCTCGCGGAAAGGAGTCGATCTGTCCACAGTAGCCCAGCCGCCGGAAGAGCGCTTCCGGATCCCGCGGTGAGATGCCAAGCACCCGGATCTCCCCCCGGGTCGGCTGGATCAACCCGGTCAAGAGGTTCATGAGCGTCGTCTTGCCCGATCCGTTCGGACCGACCAGCGAGGTGATGCCGGGGTCGATCGTCAGCGTGATCCGATTGACGCCGAGGATCTCTCCGTAGAACTTTGAGACATCGGTCAAGACGATCTGACGATCTTCGTCCGGTCGAGGTCGATGGTAGGTCATGACGCGATCACCTCATACGCACGGACGCGGCGGGAGAGCAGCCAGAGCGCGACCAGGCAGTACCCACCCCAGACGAGCCCCCCCTCTCCCAACGTCAGCGCGACGGGAATATTGGAGGTCGTTCCGAAGAGGCCATGCCGGATCGCATCAAGCGCCATCGTCAGGTTGATCCCAAACCCAATCCGGGTCTTAAAGAGTTCAAAGATGACCATGCCAAACGGAAACGGGACGATGAAGAGGGCGAAGAAGGCGCCGCTGGCAATCGCTCGCCAGCGTAACCACGCCGACAAGGCCAGGGCCAGCAGTGTCAGGACCAGAATCCAGGCCATCGACGAGAGGAAGATCGCCGCGGCCAACCATCCCTTCTGCCCCTCCCCGAGAAACCACTCCCCACCTCCCAGAAAGGACTGGAAGAGAAAGAGCAACTCTCCCGGAATCCAGGTGATCCCCGAGAGAAGCACCACCAGAACGACCATCTTTCCGAGGAGGTACTCGCTCCTCGTCAACGGCCGACAGAGGTAGAGTGGCAGGGCGTTGTGCACCAGATCGGGCGAGACGAGCGTCGGCCCTACCAGGACCGCGACCAAGAACGCGAGCAGCGTCTGGACTCCCACAAAGAATTGGAAGAAGGCTGCGTCGATCGGGAGCACCTGATCCGGCGAGATGCCGAAGGCCGCCAAGGCGTTCGCGTTGTGGTGGAGGTAGATCAGGATGGTGTAGATAAGAGGGCAGATCAGGCTCGCTACCATCAGAATCAGGAAGAGCCGGCTCCGGGCCAACTCCTGCCACGCATAGCGGGGCAGAACCAGGAACCGCCTCCAGTTCGACGTTAGCGCTCCCTCGTAGGATTGGTAGCGATGCTCATAGACGGCCATCGGTTCTCGCGTCTCCTCTCGGGTCGAAGGTCAAGGGGGGCCGGATCGGGCATTTGCCGCGGGGGGGAGCCTGTTGGCTCCCCCGCGGCACGCCCGACGTCAGTCGAGTGACGTACCCGTTATGGGAGGCGATCCATCGTCATCGTCGCGCCGTTGAGCTGCGGCATGGTCGCCTGGATCCGCAGCACGTTGCGGGACTCACGCCCGACCCAGAAGAAGGTCTTGCCCCCATCCGCCGGGCTGACCACCTCGACCTTCCAGGCGTCAAATGCACCGGCGGGAACGGTCACCTTCTCGGAGCCGACCACCTTGAGCTGTTTGAGCTGGGTCTTCTGGCTGTTGACATCGAGGTTGCGGAAGACTGCCTCGTAGCCATCCGCCAGCGGCAAGGTCGAGAGGACGTCAAACGCCCCGGCCCCATCGGCGAAGAGAGGCCCCTCAAGGGGAAGGTCGATCGGTCGGGCGTTCCCGCCCATCGCCATCGATCCGGTCACTTTCGTGCCGTCGATGGTCAGATCGATCGCCACGGGTCCCTGGCGAATCGCCCGGCTCTTCGGCACGAACCCCTGCGGACTGACGCGGGTCGTATCGGTCATCTCCCCCTGCGGGAAGGCGGCCGTCTCGACCAGCGTCCATCCTCCATCCTCCTCCTTGATCTCCGTCTTGGCGGTAAAGCCGATCGACTGCCCACCCAGGTCGATCTTCCCCTCGAAGCGGTGGGTGCCGGCTCGCAGCGCGGTGACCGGTTGCGGAGTCCCACTCGCGGCCTCGATCTTCTTGGGCAGGGTGACAGTGGCAATATCGACCGTGATCTCCTTCAACCGCTGCTCGATCTCCGGCTTCCGCTCCGTCTGGTAACGTCCGCCGAGGTGGGTCGCAAGGAACTTCTCCGCTTGGGAATAGGTCGCCAAGTTGTTGATCGGGCGTGCAAAGCCGTGCCCTTCGTCGGGCGCCACCAGATACTCGACCGCCAACTTCCGCTCACGCAGGGCGATGACGATCTGATCCGACTCCGCCTTCTTGACGCGTGGATCGTTTGCCCCCTGAATCACCAGGAGAGGTACCTTGATGCGGTTGGCTGAGTTGAGCGGGGATTGCCGCTCCAGGCGCGCCTTGCCCTCGGGTGTCCCGGGATTGCCCATGCGCTCGTGGAAGAGAATCCGGGCCGCCTCCCAGTAGGGAGGAATCGTCTCGAGCAGGGTCAGCAGGTTGGAGGGGCCGACAATCGACACTCCGCAGGCATAGACATCTGGCGTGAAGGCCAATCCTGCCAGGGTCGCATAGCCACCGTACGAGCCGCCCATGATCCCAACTCGCTTCGGATCGGCAATCCCCTTGGCGACGAGATGGCGGACTCCCCACGTCAGGTCGTCCTGCATCGTCTCCCCCCACTTCTGGTTCCCCGCGTTGAGAAACTTCTTCCCATACCCGGTCGATCCACGGAAGTTGGGCTGGAGGACGGCATAGCCCCGGTTAGCGAGAAACTGTGCGTAAGAGTCGTAGCCCCATTGATCGCGCGCCCACGGCCCGCCATGCGGAAAGACGACCAGGGGGAGATTCTTGGCCGGCACTCCCTTGGGGAGAGTCAGATAGGCCGAGATCTCCAGCCCGTCGGAGGATGGGTAGCGAACCGCCTCCATCGGAGCGAGCGCTTCCCGCGGCAGGGCCTCATAGGCTCGGTACTGGAAGGTCAGTTCCCGCTTCTTGCGGTCGAAGAGGTACCGCTCCCCCGGCTCCGTGTCGCTCGACACCGAGAGCAGCATGAGCGTCTCGTCCGCCGTCCCGGACCCAAGGCCGATCTCCCGCCCAGGGAATTTCGCCTGGAGAAACTCGTAGTCGGCCTGCCACTCCCGGTTCTTCCAGTAGACCCGGGCACGCTCGTCCAGATAGACGGTGGCGATCAACTCATCCGTCCGGTCTGAGAACTGGGCACTGCCGAAGTCGACCCGCTTTTCCGGATCCGATTCGACCTTCTCCTCCTTGCCGGAGACAGGGTCGAAGAGCGTCAGGGCTTGCAGGTCGACTGCGTCCCCCTTGTCCGTCACCATGTAGACACGGCGATTGTCGGCGTGGAAACGAACTGGACCGCACGACTCGAAGACCGAGCAGGAGTAGACCTTCTTCAACCCATCGGCATCGACGCGCAGAACCTCTGTGTCCCCATTATCTGCCACCCGGGTCGCCAGCCGCAG
>JBMOHS010000200.1:0-6825 GCA_049317725.1 Blastocatellia bacterium
TTCAGCGTGACCAGTTCGCGGAGTATCGAGGCCTTTGCCGGGCGGATCACGGCGATCGTTGCGGTGGTTCTCTACCCGTTGACGGGAATTGCGCTGGTGGTGGCCGGAGTGGTGGTCATGAACATGATGTTGGCGTCGGTGACGGAGCGTACGCGCGAGATCGGGATCCGGTTGGCGATTGGAGCGCGACGTGGCGACATCCTGCTCCAGTTTCTCTTGGAGTCGACTCTGCTGACGCTCGTCGGAGGAACGATCGGAGTCCTCCTGGCGGCGCTGCTCGTCTGGATTGCTCGATTGGCAACGGGGTTTCCGATTGGGGTGCCGTTATGGGCACTCTTGTCGGCCTTGTTGGTGGCCAGCTCGATCGGGGTCCTCTTCGGGGTGGTGCCGGCGCGGCGGGCGGCGCGCCTTGATCCGATCGAAGCATTACGCAAGGAGTAGGGAGAGACCGGCGATGATGGATCGACAGCTTCTGCTCGACATTCTGCGGACGGTGGCCGATTCGCTGCGGTCGCACAAGTTGCGCTCCGCGTTGACGTTGCTTGGGGTCATGATCGGGACGAGTGTGGTGGTCATGGTTGGGGCGGTCCTGACGGGGCTCTCCGCGCGGGTGGCGGCGATTACGGAGCGGAGCGCCCCGAACGTCATCTACTTCACCAAGGAGGAGAAGATTGGGCCCTCGTTCCGGACACCGAGCGCCGAGGAGCGGCAGCGCAAGAACCTGACCTACGAGGACGCGCTGGCCGCGGCAAAGCTCGATCTGCCGCTCGATGTCTCGCCGCAGAAGATCCGCGGCAGTTATGGGCCGACCGGGGACAAGCCGACGATGACGGCGCGGGGACGGGAAGCGATCAATCCGCTGCTGCTCGGCGTCTGGGAGAACTTCCCGGACATCGTCTCGGTGCGGGTCGAGCGGGGGCGCTTCTTCACCGAGGCGGAGCGGGAGACACGCGCCGAGGTCTGCGTCATCGGCTTCGGGATTGCCAGGCAGCTCTTCGAGGAGGACGATCCGCTCGACCAAGAGGTGCGGTTGGATGGACGGCTCTACCGGGTGATCGGGGTGCTCGAGAGCGGCTCGGGGCAGGGGATCATCGGCAGCGATGAGCTGGATGAGCGGATCGTCTATGCGCCCTTCGAGACGGTTGCTCGCCAGTACCCAGAGATCGAATCGACAGCGATCGTCGTGCGGGCACCGGTGGGCGGGGTCGACGCAGTCATCGAGCAGGTGACGACCCTCTTCCGAATCCGTCGCAACGTCCCGGTCGAGGCGCCGAACAACTTCGGGGTCAACCGGGCGGAGCAGGTCTTCGAGGTGGTGCAGCAGATCATCCTGGGGCTGGCGGCGATCGTCGTCCCGATCGCCTTGGCGGGATTGGTGGTCGGGGGCGTCGGCGTGATGAACATCATGCTCGTCTCGGTGACGGAGCGGGCGCCGGAGATTGGGATCCGGCGCGCGATCGGGGCGCGGCAGCGGGATGTCCTCTTCCAGTTCCTGGTCGAGGCGGTGGCGTTGACCGGAGTCGGTGGCGTGATTGGGATCCTCGTCGGGTTCCTCTTCGCCTTTTTGATCAACCTGGCGATCGATTTTCCGGCGGCTGTCCCGATGTGGGCGGTCCTGGTCGGTTTTTTGACCTCGGCGACGGTCGGGTTGATTGCCGGGATGTGGCCCGCCATTCGCGCGGCCCGGCTCGATCCGGTGGCCGCGATCCGTGGCGATTGAGTCGGAATCCCTGACAAGTGGAAGAAGAGGAGCGCAGCTCGATGAGCGAACAAGATCGGAAGCAGGCAGTCTTTGCCCTGATGGTGCTGTTCGGGATCAACACGATGAACTTCTTTGACCGGCAGATCCTCGCCGCGGTCACGGAGCCGATCCGGCAGCAGTGGAGCTTGAGCGACACGGCGATGGGGGTCATGGGGACGGCCTTCACCCTGATCTACGCGGTGGTCGGAGTCCCGTTGGGGCGCTGGGCCGACCGCGGTTCGCGGACGCGGATCCTGAGCTTCGGCGTCGGTCTGTGGAGCCTCTTCACGGCGGCTTCGGGGGCAGCCTGGGGCTACTGGACGCTCTTCCTGGCGCGGATGGGGGTCGGAGTTGGCGAGGCGAGCTGCTCCCCGGCCGGCAATTCCCTCATCGGAGATCTCTATCCGCCGAACCAGCGGGCGCGGGCGATCTCGGTCTTCATGCTTGGCCTGCCGGTCGGGATCTTCCTCTGCAACCTTCTCAGTGGGCTGATTCTCGAATATTCGGTGCCGTACGTCGGGCGCGAGAATGCGTGGAAGGTTCCCTTTCTGGTGGCAGCCGTTCCCGGTTTGGTCTTGGCGTGGCTGGCGCGGCGGATTCGCGAACCGAAGCGGGGGGCGACTGAGGTCTACCAGGTGGCCGATCGGGCAATGGACGGCTCCCCGTACCGGCGCGTGCTGCGCATCCCGACGATGTGGTGGATCATCCTCTCCGGAGCGCTGCACAACTTCAACGCTTACGCGGTCAACGCCTTCATGCCGGCCTACCTTGGGCGCTACCACGGATTGGGCTTGCAGCAGGCCAACACGATCTCGGCGATCGTCCTTGGGGCCGTCGGTGTCATCGGGCTGCTCGCTGGCGGGTTCGCCGCCGACTGGGCGCGAAGGAAGCGCACCAATGGCCGGATGCAGCTTGGCGCACTCTGCCTCTTCATTCTGACCCCCTGTCTGTACCTCGCGCTGAGCCGTCCGGCGGGCGATCTCCTCACCTTCGTCCTGTTGATGGGGGGCGGCTGGATGCTCTTCTTCGTCTACTACGTGACGGTCTATCCGACGGTGCAGGACGTGGTTGAGCCCAGTTTGCGGGGAACGGCGATGGCCTTATACTTCTTTGCGATGTATGTGCTGGGCGGGGCTTTCGGCACGACGGTGCTAGGGTACCTCAGCGACTTCTTCGCACGACGGGCGATGGTCGCGGCGGGGGCGACGGAGATGGCCGAGAGTTACAAGGCGATCGGACTGCACGATGCCTTCATGATCGTGCCGGTCGTCGCCTTGACGCTCTCCCTGGTGCTCTATGCCGGTTCGCGGACGGTGACGCGCGATATGGAGCGGCTCCGGCAGTGGATGGAGCGGAACGCCACCTCCTGAGAGAGGTCGACGCTGCCAGGAAAAGAGGAGAGAAAGGAGGGAGGCATGGCGGTGAGACGAGGAGACGGGTCGCCAGCGGCCCCTCGGGACGCCCGGCGAGGCTTTCTGCGTGGAGGAGCGGCGCTGACCTTCTTCGCCGGGGTGACGGGCGGAGCAAGCTTGATGGGGGCGCGGCGCGTGCAAGAGCCAGCCGCGCAGGAGCCGCTCGTCTATGTCTGTCCGCTCCATCCGGACGTCCAGGCGAAGGCCCCGGGCCATTGCCAGAAGTGCAATACCAAGCTGGTCGCGACCTCGGCGACGGCGAGCGGGACCCCAGAGTTCTACACCTGCCCGATGCACCCCGATATCATTGCCGGGCAGGAGGGCATCTGCCCGAAGTGCAAGATGAAGCTGATCAAGGGGGCTCCACCTGAGACAGAGGAGTTCCGGGTCCGCATCGAGACGTCTCCCTCGCCGCCGCGAGCGGGGCAGCCGCTGACGATGCGCTTCAGCGTCTTCCATCCGACGACCCACGAGCAGGTCAAGAATTTCAATATCCTCCACGACATGCCCTTCCACCTCTTCGTTGTCAGCCAAGACTTCGAGAGCTTCGATCACATCCACCCCGAGCTGCTTCCCGATGGGACTTTTCAGATCGAGACGCGGCTGCCGCGGGAGGGCTACTACAAGGTCTTCTGCGACTTCTTTCCGGGTGGGGGGATGCCGCAGGTGACCCATCACCATCTCATCACGGCTGGGTTCAAGGGCGATCTGGTCTCGTCGCTCGCGCGGTTGGAGCCGGAGCGGCCAGTCGATGGGCGGCTGGTCCGGACGATCGACGGGACGCGCTTTGAGCTGACCTTCGAGCCCTTTCCGCTCTACTCCGGGGAGGAGTTCGAGCTGCATTACCGACTGATCGATGAGAAGTCCGGCCAGCCAGTCCAGGACCTGCGCCCCTATCTGGCAGCGTGGGGCCATACGCTGATCCTCAGCGAGGACGGAACCGACTACCTCCACTCCCACCCGACGGAGATGCTGCCCGAGGGGATGAGCGAGGAGGAGAAGCGGCGGTTGCCGGCGACGTCGGAGGTCACCTTCGATACCTTCTTCCCCCGCCCAGGGCGGTATCGCATCTGGTCGCAGTTTCAGCGGGCGGAGCAGATTTTGACCGTTCCCTTTACGGTCGAGGTTCCCCGCCTCTCGTAGCGTGGGGACACGAGCAAGCTGACGGAGAGAAGATCTCCCGGACGGTAATGGATGACAATGGAGGAGTGGCAGGCATGAGGAGAAGGCAGGTGTGGCAGGGCAGTGGGCTGATCAGACTCTTGGTCGGAGCGGCGGTGGTGGTGGCGAGTGCTGGGTGGGGAGCTGCGCAAGAGAAGAAGCTGCTGACCCTCGATGACCTCTACGATCCGGTGCGCCGGATCAACCTCAACGGGACCCCACCGATGGGGCTGACCTGGATCGATGCCACCCACTACCTCCAGCGGCGGGTTGATCCCCAGACGCGCCAAGCGGCCTACGTTCGTGTTGAAGCGCGAACCGGCAAGGCGATTCCGCTCTACGACTCTGCCAAGATGGTCGCCGCCTTTGCCAAGCTGCCCGGAATTGGCCCGGCCGGAGCCGAACGGATCGCCCGGCTCCCCCTCTCCTTCGAGGAGGGCTACCGCTCGGTCCTCCTCAACCACGCCAACGACCTCTTCTACTACCGGCTCGACAGTGACCAGGCGATCCGCCTCACCAACAGCGCCGAGCCGGAGGTCGGCGAGGAGCTGAGCCCGGACGGGAAGATGGTCAGCTTCGTCCGTGACTTCAACCTCTACGTGGTTGATTTGGCGACCCAGCGGGAGCGGTCGCTGACCAAGGATGGCAACGAACGGCTCTTCAATGGCCGGCTCGACTGGGTCTACCAGGAGGAACTCTACGGCCGGGGGAACTTCAAGGGCTACTGGTGGAGCCCGGACTCCGCCCGGATCGTCTATCTGCAACTGGACGAAACGGCAGTGCAGCCCTTCACCGTCGTCGACCACCTCACCCAGCAGCAGGAGCTGGAGGTCTACGCCTATCCAAAGGCGGGACAGCCCAACCCGACGGCGCGGCTGGGGGTTGTCGATGTCGTCGGCGGACAGACCCGTTGGGTCGACCTCTTCCGCTACCAGGGGAGTGAGCCGCTGATCGTCCGCGTCGGGTGGAAGCCAGACAGCCGCGAGGTGGTCTTCCTCATCGCCAATCGCGAGCAGAACTGGATCGATCTCAACCTCGCCGACCCGCAGACGGGCAAGGTGCGGACGCTCTTCCGCGAGACGTCGAAGGCCTGGATCGAGACCGATGGCCTGCGGCTGCCCGACTGGTTGCGTGATGGGGCCTTCCTCTGGGTGACGGAGCGCACCGGCTGGAAGCACATCGACCACCACGCCGCCGATGGCCAGCGCCTCCGCTCCCTCACCTCCGGAAAATGGGAGGCACGCCAGATCCTCGGGATCGACGAAGCCAAGTCGGTCGTCTACTTCTCCGGCACCGAGCGGAGCCCGATCGGCAATGACGCCTACCGCGTTCAGTTCGATGGCACGGGGCTGCGCCGGCTGACCGAGAGAGACGGGACGCACCAAGTGGCCCTCTCTCCCGACTTTGCCCATTTCATCGATACCTGGAGCGACGCCTGGACGCCGACGCAGGTCCATCTGCGCACGGTCGAGGGTGCGCTCGTTCGCGCCATCGACGAGAACCGCGTCGCATCCATCGATCAGTACCAGCTCAGCCGCCCGGAGTTCCTCCAGGTCCCCACCCGCGATGGGTTCCAGATGGAGGCGATGCTGATCAAGCCACCCGCCTTCGACCCCTCGCGCAAGTATCCCGTCTTCATCCACACCTACGCCGGCCCCCACGCCCAACAGGTCCGCAACGCCTGGACCAGCGGGATGGGCAATCTTTGGCACCAGCTTCTCGCGCAGAAGGGTTATCTCGTCTGGATCTGCGACAACCGTTCCGCCAGTGGCAAGGGGATCGAATCGACCTGGACCAGCTACCGCAATTTCGGGGAGCTCGAACTGCGCGACATCGAGGACGGCGTTACCTACCTCAAATCGCTCCCCTATGTCGATGGGGCCCGCATCGGGATCAATGGCTGGAGCTTTGGCGGGTACATGACCGCCTATGCCCTGACCCACTCCAAGAGCTTCCGCATCGGCATCTCCGGGGCTCCCGTCACCGACTGGCAGCTCTACGACACGATCTATACCGAACGCTTCATGGGGACGCCACAGAACAACCCCGAGGGCTACGCGCGCAGCTCGGTCGTCAATGCCGCCAAGAACCTCCACGGGAAGCTGCTGCTCGTCCATGGCACCATCGACGACAACGTCCACCTCCAGAACACGCTGCAACTGGCCTATGCGCTCCAGAAGGCTGGCCACCCCTTCGATCTGATGCTCTACCCGCGCTCGCGGCACGGCGTGACCGATCCGCAGCTCGTCCGCCACATGCGTGCGCGAATGCTCGACTTCATCCTTGCTCATTTGTAGGGGAGGGAAGAGGGGTGAGGGAAGAGGGGTGAGGGGTGAGGGAAGAGGGGCTCACACGAAGACGCGAAGGCGCGAAGAGGGCAGGAGAAGGCAAGAGGGGGAGAGAGAAAGAAAGAATGGGAAAATGCTGGCAATGCGCCCCCCGATACCTTTGCGTCTTCGCGTCTTCGCGTGAGCCAACCAAACAAGCCCGCGCTGAGAGGAATGGGCTCAC
>JBMOHS010000201.1:0-6795 GCA_049317725.1 Blastocatellia bacterium
CTCTTCTCCCTCCTGTTCCCCTGCTGCCCACAGTGACGCAGCCCTCCCCGTCCTGCTTGGATGACCCAGTCTGCTCACGCTCTCCAGTTTTCCCAGTGTCCCCAAGATGCCCAGCGACTCCATCTTGCCCACCAACCCTGCCCTCCCCGTCCACCTGCCCCCCCACTGGACTCCCTTGGTTCTTCCTGCTTGGAGACCAGATCGCCAGTTCGGGGTGTCGGAGCAGGGCCTCCCGGACGAGGTCCTTGAGCCGTGTCCGCTCTGGGTACTTGCGGCGGAGATAGTCGTTGCAGCCATTAGCGGCGACCCGGCTGGTGTAATGACGGAAATCCCGAATCAGCGGTGGGGAGGGCTGCGTCGAGAACCGTTGCAGGGCCCGGACCAGCCGGAGAAGAATGTCGTGGTAGAGGTCTTCCGCGTCCGGATTGGCAGCATTCTTCCCCATTTCGGAGAGGTAGAAATGGAGCCGATAGCGCATGATCCGACGAACCACTGGCGCCGCCTCCTCCAGGATCAGCCGTTCAAGCAGCTCCTCCCGGGACTGTGGGTCCTGTGCCTCGAAGTAGGTGAGCAGTTTGCGATCCGTTCTCTCCTCCCCCTCGGCCTCTCCAATAAATTCTGTCGGCAATTCCCCCGGCAATTCCCCATCCATTCCTCCGTCCCTCTCCCATCCTCTTCCCTCTTCCCTCTTCCCTCTTCCCTCTTCCCTCTTCCCTCGCCCATCTTCTATAGACGGGTACCGTACCCAATAATCCCCAAGTCCGAAAATGGACCAAAGAAATAAAAAAAGCGCGACCGGAGGGAAAGTCCATCCGGTCGCGCGGGGGGGGGGATGATGATCGCGTCAGGTCAAGCGCCAGCGGGATCGAGCTTGTCGGAAGGGAAGCCAAGATCCGTGAGGGCTTGGACGGCCTTTTTGGCGTTGAACTTCCCTTCCCGAGCCAGCTTCGAGAGCGTAGCGGCGACGATCGCTTCGGCGCTGATCTCGAAGTGGCGCCGGAGGTGGAGACGATCCTCGCTGCGGCCGAACCCATCGGTCCCGAGGGAGACGAGACGGGAGCCCAGCCACGGAGCGAGCTGATCCGGAACGATCTTCATATAGTCGGTCGAGGCAATGATCGGCCCTTCGGCAGTGCCGAGCGCCTGCAGGAAGTAGGGTGCCTGCTCGGGCTCAGTCGGACGGAGCCGGTTGAGCCGATCGACGCGCAGCGCATCGCGGCGCAGTTCATTGTAGCTGGTGACGCTCCAGACATCGGTCTGCACCTTGTACTGCTCGGCAAGGATCTGCTGGGCACGGAGCGTTTCGGGAAGCATCGGCCCGCTACCAAAGAGCTGGGCCTTGGCCTTGCCAGCACCGGCCTTGAGCTTGTAGATCCCCTTGATGATGCCCTCGCGTACCCCCTCAGGCATGGTGGGTTGGACGTAGTTCTCATTGTAGAGGGTGATGTAGTAGAAGAGATCCTCGTGGTTCTGGTACATCCGCCGGAGGCCGTCCTGGACGATGACGGCGATCTCATAGGCATAGGCGGGATCGTAGGCGGCACAGGTCGGGACGGTGCTGGCGAGAACGTGGCTATGACCATCCTGGTGCTGCAGCCCTTCGCCATTGAGGGTGGTACGGCCAGCGGTCGCCCCGCAGAGAAAGCCCTTGCCCCGTGCGTCGGCAAAGGCCCAGATGAAGTCCCCGACCCGCTGAAACCCGAACATCGAGTAGAAGATATAGAACGGGATCATCTCGACGTTGTAGTTCGAGTAGGCCGTCCCAGCGGCGGTGAAGGAGGCCATGGATCCGGCCTCGGTGATGCCCTCCTCGAGGATCTGCCCCTCCTTCGACTCCTTGTAGTAAAGGAACATGTCGGAGTCGTGCGGATCGTAGAGCTGTCCCTGACTGGCATAGATCCCTACCTGGCGGAAGAGGGACTCCATTCCGAAGGTGCGGGCCTCGTCGGGAATGATGGGGACAATGCGCTTGCCCAACTCCTTGTTCTTGGTGAGGAGCTGGGTGAGGACACGGACCATGGCCATGGTGGTCGAGACCTCGCGGCCTTGAGAGCCGTCGGTCTGCTCCTTGAAGAAGTCGATCTCGGGCGTGGCCAGGGTCTCTTCGGTGTACTTGCGTTCTGGGCAGTAGCCACCGAGGGCCTTGCGCCGATCGTGAAGGTAGATGACCTCGCGGCTCTCGGCTGGTGGAACGTAGATCTTGGCGGCGATGGCGTCCTGCTCGGAGATGGGCAGGTCGAAGCGCTTGGTGAAGTTGACGAGGTCGGTCTCGTCGAGCTTCTTCGACTGGTGGGCGAGATTGCGCCCTTCGCCTCCGGACGGGCCCAGGCCGTAGCCCTTGATCGTCTTGGCGAGGATGACCGTCGGTTGGCCCTTGTGGTCGTAGGCACGGCGGTAAGCGTTATAGACCTTGTGGGAGTCATGCCCGCCGCGCCGCAGGTTCCAGAGATCTTCATCGCTCCAGTCCTGGACCAGTTCGAGGAGCTCCGGATACTTCCCGAAGAACTTCTCCCGGAGGTAGGCGCCGTCGCGCGTCCGGAAGCTCTGGTACTCACCGTCGACACATTCCGCCATGCGCTTGAGGAGCACACCGTGCTTGTCGCGCGCGAAGAGGGGATCCCAGACGCGGCCCCAGAGGCACTTGATGACATTCCAGCCCGCGCCGCGGAAGGCGGCCTCGAGCTCAGTGACGATCTGGCTGTTCCCACGCACCGGCCCATCGAGACGCTGCAGATTGCAGTTGACGACGAAGATGAGGTTGTCGAGCTTCTCGCGCGAGGCGAGCGTCAGGGAGCCCATCGACTCGGGCTCGTCCATCTCGCCATCCCCGAGGAAGGCCCAGACCTTGCGATCGGTCGCCGGGATCAGCCCACGGTTCTCGAGATAGCGCATGAATCGTGCCTGATAGATCGAGTTGAGCGAGGAGAGCCCCATCGAGACCGTCGGAAAGCGCCAGAAATCGGGCATGAGCCAGGGATGAGGGTAAGAGGAGAGGCCGGGGGTGTCGCGCAGCTCGTGCCGGAAGTTGGCGAGGTGCTGCTCGTTCAATCGCCCTTCGAGGAAGGCCCGCGAGTAGATCCCCGGCGAAGCATGGCCTTGGAAATAGACGTGATCTCCCGGCAGCCGCTCTCCATTGGGTCCGGGGATGCTTCCCCGGAAGAAGTGGTTGAACCCCACCTCCATCAGCGTCGCCACCGAGGCATAGGTGGCGATGTGCCCCCCGATCCCCGCGTCCTTCTTGTTCTGGCCGACGACCATCGCCATCGCGTTCCAGCGAATGATGCTCTTGATGCGACGCTCGATCTCGAGGTTCCCAGGATAGGGGACCTCTTCGTCGGGCGAGATCGTATTACAGTAGGGCGTGTTGAACTGAATGGGAATCTTGACGCCTTCCGCCCGGGCCCGATCCGAGAGAAGTTTCAAAAGATAGGCCGCACGCTCCGGCTGATCCTCGGCCAGAATCTGATTCCAGGCCTCCATCCACTCGGCCGTCTCCCGTGGATCCGGATCCACAGGAACAGACTGCCCCCCTCCCACCTTCAAGCTCTCTTCCAGTGTCGCTTTTGCTTGCATAGTCGTTCTGTTCCCCACGTCTGGCTATTTCCACATCTGGATAATCATGCACCGAAAAAAAGCACTATACCACTCCGGATGGGTCCGGAGAAGCGAAGGAGCCGGTTCAAGCCAAAGAGAGCGCTTGTCGACGGGGCTACCACTCGACCCGATCGAGGTAGTCCGGAATGACGACATTCCACCCAAATCGCTCGACGATCCGCTGTTGCAGAGCCTCGGCAGCGGATGGCTCCCCGTGGACGAGGAAGACGCGGTGCGGAGGGCGGCGAAATCCTCCCAGCCAGCGCAGGATTTCGTGGTAGTCGGCGTGAGCCGAAAGATTCTCGAGCACTTCGATCCGGGCTGCAACCGGCACCATCTCGCCAAAGATCCGCACCTCCGGCTCGCCATCGACGAGGCGACGCCCTCGCGTTCCGAGCGCTTGGAAGCCAACAAAGAGAATGGTATTGCGCGGATCCGGAAGCCTCTGCCGAAGGTGGTGCAGGACGCGGCCCCCGGTACACATCCCGCTCGCAGAGATGACGATCGTCGGCTCCTCCCGTCGACTGATCGACTTCGACTCTTCGCGGGTCTGGACGAGGTGGAAGCGCGCCGTCGAGAGGGGGTTGCGATGCTCATCCATCAAGTCCGTCATCTCCAGGTCGTGCTCCTCGCGATGGTGCAGGTAGAGGCGCGTGGCGCTCGCCGCCATCGGGGAGTCGACATAGACCGGCAGTTCCGGAATCCGTCCCTCCTCCTCGAGGGCCCGCAGGTGGTAGAGCAAGGACTGGGTTCGCCCGACCGCGAAGGAAGGAATCAGCAGATGGCCTCCCCGCGCCACCGTTTCGTTGACGATCGTCGCCAACCGCTCGCGCACGTCGACGGCGGGATGCTCTCGATCCCCGTAGGTCGACTCCAGGACCAGTTCGTCCGCCTCCTCGACCGGACTCGGATCATGGATGATCGGCTCGTTGTACCGACCAATATCTCCCGTCAGGAGAATCGACCGCTCCTCGTCCTTCGACGCTTGGAAGGTCAGCTTGACGAAGCACGATCCGAGGATGTGGCCAGCGTTGATGAACTCGAAGCGCAGTCGGCGCGTCAGGTTGACCCGCTTCCCGGTGTGCACCGATCGGAAGAGGCGCAGCGCCTTCTGCGTGTCCCCCTCGGTGTAGAGCGGCAATGCCGGATGGTGCTTCGAGGAGCCGACTTTGTTGGCGAAGTCGGCATCTTCCTCCTGCAGCCGCGCCGAATCGGGCAGCATGATGCGCGCCAACTCCGTCGTCGCCGGCGTCGCCAGTACCCGCCCCCGAAACCCCTCCCGCACCAACCGCGGCAGATATCCTGAGTGGTCAATGTGGGCGTGCGTCAAAATGACCGTGTCGATTGAGGCCGGCTCGACCGGAAACCGATCCCAATTCCGCAACCGCAGCGCCTTCAGCCCTTGAAAGAGGCCGCAGTCGACCAAGACCCGATGGCCGTCTGCTTCGATCAGGTGCCGGGACCCCGTCACGGTCCGCGTCGCTCCCAGAAATTGGATCGTCGCCATTCCTCTCTCCTCCCAGCTCAAAATCTGGACAAACGTCCTGGACAATATGTAAACAATTGAAAAAATAGATGCTTAGCGAAAAAAAGAGTGACAGAGCAGAAGACGTCTGGTACGATGCGGGCGCATTCCAAAGCTGGGAAGCTCCGCGGCGACGAAGATTTTTCAAGAGACCCGCAGCGGGACCGATCAGCACCCATTTTACGAACAACTTGTTTACGGGCAACTTGAAGACGACAGAGCGGCGGAAGTCCCTACTCTGGCTGGGATCGTCGAGAGCGATTGAGTCTCGACGCCCAAAAGGGATCGGGGAGAGCCGCCCGTCATCTGAACGGGCCAGGAGAAGGGCCCGGGTCGTCAACCGCACCATCGAAGGGCCCCCTCACAGAGCCCTCACAAAGGAGGAATGGCATGCTTCCGACAGACTCTCCAGCGACGGCGGAACTGGGATTGGAACTGGCGCTGGTCGCACTTCGCACTTTCGGGTACCTGCTGCTGAGCGGATCGTTCCTCGGGCTGCTCTGCGCTGGTGGAGGGATCGCTTGGCTCTGCCTTCATCGGCGACCGTCTCCGCCAGCGGAGTGCGCTGAAGGCGCGCTTTCGTAATCGGACGACCTCCCAGAACGAGAGTTCCATCTGGAGCAGAAGCGAGCGGACCGGCCGCAAGGCTGTCTGGTGCCTTGGGCGAGTGATTGGCCAAGGCGGTTGTTCCGATGTCAAGAGGGAGCGGGATCCGGCGTCAGGTCCCGCTCCCAACCGTTCAGCCGACACTGGAGCTCCGGCTACTTCTTCTTCAGCATGCTGCACGCCTGGAAAGCCGCCGTGGGGTTGATGGCGGAGTTGCCGACTTCGACGTGTTGAAGGCGGCCCTCTTTATCGACCACGAAGGTGGCGCGCATTCCAAACCCCTGCGCCTCATTGAAGATTCCGTACTCCTGAACGACAGTCCGCTTGAAGTCGCTGAGGAGAGGGAATGTCACGCCCAAGTCCTGGGCAAACCGGCGATTGGCCGGAACACTATCGACACTGACACCGAAGACCTGCGTCTCCGCTTCTGCGAATTTGGCGAGATCAGCCTGATACGCCTGCATTTCGCGCGTTCAGCCACCGGTAAAGGCGAGAACGTAGAAGGCGAGGACGACATTCTTCTGCCCCCGGAAATCGCTCAACCGATAGGTCTTGCCATCGGTAGCAGGGAGCGTGAAGTCTGGCGCCAGGTCTCCGACCTTCAGCTTGGCGGCCGCTGGTGCCGCGGGAGTTTGTGCCAGTGCGGCGGCACTCCCAAGGACCAGCAAGAGGGCAATCGAACCGAGGTATTTGCGCATGCTCAATCCTCCGACGTGGATGCCGCTCAGGGGGAGTCTTCCGTGGTTTCAGGGTCGAGACGGGTGGAAGCGGACCACCTGGCGGTCGAAGAGGGTGGCCCTCCCGGCAGTCGGGAGGGGACCCGCGGGCTCATTAGACATCAAGTGTTCCTCGATCGCAACCGTTGAATCGGTGAGGACGAAGCCGCCAATGGGGGCTTGTGGATCAAGGGGTATAGGCACGCCGGGCCGCCGCGCGAACCTCCGCGGGGTGGAAGAGGACGGGTTTGAACTGGCCGCTGGCGTAGAGCTGCGCTTGGTCGAGATGATGGGGAGAGGCTGGGTCGGCACTCTGCCCAAAGACGAGCACCGAGCGCGCCCGGACCCGGGGGC
>JBMOHS010000202.1:0-6778 GCA_049317725.1 Blastocatellia bacterium
GGCTCTCCACCTTCCAAAAAACCTTCGCGTCTTCGCGCCTTCGCGTGACCCTCACCCCTCACTCCTAACCCCTCGCCCCTCCACCCTCGCCCCTCCTTTTTGTCAATTCTGTTTCATTCCGATCGGGTTTATTTGAAGTTTGCTGGTGTTGTCGGAGGATCCAGGATCTGCCGCGCGACAAGGCTCGGGAAATGTTGTATATTTTCGCCGTCTGATTCGTTGGAAGGCTCGTCGTTGAGAAGAGTGTGCATTCTTATCCGTGCAGTTCCTCTCTGTGTCTTCCCAAAGATGTAGCGGGTGGGCAGCGGGTGCCAACGAAGACGATCCCACGCCATCGGCGCGGCGAAAAGATTCATTTGCGGCACAAATACGGTACGGCGACAAACTAACGAATCTGACCGCCTGGGGCGATCACAAACTTCGGACAAATGTGGGGTAGCCCCAGTGGCTGGACGATCGGATCTCAGACGCGAAGCGCAATCAGAGCCAGCAGAGCAATAGCAACAGCAAAATGAGGATGGGACAACGATGACGACACAGACGACAGGAGCACAGGGCGGGGCGCAAGCCGGGCTACGCGATGTGGTAGCCTCCCCGAGTCGAATCTGCTTCATTGATGGAGAGAAGGGGATTCTGGTCTATGCCGGGTACAACATTCACGACTTGGCCGTCAATTCGACCTTTGAAGAGACAGTCTATCTGCTCTGGAATGGGCGGTTGCCGAAGCGGGACGAGCTGGCAGCCTTCGATGCGCAATTGCGTGCGGCCCGGCAGCTGCCTTCAGGGGTTGTCGATCTGATCAAGACCTTTCCACGGGATGTGGTCCCGATGGATGCCCTGCGGACCGCCTTCTCGGCGCTCGCCGCTTACGATCCAGACCGCGACAGCCAATCGAAGGAGGCCAATCAACGCAAGGCCATCCGGATGACCGCGCAATGTGCAACGCTCGTCGCGGCGATCGATCGTGTGCGCAATGGCCAGGAGCCCCTCGCGCCGAAGGCTGAACTGGGACACGCCGCCAACTTTCTCTATCTCTTGACGGGACAGGTTCCGAAGGAGATCGTCGCTCGGGCGCTCGACATCGCCCTCATCCTCCACGCCGATCACGAGTATAACGCCTCGACCTTTGCTGCTCGGGTGACGGCGGGAACCCTCGCCGACATCTACGGCGCGGTGACCTCGGCGATCGCCGCCCTCTCTGGCCCCCTCCACGGCGGAGCCAACGAAGAGGTGATGAAGATGCTGCTCGAAGTCGAGACGCCCGAGAAGGCCGAGGCCTATGTCGAGAGCAAGCTGGCCGCCGGCGAGAAGATCATGGGAATCGGGCATGCCGTCTACCGGACAGAGGATCCGCGTGCCACCCACCTTCGCCGCATGTCGGAGGAGGTCGGGAAGGCACTCGGAACGACCCGCTGGTTCGATCTCTCCCACCGCATCGAGGAGCGCGTCATCGCCGAGATGAACCGCCGCAACAAGGCGATCCGTGCCAACGTCGATTTCTACTCGGCGTCGACCTACTACATGATGGGGATCCCGATCGATCTCTACACCCCCATCTTCGCGATCAGCCGAATTTCGGGTTGGATTGCCCACATTCTCGAGCAATATGAGCACAACAAGTTGATCCGTCCACGCTCGGAGTACATCGGTCCAGTCGATCAGACTTGGGTGCCGGTCGAGCAACGCTGAGGAAGAAAGGGGAGCACCGGATGGCCGACGTGATTATCTACACCAAGGATGGATGCCCGCACTGCGCGAAGGCGAAGAGCTGGTATCAATCGCAGGGGATTGCCTTCGAGGAGCGCAACGCGCAGCGGAATCTCGATTACCGTCGGGAGATGTTTGGTTACTCGAACAATGACCCGACGGTTCCAGTGATTGTCGAAGGCGGTCGGCTCAAGCAGATCGGTTGGGAAGGACGGGGCTGAACGGTCCATTGAGGCCAGCCGGGAGCTGGCTACGAAAAGATCTGGAATGGAGCCGGAGGGCGGGGAGCCATCTCCCTCCCGCCCAACATTGGCGAGGCGGGGAGAGTGCGGAGGCATCCCCGCCTTTTTTCGCAGGGAGGGAGCGTGACGGCAGAAGAGAGGGGGCCAATCGCCCGGCGAGAGATCTTGCGGCGAGGAGCTGCCCTCCTCAGCTGGCCGCTCCTCGGCGCGGGGCTTCCCCAAGCGGAGGCAGACCAGAAACGGGGGAGGGAGGCGACCGTGCAGGACCGATCGATCACCGATGTCCGGGGAATTCAGGTCGGTCATGAGACCGATCGTCGTCGGCCGACGGGGTGTACGGTCATCCTCTGCGGAGAGGGAGCCGTTGCCGGTGTCGATGTTCGCGGGGCGGCTCCGGGGACACGCGAGACAGACCTGCTCAACCCACTCCACCTCGTCGACAAGGTCCAGGCCATCGTCCTCGCCGGGGGAAGCGCCTTTGGGCTCGAAGTGGCCCACGGGGTCAGCCGTTACCTGGAGGAGCGGGGACTGGGATTCGAGACGGGGGTCGCACGGGTACCGATTGTTCCAGCGGCAGTCCTCTTCGATCTGGAGGTGGGAGACCCGCGGATTCGGCCGGGGGCAGAGGCGGGCTACCGTGCCTGTCTCGCGGCGGCCCAACGCCCACAACCGGCTGGGATCCCGATGGGAAATGTCGGAGCTGGGGCGGGGGCCACGGTAGGGAAGCTGCTCGGGAGCGCACGGGCGATGAAGGGAGGGCTCGGGACGGCGTCCCGTCGCCTTCCAGGAGGCGGAACCGTTGGCGCGATTGTCGCGGTCAACGCGGTCGGGGATGTCGTCGATCCCTCTACTGGGAAGATCCTCGCTGGAGTACGGAGCCGCGATGGGCGCCGGGTTGTCGGAGCCAGGCAAGCCCTCGCGGAGGGAGAGCCGCTGCCCCGCCTGCTCGGAGGCCAATCAACGACGATCGGGGTGATTGCCACCGACGTGCGACTCGACAAGGTCGGGGCGACCTGGGTTGCGCGGATGGCCCACGATGGACTGGCCCGGGTGATCAACCCCATCCATACCCAGTACGACGGCGATACTCTCTTCGCGGTGGCGACGGGACAAGAGAAGGAAGGAACGACCAACGTGACCCTCATTGGGGCCTGGGCCGCCGAGGTCGTGGCGGAGGCGGTCGTGGCGGCCATCCGATCGGCCAGGGGGGTGCCGGGGTATCCCGCCGCTGCCGATCTCGCCTGATCCAAGACGCAGATGCGACAAACGAAGATTTGGGAGGTGCTTCTTGATGTTGGGAATCGATCGGTGGCGTTGGAGCGGCGTGATCTTGCTGCTGGTGATCTTCCTGCCGGCAGGACTCGAGGCGAAGGTGGCGCGGATCGAGGTTCTCTCCAGAACCGATGTCCTGGCGGGACGCCCCTTCGGTCTCGCCGGTCCCTATGAAAAGGTCGTTGGTCGCGTCCATTTTGTTGTCGACCCGTTCCATCCGGCCAATCGCCGCATTGTCGATCTCGCCTTGGCACCCCGGAATCGTCAGGGGATGGTCGAGTTCTCGGCGGATCTCTACCTCTTGCGACCGAAGCAGGCCGATAAGGGGAGTCGGATGGCCTTGGTCGAGATCGCCAACCGCGGGAACAAACGGTTGCTGCCCTTCTTCAATCGCGCGGCAGCCTCGCTCGACCCGACTGTCGAGGCAGAGTTTGGAGATGGCTTCCTGATGGAGCAGGGGCTGACGCTCGTCTGGATTGGTTGGCAGTTCGACGTTCCCGCCGGGGAGAACCTGCTGCGGCTGATGGCTCCCCGGGCCAAGGCCCTCGATGGTGGCCCGTTGCGAGGCTGGGTGCGCTCTGACTTTGTCTTCGCTCGGGAAGAGAAGGTCACCTCGCTCGGCCATCGGGGCCAACTTGCCCAGCCGGCGGTCGACCTGGATGACCCAACCTGCCAGTTGACCGTGCGGGAGACGGTCACCGGCGAACGGCGGACCATTCCCCGCGCTGATTGGCAGTTTGCCAGACTGGAAGGGGACCGTCTCCTCCCCGATCCCACATCTCTCCATCTGCGGACAGGCTTTCAGCCAGGGCTCATCTACGAGGTGGTCTACCGGACAGAGGGACCGACGGTCGTTGGCTTGGGCTTGGCGGCCGTCCGCGACTTGGTCTCCCATCTCAAGCACAGTCCGGAATCGCCCGCCCCCGTCCAGCAGGCGATCGGCTTTGGGATCTCCCAATCCGGACGCTTTCTACGCCATCTCCTCTATCAGGGATTCA
Organism: Blastocatellia bacterium; assembly: GCA_049317725.1. Taxonomy (GTDB): domain Bacteria; phylum Acidobacteriota; class Blastocatellia; order RBC074; family RBC074; genus CAIOZW01. The sequence goes on from JBMOHS010000202.1 coordinate 4,220, forward strand.
ATGCGGATGAGGAGGGGCGCAAGGTCTTCGATGGCGTCAACGCCCACGTCGCCGGCGGTGGACACGGCAGCTTCAATCATCGGTTTGCGGAGCCTTCCCGGGATGGGAGCCCCTTTTCGACCTTCTTCTACCCGACGGACATCTTTCCCTTCGCCGACCTGCCCCTGACAGACCCCGACACAGGGGAGGCGGCGGGAATCCTGGACGAATCGATCCGTCAGCAAGTGGTCCCCAAGATCTTCTATACCAACTCCTCCTATGAGTACTGGGGCCGGGCCGCCTCGCTGATTCACACCTCGCGGGATGGAGAGACGGATCTGGAGATCCCGGAGAACGTCCGGATCTACCTGTTTACTGGAGGGCAGCACGGCCCGGGGCCGTTTCCTCCCCGGCGAGCCCAGACGCTCCACCCGACCAGTCCGGTCGATTACGGATGGTCGATGCGGGCCTTGTTACAGCGGTTGATCGGCTGGGTCCGCGAGGGAGCCCTTCCTCCGCCGAGTCGGTATCCCCGGGTCACGGATGGCTCGCTCGTTCCGGTCAAGGATGTCCGGTTTCCGGCGATCCCGGGAGTCCGTCTCCCACTGACGCACAAGGGCGCTTGGCGGATCGACTTTGGGCCGTCTTTCCTCTCGAAGGGCCAGATCGACCAGGAGCCTCCCGGCGTCGGTCGCCCTTTTGGTGTCCGTGTACCGCAAGTCGATTCGGACGGGATCGACCTTGGAGGCATCCGCCTGCCGGAAGTGGCGGTTCCCCTGGCGACTGTCACCGGATGGAATCCACGCGCCCCCGCGACGGGCGCTCCTGATCAACTGGTCGACTTTGCCGGGTCGTACCTCCCGCTTCCAAAGACCGAGGGGAGCGCAGATCCTCGAAGGTCGATCTCCCAACGCTATCCAACCCGGGAGCACTATCTTGGGCTGATCGCGGAGTCGGCCACGCGACTGGTTCGGGAAGGGTATCTCCTGCCAGAAGACCTTCCCGCTCTTCTGGAACGCGCCCGGGAGCAGTGGGACTGGGCCATCCGGCCGTAGTCTCCAAACCAGAGAAGGGGAATCGATCGGATGCTCTCAGTTCTGATCCTGCTGGCATATGGGATGGGGATGGTCGTGCTGGGCATCTGGTTGTCACGCCGCGTGCGGACGGCCAGCGAGTTCTATGTCGCCGGCCGTGGGCTCGGGGCGGGACTGCTCGGCGCCACGCTGCTGGCCGCGAACATTGGCGCGGGATCGACTGTCGGCGCGGCAGGACTCGGGTACCGCTATGGGGTCGCCGCTTGGTGGTGGGTCGGATCGGCCGGCATCGGATCGCTCCTTCTCGCCTGGACTGTCGGCCCGAAGATCTGGCAGGTCGCGCGCGATGAGAACCTCTGGACGGTCGGGGACTACCTTGAGGCCCGGTTCGATCGCCGGGTTCGGATGACTGTCTCTCTCCTGCTCTGGGTTGGTTCCCTGGCGATCTTGGCAGGCCAGTTGATCGCGATCGGTTGGATCCTCCATCTCACCCTGGGGGTGCCCAGGCCGCTCGGCAGTCTCCTTGGGGCCATCGTTGCAACCATCTACTTTACCGCCGGGGGCCTGCAGGGCTCGGCCCGGGTCAATCTCTTGCAACTGGTGATCAAACTGGTCGGCTTTGGCTCCGCCTTCGCTTTTTTGCTTGGGGAGATGGGCGGTTGGGCGTCCTTTCTCACCCGCGTCCGGGAAGTCGACGCGAGCCTCCTGCAGGGCTGGTCTGGGACACAGGCCGATGGGCCCGGCTGGCAGACGCTCCTCCTGCTTGGCCCCTCTTTTCTTGTCTCTCCCGGGTTGTTGCAGAAGGTCTTCGGTGCGCGGACTCCTCAGTCAGTACGACGCGGAGTCGGACTCAGCGCCCTCGTTCTGCTCGCCTTCGCCTTTGTCCCAGTCTTCTTTGGGCTTGTCGCGCGCGTCTGGCTGCCCGGACTCGACAATCCGGAGCTGGCCTTGCCCAGGCTGTTGATGCAGTCGCTGCCACCTTGGCTGGGCGGACTTCTCCTTGGTGCCCTCTTTGCCGCTGAAGTCAGCACGGCCGATGCGGTGCTCTTCATGTTGACCACCTCGGTAACCCGGGATCTTCTCCCCCGCTCCGGCTTGGTCGGAGGGGCGGAGGGGGGCAGGGGAGATCGGTCGACTCTCTCCTGGACACGTCTGGTCGCGGCGGGGTGCGGCGGGCTCGGGGCCATTCTCGCTTCCTGGCTGCCCTCTGTCATCGGCGCCTTGACTATCTTTTATACCCTCTTGACCTCTGCCCTCTTCCTCCCCCTCCTCGCCGGGCTCTATCTCCCTTCTGTCAAGGCGAAGGCCGCGTGGCAATCGATCCTCCTCGCGGTCTCCATGACACTGTTGTTCGGGTGGGTCTTGCCGAAATGGGGAATGGGGTGGGGGACAGGAGGAGGGTTCCCCCCCCTCCCGCCCTTTGTCTGGGGGATTCTCGCCGGTACCCTTCCCTTGCTTCCCTGGAAGAGACGGCGTTGAGGTGATCGATTCGTAACTACTCACGGAGAGGAAAATCAGAAAGTGGACCAAGCCGACCAGAGACCGA
>JBMOHS010000203.1:0-6700 GCA_049317725.1 Blastocatellia bacterium
GTGAGTGGTACTGTGGGCAAGGAGCAGCGGAGAGGGTGGGAGAGGCGATGCTGATTGGGCTGTTGATGGGATCACTCTTTGTGACCTTGGGATTGGGATTCTCGGTCCTGGTCAAGGCGCCCCACCGGCGGGTCAATCGGACATTTGCCGGCTTTCTGGGGATGATGATCCTCTGGATCGTCAAGGATCTCCTCTTCTGGGGATTTTCGCCGCGGGACGAGGGGGTACGGGCCTGGGTTCAGGCCAGTTTTCTGATCGGGCTGGGGTTGCAGTACGTCTTTCTGCTCTTCACGGAGGTCTTTCCGGAGGAGACGGCGCCGCGCTGGCGACGACTGGGGGCACTGGCGCTGCCGCTGCTGATCCTGGTTCCCTGGGTCTGGCAGGGGACGCTCTGGGATTCGCTGCACTACGATCCGCAGGGGGGCTTCTCGATCGGGGTGACATGGCAGGCGTGGGTCTTCGGGGGGTGGAACTACCTGCTGCTCGCGCTGGGGTTGATTGAGCTGGTCGGCAAGCTGAAGCGGTACCGCGGGACACTGCAAGGGATGCAGATCCAGTCGGTCCTCGCCTCAGTCATCCTGACGGGGTGGCTGCTCTTCCTGGTCGCCAATGTCCTGCCCCTGCTGGGGCACTACCAGGGATTGCCGTTCACCTCGTTGATCATCCTGATGGGAGCGCTGATCTATGCCTACGCGATCAGCAACTTCCAGCTCTTCTCGTTGCAGACGGCACTGGATCAACTGCGCCTCTTCCCGCTGAGCTACAAGGTAGCGATCGCGGTGGCCTCGACCGGGGTACTGGGGTTCCTGATCGTGCAGGCACCGGTGGCGATCTGGGTCTTTGGGGGGGAGCGGGAGGAGATGATCCGCTTCATCGTCTTCAGCACGATCTCGGGGATGATCCCGTCCTTGATTCTGGTGCTGGTGATCGTGCGGATTCTCTCCCGGCCGCTGCGGGAGTTGACCGAGCTGGCCCTCTCCGTCTCGCGGGGCAATTACGGGGCGGAGACGGCGATGGTCTCGAACGACGAGCTGGGGGTGCTGGCGTCGAGCTTCAACGTCATGAGCCGCAAGATGGCCGGGGACATTGCCCAGCTCAAGGAGATGAACCAGGCGATGATCCAGGCGGAGAAGCTGGCGGTCGCCGGGACGATGGCGACGAGCATCGCGCATGAGGTCAACAACCCGCTCGCCTCGATCTCTTCCCTGGTCCAGTCGCTGATGCGGGAGGAGACGGAGGAGAGGAAGCAGGAGAGGCTGCGGCTGATGCTGGGGCAGATCGACCGGATTTCGCGCGTTTCGCGGGACCTCATGGAGCTGGCACGCCCGAAACGGCCGCAGTGGCGGGCGACAGACCTCAATCAACTGATCCGCAAGAGCCTCGAGCTGGCGGGCTATGATAAGCGCTTCCGGCGGCTGACAATCACGACGGAACTGGAGCCCTCGCTCCCCCTGCTCATACTCGACCCGGACAGAGTGCAGCAGGTGCTGCTCAACCTGCTGCTCAACGCCCGTGACGCCATCGCCGAGGAGAGGGAGGACGGCCAGCTCCTGGTACGCTCGCGCTTCGATGGAGAGGGAGTGGCGATCTCGATCGAGGACAATGGATCGGGAATTCCGCCGGAGATCCTCCCGGTGATCTTCGATCCATTCTTTACGACCAAGGGGAAGGGGCAAGGGACGGGGCTGGGGCTGGCGGTCTGCCTCAACCTGGTGACGGCGATGGGAGGCACGATCATGGCCACGAATCGCGAGCAGGGGTCGTGTTTTGTGCTGCGTTTTCCCGGTACCGTCGGGACGCCCCCAGACGGACAGACCCAGACTTCCCGGAAGGAGACAGAGTGATCACCGCACAATCGACCCTGCTGATCGTCGAGGACGAAGACATCATGCGGGGCATTCTCGCCCAGTTGATGGCGGAGGCGGGGTTTCGCGTCCTCGAGGCGGCAACGGCCGAGGAGGCGATCGACCTCTTCGCGGCGGAGTCGCCGGCGCTGACGATCACCGACATCGAGCTGGGGGGGATGAACGGCATCGAGCTGCTCGACCGGATCAAGCAGCTCGACAGCGAGGCGCTCGTCATCATGATCACCGCCTACTCTTCGGTCGACACGGCGATTGCCGCGCTGCGCAAGGGTGCCTACGACTACATCACCAAACCCTTCATCAACGAAGACATCCTCCAGACGGCGCGTAATGCCTTGCGCCAGCGCGACCTCTTCCGCGAGAACCGCTACCTGCGACGGGAGCTGCAGCAACGCTACCACTTCGAGAACATCATCGGGCGCTCCGACGCGCTGACGGCGATCTTCAAGCTGGTCGAGAAGATTGCCAACACGACCAGCAGCGTGCTGATCCAGGGAGAGTCGGGGACGGGCAAGGAGCTGATCGCGCGGGCGATCCACTACGGCTCGGCGCGGGCCGACGCGCCGTTCGTCGCGATCAATTGCGCCGCCCTGCCGGAGAGCTTGCTCGAATCGGAGCTGTTTGGATACGTGAGAGGGGCCTTTACCGGGGCCAACGCCAACAAGACGGGGCTCTTCAAGACGGCGGATGGGGGGACACTCTTTCTCGACGAGATCAGCGAGATGCCGGCGAGTTTGCAGGTCAAGCTGCTGCGGGCCTTGCAGGAGCGCGAATTTCTGCCGCTCGGGACGACCCGCCCGGTCAGCTTCGACGCGCGACTGATCGCCGCGACCAACCGGAATCTGGAGGATGAGATCGAGAGCAACCGGTTTCGTGAAGACCTCTACTACCGGTTGAGCGTCTTCAGCCTGACCTTGCCCCCCTTGCGGGAGCGGCGTGAGGACATCCCGTTGCTGATCCGCTTCTTTGTCGAGAAGTTCTGTCGGCTGCTCAACGTCCCGCCCAAGACGGTCTCGGAAGAGGCGATGCAGGCGATGATCAACTACGAGTGGCGCGGAAATGTGCGTGAGCTGCAGAACGCCATCGAGCGATCGGTGACCTTGAGTGACGAGCGGATCGAGCGCAGCCACCTGCCGCAGAAGGTGATCGAATCGGCGCCAGCCCCGCTCGACCGGACAGACCAGCTCCTGACCTTGGAGGAGCTGGAGCGAAGACATATCCTGGGCACGCTGCAGCGCGTCGCCGACGACAAGGCAGCGGCGGCGGCGCAGCTGGGAATCGATCTCTCGACGTTGTACCGCAAACTGAAGCGGTACGGAACCTGAAGAACGCGCGCCGGTCGTCGATCGACCCGGCGCTTATGGACTGGAAGGAGATGGGTGTGGAAGGCTCTTGGAAGAGAGTGGAGCGGGCGCTGCTGAGCGTCTCGGACAAGACAGGACTGGTTGCGTTTGCGACACGGCTGGCGGCGCACGGGGTCGAGCTGATCTCGACGGGAGGAACGGCCAGCCTCCTGCGGCAGAGCGGGTTGACGGTGCGGGACGTCTCGGAGCTGACAGGATTCCCGGAGATGCTCGATGGGCGGGTCAAGACGCTCCACCCGCGCGTCCACGGGGGGCTGCTCGGGATCCGGGCGAATGCGGAACACCGTGCCCGGATGGAGGAGCACGGGATCGTCCCGATCGACCTCGTCGTCGTCAACCTCTATCCCTTTCTGCAGACGATCCGCAAACCGGGCGTCACGCTCGAAGAGGCGATCGAGAACATCGACATCGGCGGACCGGCGATGATCCGTTCCGCCTCGAAGAACCATGCCGACGTCGCGGTGGTCGTCGATCCGGCGAGCTACGCAGAGGTCGCGGCGATGCTCGACGCCCACGATGGGTCCCTCTCCCACGCGCTGCGCTACCGGTTGGCCCAACAGGCCTTCGCGCATACGGCGGCCTATGATGCCGAGATCGCGGGGTATCTTGCGGGGCGCGGGCCGGCCGAGGCCTCGACAGAGCTGCCCGCGCGCATCGAGCTCTCGCTCCAACGGACGGCCGTCCTGCGCTACGGCGAGAACCCGCACCAGCGGGCAGCCCTCTACCAAGTCGCGGGTCAGACGGAGAGTGGGGTCGCCACCGCGGAGCAGCTCCAGGGCAAGGAGCTCTCCTACAACAACCTGCTCGACAGCGACGCGGCCTGGGATCTCGTCCGCGAGATCCACCAGATGAATCTTCGGGAGGCACGGGCTGCTGGCGCGATCGAGCCGCACGACCTGCCCCAGACCTGCGCGATCATCAAGCACACCAACCCCTGCGGCGTCGGCCTCGCCAAGAGCGCCGTCGAGGCCTTCCAGAATGGCAAGGCGACCGATCCGGTCTCGGCCTTCGGGGGGATCATCGCCTTCTCCGGAACGGTCGATGGAGCGGCCGCCAGTGAGATCGCCGAGATGTTTGCCGAGGTGATCCTCGCGCCGGACTTCACCGACGAGGCGCGGTCGATCCTCGCCGCGAAGAAGAACCTGCGCGTCCTGCGGATGGGGCCGCCGACTGCCTTCGCCGAGACGCTCGAAATGCGGCGCATCGGGGGCGGGGTGCTGGTCCAGGAGAAGGACCGGGAGCTCCTCGACGAGGAGAAGTTCGTCATCGTCAGCGACCGCAAGCCGACGCAGGCGGAGCTGCGTGGGCTGCGGCTCGGCTGGGCGATCTGCAAGCACGTCAAATCGAACGCGATCGTCTACGCGGCAGAGCATCAACTGGTCGGGGTCGGTGCCGGGCAGATGTCCCGGATCGACTCGGTGCGGATCGGGGCGATGAAGGCCCGCCTGCCTGTCAAGGGCAGCGTCCTCGCTTCTGATGCCTTCTTCCCCTTCCGGGATGGGCTGGATGAGGCAGCGGGCCACGGCATCACCGCCGTCATTCAGCCGGGAGGCTCCGTCCGGGACCAGGAGGTGATCGAGGCCGCCAATCAGCACAACCTCGCGATGATCTTTACCGGGATGCGCCACTTCCGCCATTGAGCGGAGTGGTGCGGCGGGAGGGCGGGCCGATGTGGATGTGGGCCCCGGTCGCCGAGCCGGGGATCGCGCCGCGGATGGCGATGAACGAGAGCCCTTCCGATTGCAGATAGCCGAGGAGGGCCTGCCCCTCCTCGCTGTCCGGATGGAGCGCAACGTCGATCGCCTCACGGTGATCGAAGCCGAGGTGCTGGTGGGTCTCGGTCTGGCCGATCGCGCTGACCGGCAGTGGCTTGGCGAAGCGCAGCCGGAAGAAGGCATCGACCCGGGTCCAGTCGCTCATCGCCCATTTGGTCTGGCCAACGAAACGGAAGAGACGCCCGCCCGATTCCGCGCTCCCGATCGTGGGGGCGGGGAGTCGGGCGAGCTGATCGCTGAGCTGAACCTCGGCAACGAGATGGTCGAGTGAGTCGAGCTGGCGTGCCGTCTCGGCTTGGCGCCCGAGCGCGGTCTGGAGGGCCAGCTCGCTCGTCTCCAGTTGCCGTCGGGCGATCAGCCCCATCCCGAGGAGCTGGCGGTGGCGCTCGACCAGGGCCTGGGCCCGCTCAGCGTCCTCCCGCTGGAGGATGAGCAGCCGCTCGAGGCTCTGCCGGTAGGTCTCGGAGGCGGCCAAGAGCCGGGCCCGTGACTCCTGGGCGAGACTTGCCGCAGGCGGTGACTGGGCGACGAGACTCAGCGCCCAGAGGGGCAGCCAGACCACTCCCAGCCAACTCCGCGACCATAACGCCACGGACCGCCGATCTCTCCGAGACTCGATTCCGCTTTGACTCTGCCCTCTGCCCTCGACCGTCCGCACCGCGCCCTCCTCTTCGTGAACCTCTGCCAGCGACCTCCTGGAATTGCCAAAGGGCTATTATGACCAATCTCCGGTGCCAGTGGAAACGGCTCCCCCCTGCCCTCTCGAAAAAGTGGCGGCGCTCACCGTCGACGCGTCGCGAGGACGAGGCGCGCATAGAGCCCGGGAAACCAGCGCTTGAGATAGACAGCGAGGACCTCGACCCGGCCGATCAGTACCTCCGACTTCCCGCGGAGTATCGCCGTCAAGATCTTCTCAGCACAGACCTCCGCCGGCAACCCCCGCTCTTGCAGGCGATCCATCTGGCCGTGCTTCGTACCACTGCCCGTCAGGGCGTGCAGGCTGATCTCGGTCCGGATGTAGCCCGGACAGACCATCAGGACCCGCACTTGACGATCGTGGACCTCGGCGCGCAGCGAGTCGAAGTAGCCGTGGAGGGCGTGCTTGGAGGCGGCATAGGCCGAACGCAACGGCGTGTCGAGATACCCCATGAGGCTGCTGACCACGACCAACTGACCGCGACGACGGGTGAGCATTGAGGGGAGCACCGCCTTGGTGAGGGCGATCGTCCCGAAGTAGTTGGTCTGCATGATCGCCTGATCGACGGAGAGATCGGTCTCCTCGACCGAGGAGCGCTGCCCGATCCCCCCGTTGTTGAGGAGAATGTCGATCGGGCCGAAAACCGCCTCCGCCTCCGCTACCCGCGCCGGCAGCGAACCCAGGTCGGTCAAGTCCATCGGGAGGACGTGGAGGCGCTCCGACGGTCCCGGGGCCTGGCCAGCGACCCGCTTGAGCTCGGCCGGTCGACGCGAGGAGAGGATGACCCGCGCCCCTTCTCGCGAAAAGGCATAGACGAGCGCCTCCCCAATCCCCGATGACGCTCCGGTGATCCAGACTACCTGATTCTCAAATCGCTTCATGATGATCCCTCCATTGATGCTTCCTGTCTCTTCGGATCGGTCTCCGTCCCTCTGACACGGGCTGGGCCCTCTCCAGATCTACTTCCGGGTCAGTTGATAAATAATGTGAGCTCTTTCC
>JBMOHS010000204.1:0-6631 GCA_049317725.1 Blastocatellia bacterium
AACCGGGCCCTCGCCGGGAGGGAAGAGGCTCACGCGAAGGCGCGAAGACGCGAAGGGGGAGAGGCTCGGAAAGCGGAGAGGGGTGAGGCCAATCCTGGGTGCGCGGGCCTCCGGCCCGCATGGTCCTCCCCAAGCTGGCTGCGAACGTTACCGAAGGGCCAATTTCGATTTGTAGGGGCAACCCTTGTGGTTGCCCCATCTCTCCTCCTCAAAGAACCTTAAGAAACTCGGCAATGACGGCGACGGTTCCTTCGTCCTCGACGGTGAGGACGATTGGATCGAACTCCGCGTTGAGTGGGTGGAGCGTCACCTTGACGTGTCGCCAAGTGCCATCCTCGCTGACCGATTTTTCGCTCTGATAGCGTTTGACGGTGTAGCGTTGACCGGTCTCCGGATCGGCCCCATCCCGAAGCTGGACGAGCAGATTCCGCCCCTGCCTCGTGCCCTGGACGGGTGCCGCAAAGAGGCAGTAGGAGCCATCCGGAATCAGCGGCTCCATCGACCTGCCGACGACCTGCGCGACAAACATCCCGGGGCGCAGTATGCGACCAACATCGATCGCAGCCCAATTCTCCCATTCCGAGCCCTCGGGGATCTGCTGTGGATCGCTGAAGGCACCGGCGGCCGCCTGGAGCGGGATCACCGGCACGCAGGTGACATAGCGTTCTTCGGGACGAGGTTGGACAAGGCGCAGCGCGGCCCGTCCACTCGAAGACACGACCGGCGCGTCGAACCAGTTGGGATCGGTACGCAGCCGCTCCTTCAATCCCGGATTGCCCAGATAGCCCGCCAGCTTGCGGAAGTGTCGAGTCATTGCCCCCTGGTCGGAAAGGTCACTGACGGCGATCTCGACGACTTCATAGCCATTGTTGCGCAGCCAGTCGCGAATCCGCCGGTCCTGCTCGGCCGTAGCCGGATTGCCGTGCAGGTGCTGGCTCAGCCCGTCGAGGTAGATGCACACGCCTTCGTCCGCGGCTTGGTCGACCGTGCGATAGATGACATCGGGTGTCGTCGTCCCGACGGCTCGATCGAGTCGCAGTTGCTCTCCACGGATCCCCTCCTCGAAGCCCGCCACTAGCAGCAGATGGCGCAGCCGTCGCTCCGCCTCATTGACGGGGTAGGTACCTTCCGTTGGCGCCTGGGACGGCTGCTTGGCCGGGATCTCGTGTGTAAAAGCGAGACGATCGCCCCAGGCAGTCAGTCTTTCGAGCGCGAGGTGGCGGTCGAGATGCTGATGGTAGAAGCCATTGCGGAAGGTCTGCAGGCAGTCGATGCAGGAAGTATCACAGGCGGCCGGGCATCCATCGACGATCGCCTTCGCCGCCGCCACGATCTCGGGAAACCGCTCGACGAGCTGATTGAGCAGGCCTGATCCACCCGGCATCGGGTCCCAGAGTACCGCGTCAACCTCGTCGCGGTCGACGTGGCCGATCACCAGGACTTGCAGATCCTCGATCGTCATGTCGAGCACCTGCGCCGCCGCCACGCGGATGACCTCCAGCACGCTGAAGGCCGTCTTCTGATCCGGACAGCCGGGCAGGCTCAGTGCGTCGGCGACCACATCGGCGTAAAACCCTGTCGGCAGCACCTTGCGGCCGCAGTGTTCCTCGTGCGTCTCCTCGAATTTTTGCCGTTGCCTGTCAGAGGAGAGCGGCGAGACACTCTGGCCGCAGACCGTGCAGACGGGATAGCCGAAGCGGGCCGCGCTCTTGATCGCACGGGTCGCACCAACATTGACAAGCCGGAAGCGAACACCGTGACGCAGTTGCGCCGGCTGTTCTCCCCAGCCGAAGGCGCGCCCACCGTTGTGCTGCTCGCGCTCAAGTCCGAAGACGGCGACCGGCAGTTGGAAGCGCAGCTCCTCGTCGTCGGAGATGTGCGATTGGTGGAGGAGGTCGACGTCACAGACGGCGATCGCCTGCACCCGCTGCGCACCCAGTCCGGAGGCCGTCGCCGTCTGGTTGGTCTGCTTGACTGCCTGTCGCTCGACATCTACATCGAAGACCGGCATTTCAGCGGTCTCTTCGTCGGCGTCGCGGTGGAAACGCCGTGCAACGAAGCGGTGGCCATTGGCGTAGATCAGATTGCCGGGAACATATTCGCGCAACGCAGTACTCGGCGGACGCGGCAGCGCAAAGTCCATCGCGCCCGAGTGCCAGAACGGGATCTCGGCGGTCCCGAGTACCGAACCAACCTCGAGCCCATAGCCCGGCAGGAAGCCCTCGGCGGCGAGCACCCCGAAGGTGTTGACATCATCGTAGCCTTCGGCCTCGCGGCGGCCACGCTTGGCTGTGCCCTTGAGCCGCTTGACCAAGGCATCGCAGCGCCGGAAGAGCAGGTCGTCATCACGTCCCAGCGTCCCCTGTTTTTCACGCACCTCATTCAGCCGTCTGATCTGGTCGAGTGCCCAGTGCAGGCGACGGTTGAGCCGGCTGAGCACCTCTTCGAGTCCGTCGACCATCGTCGTCAGATGGCGGCGCAACGCCGCGGGCGTCACCGCCTCGGCATCCGCCGTCGGCCAGCCCTGCCGGAATGCGCCTTCGACATAGCGGCAGAGGTCGTCGAGATTGGCCTCGATCAACTGCCGCAGCGGCGTGAGGTCGAAGCGTGTCGTCCGCAACTCCGACCCATTGAAGAGGTACGCGGCCACACGATCCGGCAGACAAGTCTTGAGCACGCCATCGATGGCCCGGCGCTCGGCCTCGGTCCGTGCCGCGTCGCGGGTGTACTGGTGCAGCCGGGTGATCGCAGTGGCGTGGACGTGCTTGCCGACCATCAGCTCGTTGCGAAGGTTGAAGGCTGGGGGATCGACGCGGCCAGCCAGCAGCTTGAGCGGGTCGTTGAAGTAGGCTCGATCGTGCGAGACCGGACGGCAGTAGGTGATATCGACCGCCATGCGGTGTCGTCGCCCGGCTCGGCCAGCACGCTGCCAGTAGTTGGCCGGAAGCGGCGGCACATTGCGCATCAGCACCGCGTCGAGCTGGCCGATGTCGACACCCAGCTCCAGCGTCTGGGTGCAGACGAAGGTGTTGATGGCGTCACTTTCGCCCTTGAACAGATTCTCGAGCCGCTCACGCTCATCGTGTGGAACCATTGCCGTGTGCTCTTCGGGCCGCAGCATCGAGTAGCCCTGATCGAGCAACTGCAGGTCATAGCTGTCCGGATCTTCGCGCACGAATTCGAGTGTTCCAGTGCAACGCCACGCCAGGCAGGCGTGATGCGGCGTGCGGCGAGTGCTGCGCCGCCGGCAACTGGCACAGCGCCAGACACCGTGATTCGACTGGAGTCGCAGCTTGTCGGCGTCAACCTGGTAGAGACCGGTTGCGCCGGACACCGGATTCCCCTTGGGCCCCTTCAGCGTCACCGGGCGCAGCAGCTTGCGCTCGACCAGGAACTGGAAGAGCCGTTCAAGGAAGGCCTCGATCTGATCATTGGCGACGCCCCACTTCTTCGCCACCTGCTTGAGGGGCGTCTCGCCACGCTCACTGAACCACTGCGTGATCAATTCGGCCTTCTCCGCCGGATCACGCCGCAGCTTCGTGCCGTTGGGCCCGCTGAGTTGCGGCAGGTAGCCCTGCTGAATCTCGTGATCACCATCCTGCCAGTACCGGCTGAAGATCTCCCGCTCGGGATCCCACAGCACCCGCTTGCGCCGCAGGTAGTCAAGGACGCTCGCCAGGCCATCGCGCAGATCCTCCGGCGGCATGCCCAGCTCAACCGCCGTCCGCTGGATCCAGGGCAGGCTGGTCTCAAGCCCTTCGTACTCAACCTTGAGGCGCCCCCACGGCTCAAGGCCGATCGCCTGCCGGGACGAGAGCGTCACTTCACGCAGCACTTGGATCCGCAGGAACTTTCGCCGCTCCTGCTCGTGCCGCCCGCCGCTGCCCTCCTTGCGCTGTACCTGCCAGACCTCTGGAACCAGGGCCCGCGAAAGCGATTCATCCCCTTCGAGCTGGTCGTCGACATACCGCGCCAAGTCCCCCACGGAGAGCGGTCCACTCTGGAGCCCCTCCGCCATCAGCGCCCGCAGCCGAAAGCGCCGCGCGTGATCCTTCATCCAGCCGGCCTGGAACGCCGCATCCTGTCGATTGTCGCAGAAGACCAGCAGGCGTGGCCGCTCGGAGTGGTGCACCATGTCCTGCGCCAGGACGTGGACATCGGCAACGTTGGTCGCCCGTACCGGACGCGCCGGCTCGCGGAAGTAGTTGCCAATGCTCTTCCCCGTCGTTCTGCACGAGAGACAACTGGTCAGGTAGCCCGGGTTTTTCTTATCCTGGCGCACCGCATACAGCCCAGCCATCTCACCCGCTGCACCGCAGCTATGGCAGCGGTGGGCCTCTGCCGGATGCCCCGCCCCACAACTCCGACAGAAATGGAGCCGGGCGGTCCGCTCATGGTCGTCCAGTTCGTTCTCCGTGTCCGCATCATCGCCGCTGTCGCCAATGATGCGATCGAGCAGCACCACCCGCCGGCCACCCTGCGCCTCGGCCAGCGGCTCCCAGAATGAGCCTGTCCCCGAAGCCTCACCTCCACCCGGACGCCTCCCTGTATACTCGAAGTCCTTGAGAAAGGTGACAAAGTAATGCTGACCGCAGGTCGTGCAGGTCGTGACCGGGAAATGCGCGTGACGCGCTCCCTCCTCGCTCCCGTGCAGCTCGTCCTCCGCCGCCAGCCAGAGCTTCGGCCCGCCCTCACCGGCCGGGAATGTCACCACCGCACCACTGATCCCCCGCACGAAGGCGTGAACCACCGGTCGCAGCAGCGGGCGGTTGGCCCGTCGTGCTGCCGCCCCAAGCGTGAGCCACGCCAGCACCTCCTCCTCACTCACGGGACGCCCAAGGCTCTCCTGCAATCGTTGCGGCAGTTCACCCAGCGCCGTCGGTGTTGCCAGCAGCTCGGCGAGTTGCCAAGCGATCTCATTGCCGGAGAGGGCACTGTAAAGTGCCTCTGTCCACTCACCGTCTGGCAGTGCCGTCCCGGCGAGCTTCCCGTAGACGGCGCGTACCCGCGCTCCACTCGTCTCCTCAACTGCGGCCACCGCCTCGGCCAGCAGCCTCGCCGGCTCCTCCACGGGCGCCGGCGGGACGTCGCGCGTCGCCGCCCAGACCTCCCGCTCGTAGGCCTCACCAACTGTCGTCACCGCACTGGCCTCGACCCCGAAGAATCGCGAGGCGAACTGACGCGCTGCGTGCGGATTCCCCTTGTCGACGATCGTCGCCGAGGTGGCAATGCAGACCGTCTCCTGCGCCCCACGCCCGCAGAAAGCCCGCAATCGGCGGATCAGGCAGGCCGTCTCCGCCCCCTGCGCTCCGGTGAAGGTGTGGGCCTCGTCAAAGACCAGGAAGTCCAGCCTTGCCCCGGCAAACAGCTCGACATCCCGCTGCCGCGTCAGCAACAGCTCGAGCTGCTTGACGTTCGTCAGCAGGATGCGCGGCTGCCCACCCGGACGGCGCATCGCCTCGCGCGAGCAGACCTCCTCCGCCGGATAGACCGTTTCACTCCTCCGCTCATCCCGCACCTCCCGCAGCCGCGCCTCATAATCGGCGCGTGACGCCCCCTTCGGGAGCCGGATGCCGGCCACCTCCGCCTCCTTCTCCGGCGTCTTCCCGACATACATCCCGAAGCTGATGCCCGTCCCCGCCAGCAACCCACGCAGCCGGCCAAGCTGATCTTCCGCCAACGCGTTCATCGGATAGACGATCACCGCCGAGATCCCCGGCGCCGCCTGCTCGTCGCGCAGGCTGAGGCACTTGCTGACAATCGGATAGAGGAAACACTCCGACTTGCCCGACCCCGTCCCGGTCGAGACCAGCGTCGTGCGCCCGCCGCTGATCGCCCGAATCGCCTCCTCCTGGTGACCGTAGACGTGGGTGATCTCCAGCGGGATGCGCTGTCGCATGTGCGGGTGGAATACCCCCTCGGCAATCAGCTCATCGACCGCCGCCCCGCGCCGGAACGGACGCGAGACGCTGACAAATGGCCCCTTCAAGAGCGGGGATTGCCGTGTCGCGTCCAGTGAGAGCAGCCGCCGCATCTGCGCCAGCAAGCCCTCATCCGCGAACGGATAGGCCGTCAACTGGTAGCGCAGGAAGCTGCGGACGATCTTCTCCGTGAAGACAATCGGGTTCAGTGCCATGGCCGTTCCTCAATCGAAAAGGGTCTTCTGCTCGTTGCCATCCTCGAACAGTCGGATCTGTCTGCCGTCGTGCCCGGGGTGTGGAGCTGGTGGTTCGACGGAAACAGGCGTTGTGCCGTTACCCTCGATCTCGGCCAGCAGCTTCTGGTAGCCCGCCTCGCCCAGCAGGTTCCGCGCGTGCAGGTGGCACTCGCGCCACGACTCTTCGGCCGTCTGTGCCAGCTGCCAGTCGTAGAAGCGCGGGCCCAGCCGGCTGGCGACGGGCTGATGGTGTTGGGCGCGCTCGTCGTGGCCCAGGCCGTAGTCGGCGAGGCGCAGCGTTTCGGGCAGCAGCCAGCCTTCGCCGTCGTTCTGCGCGAGGAAGGCGGCAATGCCGGCGTCGCGGTCGCCCCCGTGCTCGCGGATCTTCTCTTCGAGGTCGTGAAAGGCGATGAGGGTGAGGACGGTGTGGCGTAGCTCAGGGTCTTTGTCTTTGTCGACACGCCAGAAGCCTTT
>JBMOHS010000205.1:0-6587 GCA_049317725.1 Blastocatellia bacterium
AGTGGATCAAAAGTGGATCAAAAGTGGATCAAAACCAGAAGATCAGAATAAAGATCAGCGCGGGTTGCCCTCGACCTTCTCCGTGGACAAGCTCATTCCGAAACCGGAAGACGGAGTAAGCAGTTAGGACCAAGCCCAAGCCCCGAGGTAAATCGTGGCCTGTATCCAGTATCCACTATCCAGGGAGGCTGCCAGAACCAGCTTCTGGAACTAGCAGTCAGGCTGGCAGTTTCTTGAACTGACAGCATTTTGTCAACCGAGGGGCTACGCTCAATCACACATAAGTTGTTAAGGATACCCTAACTCCCATCAGATGAGAAGTAGAACCCATCAAAAGTTAAAAAGAGAGAGGGGGACCAAAGCCGCCCCCACCCGGAGTCTCAATCTGAAGAACAGTGCCGGCCTCAAGAGCGAGAGAGACCTTTCCAGGCAGCAGGCGAAAGGGCTGCCCCGGGCGGCGCAGTCGGTTGCGGCCACGCGCGCCGGGGGCGCCCCCGGCGAGCCCCCAGGGAGACAAACGACGCCGATCCGTGAGGAGGGAGACCCGGGCGGGGACCAGCAGCTCCAGTTCTCTGACAATCCCATCTCCCCCTGGAAAGGCCCCAGCTCCTCCGGAATGGGTCCGGATGCGATAGCAGTGGACGAGAAGCGGGTAGCTGTACTCGAGAGCCTCAACGGGCGTGTTGAGGGAGTTGGTCATATGGGTGTGCACGGCGGAGAGGCCAGGCGCGCCGGGACGCCCCCCCATTCCACCACCGATGGTCTCGTAGTACGAGAACTCAGCGTGACGACGCGGATCCCACCCACCGATCGTCAGGTTGTTCATCGTCCCCTGAGAGGCGGCCGGAATGCGATCGGGAATGGCCTGGGCCAGCGCGCGAAAGAGGAGGTCGACGATTCGCTGCGAGGTTTCGACGTTCCCGCCGGCGACGGGTGCTGGCGGCACGGCGGCGACAATGGTTCCAAGGGGGGCACGAATCGTCAGAGGGGCGAGGAGACCGGCACTGGCCGGCGCTTCCCCTGGAACCAAGCAACGGAAGACGTAGAAGACGGCCGAGACGGTAATGGCCTCGACAGCATTGAGTGGGCCGACCACCTGGGGGGCGCTACCGGTAAAGTCGATCTCAGCCTCTTCCCCACGGATGTGAATTTGGACGCGCAGCGGGACTGGCTCTTCCGAGGTCCCGTCGTCGTCGAGCCAATCCTCGGCCTGGTAATGCCCGTCCGGGATGGTGCGGATCGCTTGCCGCATGAGCCGTTCAGCATAGGTCAGGAGGTGGCGGGCATAGGCCACAGGCTCCCGTGGACCGGAGCGGGCGAGGATCTCGAGGAGACGTTCCTGGCCGACCCGCAAGGCCCCGAGTTGGGCGGCGAAGTCCCCTTCGCGCTCGACTCGCCCACGAACGTTGGCGAAGAGCAACGACCAGAGATCCTCAACCCTCTCTCCGCGACGAACGAGACGGACCGGAGGAATCCGCACGCCTTCCTGGTAGATCTCCGTCGCCGCGCCCATCGACCCTGGCGTCGAGCCTCCAATATCGGCATGGTGCGCCCGATTGGCGACATAGAAGAGAGGGTGGGTCGGGCGGTTGGATCCGGCTGTGTCCGGGAGATAAACTGGCGCGACCATGGTCACGTCGGGAAGGTGGGTTCCCCCGGCATAGGGATCGTTGAGGGCGACCACATCTCCAGGATCGAGGGTCGATTGGGCGATGGCCGCCTGGACCGAGAGCGGCATCGACCCAAGATGAACCGGCATATGGTCCCCTTGTGCGATGACGCGCCCCTCGGCGTCAAAGACGGCACACGAATAGTCCCGTCGCTCCTTGATGTTGGGCGAGAAGGCGGTCCGGCGAAGACTGAGCCCCATCTCCTCGGCAACCGAGGTAAAGAGTGAACGGTAGATCTCGAGCTTGATCGGGTCCATTGGCAGTTTTCCAGGGGTTTTGTGCGTCTTGAGTGAGCAGAGAGGCAGCCCCCCCTCTTGGGACCGGGAAGATGTCACTGTGAGGCGGGCGCATCGAGGACCGCGAGTGCCTCCTTGACCGCCTGAAGGACACGGGGGTGGGTCTCTTTTGCGGCCACTTCCAGGAGCACCGGCCGGGCACTGGTCGCACGCCAACGTCCCAACCAGACGGCAGCCCTGCTCCGTTGTTCAGGAAACCCTTGTTTGCGGATGATTCCCACCATTTCGTGGTACCCGTTCCGGGTCTCTCGCAAGAGGTAGAGGGCCTCTTCCGCGACCTTGACCAAGTGCGGATCGGGAAGGTCAAGAAAAGTGAAGAGAAAGACGACGGCCTTCCGGGAATAACGAACATCCCGCAACTGATTGATGGCGAGCACGGCCGAGCACCGGGTCCGTAATTCGGTCTCCCCTCCACGAATGGGTTGGCTTCCTGGATTGGCGATCAGGTTAAGAACCGCGCTGCTCGGCAGATGGGCCTGGAACGAGGCCAGGGACCAGGCAAGAGCTGTCCGGACCTGCCAGTCTGTCTCTCTCCCAATTCGATCGACGAGGGGCTCGATGGCCTCTGGCTGCTGGATCTGCCCGAGGGCCTCGATCGCCGCCAAGCGGACTTGCGGATCCTCGTCCTCCAGTGGGGCCAGCAATCTGGCGACGGAAGCCGGCTGACAAGCGCGACGAAAGCGTCCGATCAAGGCGATCTTCTGTTCCGACCTGCCCTTCTCCAAAAAGAGAGGATCCCCCCCCCCTTCCGCGGGGAGTGCCGGCAACTCTGCGTCAGGTCCGCTGGCCGGTGCGCAAGCGACATAGAGCGGCTGGAGCATTCCCTGCCCTCTCTCTCCGTCAACCGCGGCGGCAGTTCCAGGCATGGCCAGCAGGAGAAAGACGAGCGGCAGGGCCATTGGTGCGGGGCGCGGTGGTCGGTTCATCAGGGTCGTCTCCTTTGGTGGGTCTCCTCGCCCCATCCAGTCGCTCCGGGTGAAAAGGGCGCCAGAGAGCAGCTGTGTCAAGCCTGCAGATCCGGGTTGTCCGGCCTGAGGAGCCGCATTCCTCGGACGGCGTGCCCCAGGGCAATGACAATATCGCTGATGAACTTGTCGCCGAGCTGCGTCCGCAACATCGCCCAATCCATCGCCCGCAGCCGGACGATACTCTCGTAAAGGGCCTGTTCTCCTGCCTCGATTCGCCGTTCCTGGGAGGGGGTGAAATCGATCAACCGGTGAAGCCGCGCATAGTTGATCGATTCAAAGGCGTGTCCATAGAGCTTGACGAGCGCCCGGGTGGAGAAGGCTTCGACAATCGCGCTGGGGACGCCCTTGGCCTCGCGGGCATACTCATCGACGATCGCCAGGGCATCGCTCTTGAGCCGGTAGGTCAGCAGATCGATCATCCACTTCATGCGGTTCGGCAGGTCGTGGGCAACGTGTCCGCGATGCCATGCAACGAGGTAGGAGTAGACCGTGTGCAGCCCAAAACAGCTATACTTTTTGATCTCGGTCCGGAAGTTGGGAGGAGCCATCTCCCCTCTGGACATCGCCTCCTGGCCAAGTGCACAAGTACTCTCGTAGGCAGCCAAGCTGCGATCGAGGACCGCGTGCAGATCGATCGTCTCGCCAAAAGCGTTGGTCCAAGTCGGACGTTCGGGCGAGACCAGCCGCGAAAAAGCGATCAGTCCCCAGGGGAGGTGTTCGTGGAGCAGTTCTCCGCTATCGGACCCGCCTCCCCCGCAGCCTCCATCATCGGTCGGCCCGGTTGCCCCTGCACCAGAGGGGACCGGAGGTCTGGGAGGAATGAAAGCTGGATCGTAGCGGTATTGAGGCTCATCGAAGCGGTAGAGGTCAGCCGGGTCACAGCGGAAGAGGGACTGGCCACTCTTGGCAAGATCACTCAACTGGTATCGACGATCTCCGACAACGATCGGCTGGCTCGTGGAAACTCCGGCTTCGAGGAAGGTCTTGAGAAAGCTGTTCTCGTGAACTTCTGCTTCTCGCTGGAAGTAGACGAGCCGCTGGCCGCCTACCTCCCGTTCGAGCGCATAGTGGGAGCAGAGGTGATCGACGGCGTTCGTACCATCAGCCAAGCGAAAGCCCCGCCCAAGGCCGCGGACGGCGTGGATGATCGAGGATGGGTTCGCAAGGTCGCTGGTGTAGTGGACCAGCATCTCCTCCGCCGCCTGCCGCGCAGTCGCCTCATTGGCCGGGAGAACTTGGGGCGGCAGGCTGACCCCTCGGGTCCCTGGAGATGCCCCTCCCCCCGGCGCAGTGGGGGAGTCTAATCGTCGCCAGAATATCCAGCCGGCAAGGCCGAGCCCAGAGAGCGCTGCTCCCGATCCCACCCAGAGGAGGCGGCGACGACCTGGATCCGGAACTCGCGGGTCCGCCCCCCTCGCGGTCCTCTTCCCATCCACCTTCTTGCCGGGCTTCTGTCTTGCCATGCGCCTCCCTGCTTCCAATTACCCACTCTTTGCCCAGGGATATTTCTCGACCTGGAGAGCTGTTTGAAAGTATGCCGGGACTGTGCCCCTGTCAAGATGGCCGGCAACCTTGACCAACACTCGTCAGCTCATGTGGCAGGTCCCGCCGTGAGGAGCAGATTGAACCAGCGGTCGACCTTCAATCGCCAGCCTCGTGGGAGGAGCGTGGTCGATCCATACTCGGTAATGATCGCCGGCCGGGTGATCTCTGCGCCGGGTTGGAGCGTGGCACGGTCGAAGACTGGCAGTTTCTCCCGCCTCCGCCCGAGATGAACTGGGACCAGCGCCAATGGCTCAGGGAGCGGGGCCGACCGCCCCGGCAGCTCCGCGTGTTCCACCATCTCTGGCATCTCCGGCATCTCCGGCTTCTCCGTCAATCCAATCGCCGAGATTCGCAAGCTGACGATCTCGACTGGGGCGGCTTCATTGGCGTGGCCATACCGGGCGCGATGGCGAAGATGAAACGCCGCCACAGGGTCAGTGGAGAGGGGGACTTCGATTTCATAGGACTGGCCGAGATAGCGCAAGGCAAGGGTAGTGTGCAGGCGCAGTCGGTGATCGGAAAAGCCTTCTCGATCAAGCTCGGCACGGGCCACATCCCGCATCTGTGCCACCATCTCGTCCAGTCGCCGTTGATCGTCGAAACTCCGATCTTTCCAGCGAAGCGCCGTCTGCATGACTGTACGGGAATAGTCTTTCCTGACCTCCGCCAGTAACAGACCCAGCGCCGAAAAGGCGCCCGGGTCGCTCGGGATCAGCACTCGGGGTATGGCGAGTGACTCAGCCAGGGCCGAAGCGTGGAGCCCCCCTGCCCCTCCAAAGCTGACCAGGGTGAAGGAGCGCGGATCGTGACCCCGCTCGACTGAGACGAGCCGCAGTGCTCTCTCCATATTGGCGTTGGCGACCCGGATCACCCCGAGGGCAGCCTCTTCCACGGTGACCTGGCGCCCGGCCAAAGGCGCCATCTCGCGAGCCAGTTCCGTCAGCACGTCGACGGCCCGTTCCGCGTCAAGCGCGAATGCTCCACCCAGAAGCCCCTGTCCTGCAAACCGACCAAGCACCACATTGGCGTCCGTGACCGTCGGCCATTGACCGCGTCCGTAAGAGGCAGGCCCCGGTTCAGCACCGGCCGACTGCGGGCCAACACGCAAGGCTCCCCCACCATCGACCCACGCAATCGAGCCGCCACCCGCGCCGACCGTATGAATATCCAGGACCGGAATCGCCACCGGAACCCCAGCAATCTGCGACTCATTGGTCGTGCTCGCACCTCCGCGACAGACCGCGACATCGGTCGATGTCCCCCCCATATCGAACGTCAGGAGATCCTCAATCCCTGCTCGCCCCGCGACCTCGACCGCGGCGACGACTCCCCCAGCCGGGCCAGATAGAATCGTCCGCACGGGTTCCCTTGCCGCTGTCCGCGCCGAGATCGTTCCCCCGGAGGACTGCATGACCCAGAGCCTTCTTATCCCCTCCCCACTGGCGGCGGCCCCCTCCTCCAACCGCCCGAGATACCGGGCCATCTGCGGAGCGAGATAGGCGTTGATCGCCAGGGTCGAGGTCCGTTCGTACTCCCGATACTCGGGTAGAATCCGGAAAGAGAGCGAGAGGGGAACTCCCAGCTCGGCCAACCGCTCTTCGAGGAGCTGCTCGTGCACTGAATTGACAAACGAGAAGAGGAGCGAAACCGCGACGGCCTCCACCTTGGCCCTTCTCAAGCGGGAAACCAACCGCCCGGTCTCCTCCTCCGTCAACGGCTGTCGGATGGTACCGTCTGCGGTGATCCGCTCGCGCACCCCAAAGCGCAACGCCCGCGGGATGAGTGGCTCGGGTCGACTGCCTTGTAGATTGTAGAGGTCGGGCCTCGTCTGACGGCCAATCTCGAGAACATCCTCGAACCCGGCAGTCGTCACCAGGGCCACGCGAGCCCCGCGCCGCTCCAGCAGGGCATTGGTCGCCACGGTCGTCCCGTGGACCAGATCCAAAACTTCCGCCCCAGCGTCTCTGGAAGCCAGCACTTGGTCCAGCCCCTTGAGAATGGCCTCCTCAGGTGCCCTGGGTGTCGAAGGGACCTTGAAAACTGATCGCTCTCCCCCTCTCAGGACGGTGAAATCGGTGAAGGTCCCCCCGGTATCGACCCCCACCCGC
>JBMOHS010000206.1:0-6497 GCA_049317725.1 Blastocatellia bacterium
TGGAACGGAAAGAGGCAGAAGTGGAAAGACGAGGGGGGCGAGATGAGGAGAGACCAGAGGCGAGAGCGGGGAGTGTGGGCGGCGATGGCGGCGATGGCGGCGATGGTGGGGGTGATGGGAGTGGCGTGGATGATGGGGGGAGAGAGGCCGGGAGCAGCGCAGTCTCCGGCGGCGGCGCGACCGGAGACCTACCGCCCGACGGTGCGTGGGCGGCATGGGGTGGTCGCCGGCGGGCATCCGTTGGTGGCCGAGGCTGGACTGCGGATGCTCCATCGGGGCGGGAATGCGATCGACGCCGGGGTGGCAGCGGTCCTCGCGGCGTCGGTGGTCGAGATCTCCCATTTCGGGTTTGGGGGAGAGGTGCCGGTGCTGATCCGGATGGCGCGGAGTCCGGTGGTGACGATCAATGGGCAGGGGCAGGCCCCCGAATTGGCGACAGCGGAGTTCTACCGTCGCTTGGACCCGCCGCGGGTGCCCTCGACCGGACCGCTGGCGGCGACGGTCCCAGGGGTGCTCGACGCCATGATCGTTGCCCTGCAGAACTATGGCACCAAGAGTCTGGCAGAGGTGATGGAGCCGGCGATCGAGCTGGCCGACGGCTTTCCGATCGACGAGATGCGGGTCGCCTATCTGACCAACACGCGGCGGGTCTATGAGAAATGGCCGGCCTCCCGGGCCGTCTTCCTGCCCGGGGGGGAGGTCCCCCGGGTGGGCGATCTCTTCGTGCAGAAGAATCTGGCGGCGACGCTGCGCGAACTGGTGGCGGTGGAGAAGCGACAGCTTGCCCGGCGCCAGTCGCGGGTGCGCGCGCTCGAAGCAGTGCGCGACCACTTCTACCGGGGCCCACTCGGAGCCCGCTTCTGCGAGGCGATCGAGGCGGCGGGCGGCCTCATGCGGCCGTCAGACTTGGCCCGCTTTCGGGCCGAGATCGAGACGCCGGTGCGGACGACCTACCGGGGATATGAGGTCTACAAGGTCGGCTTCTGGAGCCAGGGGCCAGTCATGCTCGAGACGCTCAACCTGCTCGAAGGGTATGATTTGAAGGCGATGGGCCACAATTCGTCAGAGTATGTCCACACGACGATCGAAGCGATCAAGCTGGCCTTCGCCGATCGGGATCGGTACTACGGGGATCCGCGAATGGTCGAGGTCCCTGGGACGGCGCTCCTCTCGAAGGAGTACGCCGCGATGCGACGGACGCTGATCGACGCGCGTCGGGCCTCGCTGGAACAGCGCCCGGGAGATCCACTGGGACGACGCCCGTTGGGAGGGTCGCCGGGCGAGGCCGAGACGGGACCGTCCCGTGTCCCGCTCGACGAGCGAGCCAACGACACGACGTGTGTCAACGTCATCGACGCGGCGGGGAACGTCTTCTCGGCGACGCCGAGCGGGGCTTGGCTGCCGGCCTTTCTCGCGGGCGAGACGGGCATTCCGGTCTCGAACCGGCTGCAGAGCTTCCTCTTGGAGCCGGGCCACCCGAACGAGCTGCGGCCGGGGAAGCGCCCGCGGATCACCCTCTCGCCGACGATCGTGTTGCAGGGGGGCGAGCCCTTTGCGGCGCTCTCGACGCCGGGCGGGGACAACCAGGATCAGGCGCTGCTGCAGGTGCTCTTCAACCTGATCGAGTTCGGGATGAATCCGCAGGAGGCGGTCGAGGCGGGTCGCTTCGAGACGCAGCACTATGTCAGCTCGTTCGACGATCATCGTATTTCCCCCGGCTCGTTGATCCTCGAGCAGCGGTTGGGGGAGCCGGTGATTGAGGAGATGCGGCGGCGGGGTCACCGGGTCGAGGTCAAGCCGGACTTCACGCCGGCGGCGGCACCGACGGTGGTCCTCTTCGATCCGCGGACGCGCGTCATTCAGGCGGGGGCTGATGTGCGTCGTGGGCGCTATGCCATCGGCTACTGAGGTGCCTCGGCCCGGCAGAGGGGGCCGTTTGTTTCGTGTCGGGCTTGTGATATTGTCGCCGGCAGGTGGAGGTCCGCGACTCCACCCGTGCCTGGGGAAGGCGGGGATCCCTCTTCCTGCCCCTTCCCGTATCGTCCCTTTCTTCCGTGAGGTCCCTCCGCTTGGGTAGAGTCGCCGTGGACCAGTTGAACCAGTTGCGAGAATCGATCGAGCGCGTCATCCGCGGCAAGGCGGAGGCGGTCGAGATGGCGATCGTCGCGCTGCTGGCGGGTGGCCACTTACTGGTCGAGGATGTGCCAGGGGTGGGGAAGACGACACTGGCGCAGGCGATCGCGCGCAGCCTCGATGGGAGCTTTCAACGGATCCAGTTTACCAGCGACCTGCTGCCGTCGGACATCATTGGCGTCACCGTCTTCCAGCGACAGTTCGGGGAGTTCGAGTTCAAGCCGGGACCGATCTTCGCCAATGTCATCCTTGCGGACGAGATCAACCGGACGACCCCGAAGACGCAGAGCAGCCTGCTCGAGGCAATGGCGGAAGGCCGGGTGACGGTCGAAGGGCGAACCTATGAGCTGCCGAGCCCCTTCCTGGTCTTGGCGACCCAGAATCCGATCGAGCATTTCGGGACCTACCCTCTTCCGGAGTCGCAGCTCGACCGCTTCATGATGCGGATCCGGATGGGCTATCCGTCGCGACAGGAGGAGAAGGAGATTCTGCGGCAGCAGGCCCGGCAGCATCCACTGGAGCAGGTCGTGCCGGTCATGCGGACGGAGGAGCTGCGCGAGCTGCAGGCGCGGGTGCGCGAGGTGCGGGTCGAGGAGGTGCTGGTCGATTACCTGATGGCGATTGTCGAAGCGACCCGGCAATCGGACCAACTCGCGCTGGGGGTGAGCCCGCGAGGCTCTCTCACGCTCCACCGGGCGGCGCAGGCGCTCGCTTTCAGCCAGGGGCGGGACTATTGCGTCGCGGATGACCTGAAGCGGTTGGTGCTGCCGGTCTTTGGCCACCGGGTCTTGGCGGCGTCGCGCTCTCTCAACGGGCACCGCGGGCAGCGCGGCCACGACCGGAAGGCATTCTTCGACGAGGCGGAAGAGATCCTCGACGGGATCGTCCAGTCGATTCCGGTTCCGCTTTGACTTGGTCGGGCCCGGCGCCGGGTGGTCGGAAGAGGGGAGCAGGCCAGCCATGGCTCGACAACCAATCGATCCAGTTGATCCAGAAAGTCGGCGTCGTGGGTCGTGGGCGGCGCGGCGTTGGCGTCCAGCGGGGGGGCGGCGGAGGGCCCTGCGCCCAGGGTATGTCGTCCACGTTCCGCTGGTCGGGCTGCTCTTCCTCTCCCTGCTGCTGCTGTTGGCGGTGCTGTCGCTGACGAGCGGCAACAATCTGATCTATCTTCTCTTTTCGATCCTCTTGGGGACGGGCTTCGTCGCCCTCTTAGGCTCCCGCTGGGTGCTGCAGGGGGTCGAGGTGACGCTGCGCCATCCAGACCGGATGATGGCGGGGGAGGGGGTGGCGCTCGATCTGGTGCTGGAAAATCGGCGCTGGTTCCTCCCGGCGGTCTCGCTGCTGCTCTCGGCACTGGAGGTGGCACCTGGAGAGGAGCGGGAGGAGGTTGCCGATCTTGTCTACGTGCCATTGTTGCCGCGGAGAACAGAGCTGCGGGTGCGAGTGGTGCGGCGCTTCGCGCGTCGTGGGGTCTATGCCTGGCGGGGGATTCGGCTGGCGACGCGCTTTCCGTTCGGATTTCTCGAGCATTGGAGGCGGATGGTGCTTGGGAAGGGAGCGCTCGAGTTGGTGATCCTGCCGGCGACACGTCCGTTGACGGGTCCAGGGCGACCGCTGCCGTTCGACCTCGGTCGCCGCGAGAGCCGGTCAAAGGGAAGAGGGAGCGACCTCTACCAGATTCGACCGCCGCGGCAGACAGACCGGGAGCAGCCGATCGACTGGAAGGCGACCGCGCGGACAGATCAGTTGATGGTGCGCGACTTCACGCGGGAGGACGATTGGCAGGTCACGCTGCTGCTCGATCTGGAGGATGAGTCGTCGGAGGAGCGCTATGAGCGGGCGATTGGGTTGGCGGCGAGCCTGCTCGAGTCGCTGGTCGCCGCCGACTCCGAGGTGCGGCTGGTTACGCAGGGTTGGGCGTCGGAGTTTGGCCGGGGGGCCGCCCACGAGTCTGCCCTGCTGGAGCACCTCGCCCGTCTTCCCCGCGCCAGAACAGGGGGGGCACGAGCGCGGGCCTTGTCGTGGGGGGGAGAGCAGATGGGTCCCTCTCCGTCCGCGGAGGGATCCGTCCTGCTGGTCACGTCGGCGGAGACATCTTCGGTCTCCCGGGGATGGTCCCTTGCCCCACTCGATCTGGACCAGCTCTTTCCGGCGGAGGAGAGGGGATGACCTTTGATCGCTTCTTTCACCTCGCCTCGTATGGGTTGCTCGGGACGGCCTTCTACGCGATGGTGGCGACCCGGCAGCTCCATCCGCTCGCCATTGCGCTCTTTCTGGCTGTACTCGGCACGGCGTGGCTGATCGATGAGGGAGTGATCAAATGGGCCCTCTCCAGAGGGCTGGCCAACGGGCTGGTCTTCGCGTGGATTCCCGTGGTGATCATCGAGTGGCGGTTTCTCGGGCTCTCCCCAGTGCAGGTGATCATCCACTTTATCCTCCTGGCGGGTGCGCTCAAGCTGCTCCAGCGCAAGCGGACGGCGGACTGGCTCTGGCTCTACCTTGTCTCATTTGGCCAGTTGCTGCTTGCGGTGGGGATGGTCGCCGAGTCGTCATTCCTTCTCGTCTTGGTCGCCTACTTGATGATGGCGATTCTGGCGCTGATCGCCTTCGAGATTCGACGTTCCAAGGGAGCCTTCGCGGTGCAGGTCGGGGGCGGGGGAGTCGGGCCGATGCGCTACCGCAGAATCCTGCGCCGCGGGGCAGGACGGAGCCTCGAGCCCGGCTGGCGCTCCCTCGGCAGTGTGGCGACGCTCTTGCTGGTGGCCATCTTTGCGTTGGCGGTGCCGATCTTTTTGACGATGCCCCGGCTCTCGCGACAGGCGCCCCGGGGCGGCATTCTCGCGGCGGAGGCCTTGTCGGGCTTCTCGGAACAGGTGCGGCTCGGCGAGGTGGCGCAGATCAAGCTCAATCCCGAGGTGGTCATGCGTGTCCGGGTCCGCTTTCCGGGCGGGGAGGCGGTGCAGCGCCTCTCCTGGCGGGGCGTGACGCTCGACCATTACGACGGACAGACCTGGAGCCGGACCGGCGGACGGACGCTTGCCCTGCGCAAGACCGAGAACGCCTATGCCATCGATGCCCGATTTGCCCCGCAAGGGGTCACTGAGCAGCGGTTCTTTCTGGAGCCCTTGACGGTCGACACCGTCTTTGTTGCCCCGCGGACGATGTTCGTGCTCGGGGTCAACTGGCTCTTCCGGGACAGCGCCGACGGGTTGTGGACCGAGCCCCATCCGACCCGCAAACTGGAGTACAGGGTCTACTCCGACACCCAGCGACCGACCGCTGAGCAGCTGCGGGCTGATCAAGAGCCTGCTCTCTCCGTCAGTCTCTCGGAGACTCAGCGGCAGCGCTACCTGCAGCTTCCGAAGGCGCACGATCCGCGGATTCCCGCGCTGGCCCGGCAGGTCGTGCGCGGCGCGACGACGCGGTACGACAAGGTGACGCGGCTGGAAGACCATCTGCGGACCCGTTACGGATATACGCTCGACTTGACGCGGGAAGAGGCGGGTGATCCGGTGGCAGACTTTCTCTTCCACGTCCGTCGGGGGCATTGCGAATACTTTGCCTCGGCGATGGTGCTGTTGCTGCGCTCGGTGGGGATTCCGTCGCGGCTGGTCAATGGGTTTCAGATGGGGGAGTACAACTCGTCGGCGGACTTCTACACCGTGCGCCAATCGGATGCCCATTCGTGGGTCGAGGTCCACTTTCCGCAAGCGGGTTGGGTCGCCTTCGATCCGACGCCTCCGGCCGGGCTCAGCCAGTATGGGGATGGGTGGCAGGCCTCGCTTCGGAGGTGGCGGGAGACGATCGAGATGGCGTGGATGGAGCACGTCATCGGCTTTGACACGACCCATCAACTGACGCTGGCGGCAGGGATCCGGCGCTGGTTGACGACGAACCACGAGGAGACCTTGGGCTGGTGGGGAGAGCGGTCGTCCCATTGGCTCGAATGGTGGGAGAACTGGCGCGAGCACGAGCCGGGTCCAGAGCGGGGAGAGGGTGGAGAGGGGCGTGACACTCGACGGGCGGGGTCATCTCGCGGGGGGTGGCCCGGGTGGGCCAGTGGCGCGCTCTTCTGGGGCAGTCTCGCGCTGGCGCTATTGGGCGGGATTGGGCTCTGGTGGGGGTGGCAGACCGGTCGTGCCTGGATCCTCGGAAGGCGGTTGCGTAGCGATCCCAGCGCGGCCGCGCTCCAATTTTACCGGGAGATGTTGCAGTTGCTGCGGCGGCGGGGCCACTTCCGGGCGGCGCACCAGACGCCGTGGGAGTTTGCCGGGCAGGTCGGGCTGCCAGAGGTTGCCCAGTTGACTGCGCTCTACCACCGCGCACGGTTTGGGCACGATCCGCTGACCGAGGTGGAGGTGCGG
>JBMOHS010000207.1:0-6439 GCA_049317725.1 Blastocatellia bacterium
GTTTTTTGAGGGGGAGTGGGCGCGTGAGTCTGGTCAGATGAGGCGTTGCGTCGTATGATGCGAACCATCAATCGATTCAATGGGAGGTCTTCGTGCGAGACAAGGTGCAACGACGGATGCAACTGTTCTTGGTTTTGGGAGTCGTTCTGTGGGCGGCCATTTCTGGGATCCGGCCGACACCGGTGACCGCAACGAAGGAAGGGACGATCGACTTCAATCGCCAGATTCGGCCGATCCTCTCCGACAAGTGCTTTCAGTGCCACGGTCCGGACGAGGGGCAGCGGATGGCGCGATTGCGGCTCGATACGCGGGAAGGCGCGATGAGCCGGGCAGGGGTGATCGTGCCCGGGGATGCGGCCGCCTCCCGCCTGATTCGGCGGGTCCGATCGACCGATCCGGCGGTGATCATGCCGCCGCCCGACTCCGGCCATCGCTTGACCGCCGCCGAGATCGACCTCCTCACCCGCTGGGTGGCGGAGGGAGCGCCGTGGCAGGAGCACTGGGCCTTTGTCGCCCCGCAGGCAATCGAGCCCCCACGGCCGACCGATCCGCGGGCCAGCGCCTGGATTCGCCAGCCGATCGACGCCTTTGTCTGGCAGGGCTTGGCGGCACAGGGGCTCACCCCCTCACCGGAGGCTTCGCGCGAGACCTTGCTGCGCCGCGTGACGCTCGACCTGACGGGGCTGCCCCCCACACCGGCGGAGATCCAGTCCTTTCTGGCCGACCGATCCCCGGAGGCCTATGAGAAGGTCGTCGACCGGTTGCTGGCCTCCCCGCGCTACGGTGAGAAGATGGCCCTCCATTGGCTGGACCTTGCCCGCTATGCCGACACGCACGGCTTTCACATCGATAGCCATCGGGTGATGTGGCCCTGGCGGGATTGGCTGATCCGCTCCTTCAACCGCAATCAGCCCTACGATCGGTTCACGGTCGAGCAGTTGGCGGGAGACCTGCTGCCGGGGGCGACGGTCGAGCAGAAGATCGCCTCGGGTTTCAATCGCAACCACATGATCAACTTCGAGGGGGGGGCCATCCCCGAGGAGTACCTCACCGAGTACATCGTCGACCGGGTCGAGGCGACCTCGACCACCTGGCTGGGGCTGACGGTCGGCTGCGCCCGCTGCCACAACCACAAGTACGACCCGATCACGCAGAAGGAGTTCTACCAGCTCTACGCCTTCTTCAACCGCGTTCCGGAGAAGGGGCTCGATGGGCGGGATGGAAACGCGGCGCCCTTCCTCGCCTTGGCGGAACCCTCGCAGGAGGAGCGGAAGCAGGCGTTGACGGCGGCGATCGCCGAGCGGGAGGCCCGGCTGAAGGAGTCTGTCACCGAGCCGGCGCAGTTGGAGTGGGAGCGGACCCGGCTCGGCCAGCGGCCCGAACTCTCCCTGCCCGCTGGGGCGACAGTGGCCCATTTCCCCCTCGATGGCAGCCTCGGTGAGGCATCTGGCCGGGATCTCTCGGGCCGGACGATCCTTGGGGATCCGACCTTCGGCATCGGGATGATCAGTCGGGCGGTGCAGCTCGATGGCCAGACCGAGCTGGCCTTTGGTCGTGAGATGCCGTTCGAGGTCAAGGAGCCGTTCACCTTCTCCTTCTGGATGCGCCCCAACCTGGGAAAAGTGGGGAACTATGTCTTTGAGAAGGTCGAGGGCGAGGGACCCACGCGGCGCGGCTTCGAGATGGTGATCGAGGAGACGTCGCTGATTGGCATTCAGCGCTGGGGAGGGCCGTTGACCATCCGCTTTCTGGGAGGGAGTCCCGAGGCGACGCTCTCCGTCCGTTCCCGGCAGCAGATCCGGACGGGGCAGTGGTACCACGTCCTCTTGACGGGCGATGGGTCGGGAACGGTCGCTGGGCTGCGCCTCTACCTCAACGGCGAGCCTGCCCCGCTCCTTACCCTCCAGGTGGCTACCCTGGGGGCGACCAGCAACACAGCCGAGCTGATCGTCGGCCGGCGCCAGACGGGACGAGGCTACAACGGAGCCCTCGACGACCTGCGGTATCTTCGCGCGGTCCTGACCGAGCCACAGATCGCGCAGTTGGCGATCGACCATCCGATCCAGACGATCCTCTCCGGGGTCACCGGCAAACGGAGCAAAGAGGAGCGGGAGCGGCTGCGTGAGCACTATCTGACCCGGGTCGCCCCGCTGGAGTTGCGCGAGGCCTACCAGGAATCGAAGGACCTGCGCCAGCAGAAGGCCGAACTCGAGAAGGAGATTCTGACGGTCATGGTCATGGGCGAGAGCGATGCCCCGCGGGAGACCTTCCTGCTGGCGCGCGGGGATTACCGGAACCGGACGGAGAAGGTCAGTGCCGGAGTCCCGGCGGTGCTCCCACCGCTCTCTGGCGGACGGGAGGCGGGGGCGGTCAATCGGCTCGCGCTCGCCCGTTGGCTGGTCGATCCGTCGCACCCGCTGACGGCCCGCGTCGCGGTCAATCGCTTCTGGCAGATGCTCTTCGGGCAGGGTCTCGTCAAGACGGTCGAGGATTTCGGATCGCAGGGAGAGCCGCCTTCCCACCCGGAGATGCTCGACTGGCTGGCGGGAGAGTTCGTCCGCAGTGGGTGGGATGTCAAGGCCCTGCTGCGGCGGGTCGTCACCTCGTCGACCTACCGGCAATCCTCCGCCGTCACTCCACGACTGCTCGAAGTCGATCCGGAGAACCGCTGGCTCGCCCGTGGTCCGCGCCACAGACTCCAGGCGGAGCTGATCCGGGACAACGCCCTCGCCGTCGGCGGGCTGCTCGATGAGCGCATCGGTGGTCCCAGCGTCAAGCCCTACCAGCCGGGTGGCTTGTGGGAGGAGATGGCCTTCGGCGACGGCTTCACCGAGCAGAGCTATGTCCAGAGCAAGGGGCGGGATCTCTACCGCCGCTCGCTCTACACCTTCTGGAAGCGGACGGTGCCACCGGCAGCGCTGGCGACCTTCGACGCGCCGGACCGTGAAAAGTGTGTTGCCCGTCGGGCGATCACCAACACGCCGCTCCAAGCACTGATCCTGCTCAACGATCCAACCTATGTCGAAGCGGCGCGGATGTTGGCGCAGCGAACGCTGCTCGAAGGAGGGAAGGGAACCGCGCGGCGGATCGACCACCTCTTCCTGCGAGCGACGGGACGGGGACCGACAGCCGAGGAGCGGCGTGTCCTCAGCAAGTTGCTCACGCAGCAGCAGGAGCGGTACCAGCGGGATCCGGCCTCCGTCAAAGCGCTCCTGGCGGTCGGAGAGACTCCCGCCGATGCGAGCCTGCCGGCGGCGGATCTCGCCGCCTGGACAATGGTCGCGAGTGCTGTTCTCAACCTCGACGAGACGATCACCAAAGAGTAGACGAGGATTCCCAGGGCCACTGGGCCAGCGGGAGAGGCCCGCGGCGGGATGTCTGAAAAGGAGTGGGTGAGATGAAGGATCAAGAGACAGATCGATCAGGTCAGCGGCAGGAGGCCCAACGGATGACCCGGCGGGAGCTCTTCGGCCGGTCGGCACAGGGAATTGGCATGGCGGCGCTCGCCTCGCTGCTGACACGGGATGGCTACGCCACACCGGACGCACTCCCCACGAAGGCTCCCACCGGAGGTGGTCAGCCGGGAGTTCCGCACCATCCGCCGCGCGTCAAGCGGGTCATCTTCCTCCATCAGTCGGGCGGGCCCTCGCAACTGGAGACGTTCGACTACAAGCCGAGCTTGGAGAAGTTGCACGGGACGGAACTGCCCGACTCGATTCGGGGAGGGCAGCGCATCACCGGCATGACCTCTGGCCAGACGACCTTCCCCTGCGTCAAGTCGCTCTTCTCCTTTGCCCAGTACGGGGCCTCGGGCATGTGGATCAGCGAGCTGCTGCCCCACACCGCCCGCCTCGCCGATGAGCTGACGGTGATCAAGTCGGTCCACACCGACGCGATCAACCATGACCCGGCGATCACCTTCATCCAGACGGGGTTTCAGCAGCCGGGCCGGCCGAGCTTCGGCTCCTGGGCGAGCTATGGCCTGGGGAGCGAGAACCAGAACCTCCCGGCCTTCATCGTCCTCCTCTCGACGGCACACGCCATCAACACCGATCAGCCGCTCTTCTCCCGGCTCTGGTCGAGCGGCTTCCTCCCCTCGAGCTACCAGGGGGTTCGACTGCGGGGAGGGGCAACCCCTGTGCTCTACCTCGAGAACGCGCCGGGCGTGACCCCTTCGACGCGCCGCGAGATGCTCGACGCCGTCGCCCAGCTCAATCGCCTCAAGCACGAATCCTTCGGGGACCCGGAGATCGAGACCCGCATCTCCCAGTACGAGATGGCCTTCCGCATGCAGACCTCCGTGCCCGAGCTGACGGACCTCTCCAAGGAGCCCGACCACATCCTCGACATGTATGGGCCAGAGGCGCGGCGGCCTGGCACCTTCGCGGCCAACTGTCTGCTCGCCCGTCGGCTGGTCGAGCGTGGCGTCCGCTTCGTCCAGCTCTACCACCGCGGATGGGATCAGCACAACGACCTTCCCCGCGACCTCGCCCTCCAGTGTCGCGGCACAGACCAGCCGACGGCCGCCCTCCTCCAGGACCTCCGCCAGCGCGGGCTGCTCGATGACACCCTCGTCGTCTGGGGCGGGGAGTTTGGCCGGACGGTCTACTGCCAGGGGAAACTGACCGATACCAACTATGGACGGGATCACCATCCGCGCAACTTCGCCATGTGGATGGCGGGAGGCGGACTCCGCAAGGGGATGGTGCTCGGCGAGACAGACGACTTCAGCTACAACATCGTCGCCGATCCCGTCCACGTCCACGACCTGCAGGCGACCATCCTTCACCTGCTCGGAATTGATCACAAGCGGCTGACCTACAAGTTCCAGGGCCGCCACTTCCGGCTCACCGACGTCCACGGCCAGCTCGTCGAGAAGATCCTCGCCTGAGCGGGAGTTGATCCGTCGGGGGATGTTCCGAGAGGCGCATGATCGGGCTGACAGGCTCATCCGGCGGTGAGCTGCGCCTTGATGAGACGTGTTGACTTGCTGCCGAGTGGTGCTAGTTTGTCTTGATCGACCTATTTATTGCTCGGTGGAACAAGATCGGAGACGGCAGGCAATGGGGGGCGCTGTGCCGCAACTCGGCGCGAATTCGCAATCAAGAAGGACGCAAAGGCCAGAATCACAACGGACGAAATGCTCAAGGCTCTGCGCTCGGTGGACAAGGAATTTTCAGACACGGAAATGTTCGTTAGTGCCGCTGACCGGCTTCCTCACCGGCTGACTGGGGTCGTTGGGCATCTTCCCGCTAAGGATAGACCATTCCCGAGATGAGGCACCACGGGAGGGGCGATGGCCTGAACTGAGCCGTTTTTTCGGAATCATCATCGCCATGTACTACAATGACCACGCCCCACCGCATTTCCACGCGAAGTACGGTGCCGGACAGGCGTCGATCCAAATCGACAATGGCGAGGTACTGGAAGGCGAGCTCGGGCCTCGCGCGCTCCGGCTGGTGGAAGAATGGCGCCTCCTTCATCAGTCAGAGCTGCTCGATGATTGGGTGCTCGCTCAAGCCCGTCAGCCATTACGCAGAATCGAACCGCTGGAGTAATCGTCATGATTCCGAAGGTTGTGGAAGTGAGACCTCTCAAGGGCTACCGCTTGTGGTTACGCTTTGATGACGGCGTTGCCGGGACGGTCGACCTGTCCGCTGAATTATGGGGGCCGATGTTCGAGCCTCTCAAGGATGCCGAGTTCTTCGCCCAAGCAGCGATCGATCCAGAACTGGAAACCGTCACTTGGCCAAACGGTGCCGACTTGGCTCCCGAGTTCCTCTACCAAGCCGTCGAGCAAGGCGCTGCAGCCGAGCCGACTGCGCCTGAAGTCCAGCGGAGCGGGCTTGCCTCGATCAGAAGGTGAGCTGCCCACCGTCGATGACGAGTGTGTGGCCGGTACGGCGATCCGGACTGTGTCCACAGGTTTGAGCCGCTCTCTCGTCAAATTGAGACTCCCATCGGAGGATCTGCCTCAACTGCAACATTGGTTGTGGGCGGTTGATCCAGACGGCCTCAGCTTGCCCTCCCTGCCGATTCAAGCGCAAATAGCTCGCCAACAACTATAGTAACCCTTGACGGTATGTCTGCGTGGCGTTAGTATCCGCCAATGATCGCCTCGTTCCGTGACCCCGATACCGAGGCCTTGGCCCGTGGCCGGCGCGTCAAGCGATTTGCCGTTTTGGAAGCGACAGCCCGCCGAAAGTTGCGACAGCTTGAGATCGCTGGAAGGCTCGACGACCTGCGCGTTCCACCAGGCAACAGGCTTGAATCGCTCAAAGGTGACCGCGTCGGCCAGTGCAGCATCCGCATCAACGATCAGTATCGGGTCTGTTTTGTTTGGACTGCCGCAGGACCAGCGGAAGTCGAGATTGCGGACTACCACTAGCCCGCATTTCTCATCAGTGTTTGGAAAAAGGCTGCTGTTGAGGAGATAACA
>JBMOHS010000208.1:0-6278 GCA_049317725.1 Blastocatellia bacterium
ACGAAGCCCGTTGAGTCAACCCAGCCTTCGCCACAGAAACACGAACGGGTTGTTCAAGATGTCGATCTCAATTGGCATAGGCAGATCCGCCGCTTCGCGTGACAGGATCGATGTCTGAGTCCGCTCCGGTCGAGGAGACGATCGCCTCCCCCTTCGCGCTTTCGCGGCTTCGCGTGAGCCTCTTGATTCAGCGAAGGACCAGTTGGCAGCCGTTTTTGGCCAGCCCCAAGTTCCACTCTTCTTCTTGGCGTTCTCTTTGTCTTGGTGGTGCAATCCCTTCTTCAGTTCGAACGTTGGTCGACTGAATGAGAGTGGATCTCAGCGTCGGCGCAGCCCTCCACCGTGGCCGGTGAGGACGCCGCCTTCGATGGGGAGGATCTGGCCGGTGATCAGATCAGGGCCCGTAATAAGATGGACGATGTAGGTGGCGACGTCCTCTGGCGTACAGACGCGACCGAGAAGGGCCGACTGCTCGGCCCGCTCAACGGCGGCCGGGTAGTCCTCACCGAGGCCGCGGACAAGCCAGCGGGTGGTGATCAGACCGGGAGCGACGGCGTTGACCCGCACCTTCGGCGCCAGCACTCTGGCCAGGGAGACGGTCAGGTTGTTGAGCGACGCCTTCGAGGCACAGTAGGGGATGGAGCTGCCGGTCGCGACTAATCCTGCGACACTGGAGACGTTGACGATCTCGCCGTTGCCGGAGGCGAGGAGGGCTTCGCGGGCGGCGCGCACGCACTGGAAGACGCCAACGACATTGGTCTGGAAGATCCGCTGCCAGTCTTCCAGCGCAACCGCCTCGAAGTCATCGTGCGGAATGAAGGCGGTGGTGCCCGCGTTGTTGACGAGGATATCGAGCCGCCCAAACGCGTCGAGGGCGGAACGGACGAGCGCCCGGCAGTCGGCGTCCTCGGCGACATCGGCCTGGACGGGGAGGGCACGGCCGCCCTGCGCCTCGATCTCGGCCGCCGTCTGCTCGGCCTCGGCGCGGGAGCGGCTGTAGTTGACGACTACGTGGCAACCGCGCGCCGCGAGTTGGAGCGCCGTCGCGCGGCCGACCCCGGTTCCCCCTCCCGTCACGATCGCGACCCTTCCTTCAATCTCCACTTGTTTCTCCTTGTCGATCGGCTCCGCGCCGCTCACGCACGGAGGAAAACATCCCTTCACATCAGCTCGTCGAGGGAGCGGTTGAGGCTGAGCGCGCGCCCCTTGACGGCTTGCCAGTAGCGACTGAACCGCTTGAGATCGAGCCGGTCGTCCTCTCCGCGGGCGAGAGTAAGGAACGGATCGGGAGGAACCACCTCGACCGGCAGGGGCCCTTCGATCTCGAGGCGCCGCACGGTGCGACGAAAGCCCGGGGCGACGCTCTCGGTCGTGACGAGGCGCGCAACGCCCGTCTCCGCAGCGGCGTCGAGCAGCACCCGGACTGTCTCCCCGCGATGGATCTCGATGCCCTCGATCTCCAGCAGTGACTCGTAGAGGAAGACGATCCGCTTGAAGCTGACCCGGTAGCGATCGAGAATCGCCTCATCGAAGACGAAGATTCGCCGGGCGTTCGGCCAGCGGCGCAGCGCCGGGCTGCGTGGGTCGAGGCAGTCTCCGTGGATCCAGATCAACGGTTCGCTCATCGCCTGCCCCCTTCCGGCATCGGTACCCGGGGAAAGAGCCGCACGTGCAGATCCTCGTACGTCCCCTCAAAGGGGCAGCCCGACCGCGCCAAGCGGCAAGAGCGGCAGTGGACCCCGTCGGTGAACCGTTCGAGATTCTCCCGGTTGAAATAGTACGGCTTGGTCGAGAAGGTGCCCGCCACCCACTGCCACGAGAGGTTGTTGCTGGCGGGATCGCCATCGAGGAGATGTTCGAGGAACCAGGCGGCCCCTGCCTGCCAACGAATCCGGCGGAAGTGGACGACCCAGGCGGCGATCCACATCCGGGCATGGTTGTGGAGGTACCCGGTCTCCCGCAGCTCCCGCGCGAAGTGGTCCATGCAGGCGAGGCCACTGCGCCCCTCTGGAATCTCTGGTGGGAGCGCAGCAGCATAGTCGCGTGGGGCCCAGCCCGTCTTGCCCGACTCGCGGTCCTGCCAGATCCCCGCGCCGATCCGATGATAGACCCGCTGCCAGTAGTCCCGCCACCCCAGTTCGGTGACCAGCTTTTCCGCGCGGGGCCCACTGCGCTGGAGGGCGAGGTGGCGCACCTCAGCGAGCGAGATGATGCCGTGGCGCAGGTAGGCGGAGAGGCGGGTGACTGCCCCGTTCATCCAGTTGCGGGTAGATGCGTAGCGGACGGGATCGATCTGTTTGAGGAGTGCCTCCGCCGCACGGCGTCCCCCGCGCAACGGCGCGACCTCCGGCGAGCGGGCGACTGCAGATGGGAACTGCTCGCGCAAGTAATCGATCATCGTTTGGCGATCAGGAAGGTCTGTCTTGAGCTTCATGGGGAGCTTTCTCCGGATGGTGGCCGAGCGGGCTTGGAGACGGACGATCGACGTCGCCGGCAGGCGTCGCTGCAGTAGCGCACCTCTTCCCAGACGGCTCGCCACTTGCGTCGCCACTCGAAGGGACGCTGGCAAACGACACAGATGCGTGTCGGGAGGTTCCCCTTGCGTGGTGGGCTCACGGCTGGCCCTTTCCGGACACCCGCATCGTCTCGGCGACCAGCCAGAGAACCAAGCCTCCCCGCAGGGTCCAGGCGAGGGTTCGAATCCAATTGGTCGTCACCAGAGCGGTGTGGGCCACTCCGTCAAATCCGGCCGAGAGCTGGCCGTGCCGCGGCACCTGCAGGAAGAAGGTCGAGCCCCACACGACGACCAGCAGCACGGCTCCCGCCCAGAGTGCCCC
Organism: Blastocatellia bacterium; assembly: GCA_049317725.1. GTDB lineage: Bacteria > Acidobacteriota > Blastocatellia > RBC074 > RBC074 > CAIOZW01. The sequence continues at coordinate 2,838 of JBMOHS010000208.1, forward strand.
AACCCCAACCGACGATGGGCGCAGGCCGAGCAGCAGCAGCCCGGCCGTGCCCGCCTCGGCGAGCATCGGCGGAATGACGACCCACGAGGTCAGCCGGGCATGCGATTGTGCATAGGCCGCAAAGCCTTCCCGACCAACCGCCTCGAAGAGCGGATAGTGCACGACCTGCACGAACCAGATCAGACCGACCATGACCAGCGTGCTCGCTGCGTGGAGCAGCAGGATCCAATGCCCGATCGTCATCCTCTCTCCTCTTCGCCAGCGGCCTCTCGCCAAGCATGCAGCAGAATCGCTCCGAACGGGACCCACCAGATCAGATCGTTGGTGAGGATGTTGTACCCGAACGCCAGCGGAAACGCCCCGCGCCAGACCGCCTCGACGAAGCCGATCGGGCCGAGAATCTTCCCGAGCAGCCCGACCAGCACGATCGGCCAGTGGGTCAACGGATCGCGCGCCGCCAGCCCATAGCCAACGCCATAGACTCCAACGATCATGCCGACACACTGCCAGAGTTCCGGATAGTTCGGGCGATCCATCCCCATCCAATCGAAGAGCGCGTGGGGAAAGAGGACCACCAGCCCGCCCCAGACGAGGTTATAGACCGCCGCGGCAAGAAGAACCCACGACATCCAGCGGGGTGTTCCCTCGGCCCCGGGCGCGAGTCGAAACAGGCGGCGAAATGGGATCGTACTCATCATCTGCCTTTCTACCCTCCCTCCATCGCTTCAGAAGAGGGTGAGTTGCCGATCTTCCGTCAGTGAAGGGGGAGCGGCCCCCGACCGGCCTCGTCGTGCACGGGACCCAGCCGGCGGCCGCCGGCGACTGCCGTGGCGCTCGAAGACGCGCGCTACCTCTGCTGCCAATGCCGGACTCCGACGGACTTGGGCGATCCGCGCCCGTGCGTGCGCCACCGCCCGGGCGTGGTCGATGATCGGGGCCGGGTAGTCCCGCCCAATCCGACACCCGAGCGACTCCTGCTGCCCCTCCGGCAAGAGCCACGGGGCGTGGACGAAGCTGTCGGGAACCCGGGCGAGCGCCGGAATCCAGCGGCGGACAAAGGCCCCCCGAGGATCGTGATCCTGACCCTGCTTGATGGGGTTGTAGAGACGAAGGGTCGCGTGCCCCGCTGTCCCCGACTGCATCTGGACCTGTGGGTAGTGAATCCCGGGCTCGTAGTCGAGGAAGAGGCGGGCCAAGTGGTGGGCCGGCTCTTGCCAGTGGAGCCAGAGGTCATAGGCGGCAAAGGCCATCAACATCGACCGCATCCGAAAGTTGAGCCAGCCCGTTGCTCGCAGCATTCGCATGCAGGCGTCGATCATCGGGTAGCCCGTCTCTCCCATCTGCCAGGCGGTGAAGGCCTCGCGATTGAACTCCCCCTCGCGCAGCCCATCGTAGGCGCGAACGAAGTTGGTGAACTCGATCGTTGGTTGATCCTCGAGCTTTTGGATGAAGTGGCAACGCCAGTGGAGGCGGGACTCGAAGGCTTGGAGGGAGGCGGCCCAGCGCGGCCCGACTTGGCCGATTCGCGCACGGGTTGCCTGGACGACTTGGCGGGTCGAGAGGTTGCCCCAGGCCAGATAGGGGCTCAAGCGGGAGCAGGCCGACATCGCCGAGAGCGGGCTTGAAATGCCGCCGCGGTAGGCCCCGCCCCGCTCGGTCAGAAACGATTCGAGCACGGCAGATGCGCGCGAAGGTCCCCCGCGTTGCAGGTACTGCCGGCGCGAGTCGGGCGCCAGCCCAAGCTCAACGTGGGTCGGAATCGGTCCCGGGTCGATCCCGGAGACGGGCGACAGAGAACCCGGCGCCGCGAGCAGCGGTCCGCGCATCCGCTCTTCCCAATGCTCACTCCACTCGTCCCGTGACCGGAGCCGGCGCACCACCCCGTTGGCGGGCAGTTCCTCAAACGGAATCCCCGTCTCCTTCGCCCATCTTCGGACGGCCCTGTCGCGCTGGTAGCCTTGCCAGTTGCTCGTCTCCTCGTGCGCCCAGAGGCGGATGGACCTCGCGGCGGCCAGCGATTGCAGCGTCGGCAGCACCTCGCCCACCCGCACCACCAGCGGCTGCCCAAGGCGGGCCAACCCCTCCCGTAACTCAACCAGGCTCTCCCGCAGAAAGGTCCAGTGCGAAGGATCGAAATCGGGGGCATTGACTTGGCTCGGCTCGACGATGTAGAGGGGAAGGACGGGACCGCGCGCGGCGGCTTCCACCAGCGGGCGGTGGTCCATCAAGCGCAGATCCCGCTTGAACCAGACCACTTCAATTGTTGGACCCTTCCCTTCCATGCCCCGGTTTTATACCCGATGCGCCATCACAAAAGTTTGTCACCTCGTCCCTCGCCCCTCTTCCCTCGCCCCTCTTCCCTCGCCCCTCTTCCCTCGCCCCTCTTCCCTCCCCTCAAGCAAGCAGCGCTGTCTGGACAACCCCGTGGACATCGGTCAAGCGGAAATCGCGCCCCTGGAAGCGCACGGTCAGCTTTTCGTGGTCAAAGCCGAGAAGGTGGAGCAGGGTGGCGTGCAGGTCGTGGACGTGAACCGGCGACTCGGCGACGTTGAAGCCGATCTCATCGGTCTGGCCATAGGTCAGACCGGGCTTGAACCCGCCGCCGGCCATCCACATCGTGAAGGCGCGGTTGTGATGGTCACGGCCGAGAGAGTTGCTGCCGTCCGGCTCTCCCTGCACCATCGGCGTCCGCCCAAACTCGCCCCCCCAGATGACGATCGTGTCGTCGAGCAGCCCGCGCTGGTGAAGGTCCATGACCAAGGCGGTCGACGCCTGGTCGGTCTCCTTGCACTGGGCCTTGGTCCCGCGGAGAACCTGCCCGTGGTGATCCCAGGCTTCGTGATAGAGCTGCACGAAGCGGACGCCCCGTTCGATCAGCCGCCGGGCGAGCAGACAGTTGTTGGCATAGGTATTCTTGCCGGGCTCTGCACCGTAGAGGGCGAGGGTCGCCTCGGATTCGCGGCTGAGATCCATCAGTTCCGGGGCGCTCTCTTGCATGCGATAGGCCATCTCATAGGCGTGAATCCGCGTCGAGATCTCTTCGTCCCCATTCTGATCGAGGAGATGCTGGTTGAGGTCCCGCAGCACGTCGAGCGTATCCCGCTGCATCTCGCGGCTGACGCCGCGGGGACTGGCCAGGGAGAGGATCGGATCGCCCGACCGCCGGAACGGGACCCCCTGGTAGACCGTCGGGAGAAACCCGCTGCCCCAGAGGCTCGCCCCACCACTCGTCCCCCCCGCCGACGAGAGGACGACAAAGGCGGGAAGGTCCTGCGACTCCGTGCCCAGCCCATACGTCACCCAGGACCCGAAGCTCGGCCGACCGAACTGCATGCTGCCCGTCTGCATCATCATCTGCGCCGGCGCGTGATTGATCGCGTCGGTCATCATCGACTTGACGATCGTGATCCGGTCGGCCACCTTCGGCAGGTGGAGGAGGGC
>JBMOHS010000209.1:0-6231 GCA_049317725.1 Blastocatellia bacterium
CCGCCAAGGTTTTTCAAGAAGCGGGTCGCCCTCTTTTCCCCTCACCCCTCGCCCCTCGTCCCTCTTCCCTCGCCCCTCTTCCCTTGGTCGAGGGAGCAGATTCGAGACCCGGCGCTGCCGGGCTGGCCGGTCTGCCCCAACTGCGGTAGAGTGATCTCTTCGTGCAACAGGAAGTCCCGTCGTCAGCACGGCCTCGCGGCGGGAAAGGATGGCGGCCGTGTCACCAAAGAGTTGGAGAGAGGCAAGGACAGACCAGGATGGCTCATTCACTCGCCCTGTGGGGCTGGACCCCTCTTCTGGAGGAGCAGTTTGCCCCGTTTGCAGAGAAGGGACGCCTCCCGGGTCGGGTGACGCTCGAGTACAACCAGTTTCTGCGGGTGCAAACGACGGAAGGGGAGCTGCTGGCAGAGGTGGCGGGGCGCCTGCGGTACCAGGCGGAGAGCCGGGCGGAGTTGCCGGCGGTCGGGGATTGGGTTGCGCTTCGCCCGACGCAAGGAGGAGAGCCACCCCGGATCGTCGCGATCTTGCCGCGCCGCAGCCAGTTCGTGCGCAAGGTCAAGGGGCAGAAGACCGATCAGCAGGTCATCGCTGCCAATGTCGACACCGTCTTCCTGATGACCTCCCTCAACCTCGACTTCAATCTGCGTCGACTGGAGCGGTATCTCGCGATCGCGCTCGAGAGTGGGGCCCGTCCGGTGCTTCTTCTCACCAAAGCGGATCTGTCCGCGGACCCGGCCGGACTACTCGCCGAGGCCTCGCGCCTCGCGCCAGACCTTCCCTGCTACGCCATCTCGGCACTGGAGGAAGACCCGGCGGCCTGGAGGGCCCCCCTCGAGCCCTACCTGATTCCCGGCGAGACGATCGCGTTGATCGGCTCTTCCGGAGTTGGCAAATCGACCCTTCTCAATCGGCTGCTGGGGGAGGATCGACAACGGGTCGCGACCATTCGCGAGACGGATGACCGGGGCCACCACACGACGCGCCACCGGGAACTGGTCCTCCTGCCGAACCAGACGTTGGTCCTCGACACGCCCGGCATGCGCGAAATCCAGCTCTGGGATCTTGACGAGGCGGTCGAGACCGTCTTTGACGAGATTGACCAGCTCGCGCAGGGGTGCCGCTTCCGCGACTGCTCGCACGAACGGGAACCTGGTTGCGCCGTCCAAGCGGCGATCACGGCGCAGACACTCTCTCCGGCGCGCCTTGAGAGTTACCGGAAACTGCAGCAGGAGCTGGCAGCCCTGGCACAGCGGAAACGGGACCGCAAGCGCCCCGGTCGCGGTCCCTCGACCTCTTGACCTCTTGCCGACTCACTGTCGCGGGAAGATCCTTCTTCAGGCAAAAAAAACGAGGTGATCAGCAAAAGCGAATCACCCCGACGCAAACTTTACACACCGAGCTACACGCCACACTCATTCCAAAGTTCCCAAATGAGGCACCATTTTTTTCGGCCCGGCGGATGTGCCCCCCTTCTCCGCCTCGGGAATGACACGAAAGAGGAGGATGGGCTGTTCTGGTGAGGGGAGTTTGGCGAGCGGCTGGAGGGAGCGAAGCGACCACGCGCGCGCTTGGCGCACCTCTTCGGCACGATCGCGCCAGGGGGGAGTGGCCAGAATCTCGGCGAGGGGCACCTCTGGATCGAGGAAGCGCTGGAGGTTGCCATAGGCCGCCACGTAGCGCCACCCCAAGCGACGAGACTCCACCTCCCAGCCGGTCGGGCCCGTCTCTGGGTAGAGCTTGGTCTCGAGGGCACGGAAGGGGAGGTAGGGTTCGTGGGTGAAGTCGCGGTCCCAGAAGGCGAACCAGAGGCCGGCACTGGCGAAGACAGGGGCGTCTGGAGGAACGATCAGGCGGATCTGGGAGATCCGCTGGGTCAAGGGCACGGCCTGCGACGCCTTCCAGCCCCAGAGCAGATGATTTCCAAGGTAGCCCGCCAGGAGGAGCCCCCCAGCGAGCAGCGCCACGCGGTGAGAGCGCTCCTCCCGGGCCAACTGCACGATCGCGGCTGCCGTCCAGAGGGCGAAGAAGGGCCAGGCAAAGATCAAGTACCAACTGAAGGTGTTGCTCATCGCCAGCGCCCCGATGAGGAAGAGCGTCGCCCAGGCGCCAACCAGTGCCCGCCCAGCGCGCTGCCCGCGCGAGAGGTGCCAGGCAGCCGCCGCCAAGACCAACAGGCCCTCCCCGAGGTGGCGATGGCCACGCGCTTCCCAGAACCAGTCGAGGTATCGTTGCGCCTCACTGCGGATCGCCCCGACCAGCCCCCAGTCGAGCAGCGGGATCCCATGCGTGGCGATCCCGTGCAGGCCATTCTGTCGCCAGAAGCCCTCCGGGTTTGGCAGGAAGTGGCGGATCACCCAGTAGCCCACTCCGACGGCCAAGCCCAGACCATAGATCAGCACGGCCCGGCCGAGGTCACGCCACCCCGGACGCGCACGCCACCACCAGAAGACGAAGGGGACAGGCGTCAGCAGAAACCCATTCGGATGGAAATCCCCACTGAAGCCCATCAGCAACCCAGCCGAGAGCAGGCGGATCCCGGGTCGGGCCCTCTCGCCAACGACAGCCATCGCCGCCATCAGGACGAGGGCAACCAGCAGGTCCGGCCTCGCCGAGTGGGTCGCTTGAAAGAAGACGCCGGAGAGGCTCAAGAGCAGGGCGGCCAGCCAGGCAGCCTCCCGTCCCCAGAGTTGCTGCCCGAGCCGGAAGACCACCCAGAGCAGCAAGACCCCCGCGACCCACGACGGAACCAATGCCGCCCGGAGGCCCACCCCCGTGAGGGCCATCCCTGCCCCCTGGATCCATCCCCCAAGGTGGCCGAGCAGGTAGATGTTGTCGCCCATGCCGACGACGCTGCGATAGCCGGATACTCCCGGCTGACCCGTCTGCCACATCTGATAGGCCGCCGCGGCGTAGGCGCCATCATCGTCGGTCGGCATCGCAGGGTGAATCCCGAGCGTCGCCAGATGATAGGCCATCACGACCAAAATGGCCCCCGCATAGACCCGCTCACGACGGACCATCGACCTCCCCTTTCCTGGACCGACTCATCGCCACAAAAAGAGTTGCCCTCCGTCTCCGAAGGGCAACCAGTAACCTTGCTACCAGAATGGAAGAACCGACAACTCTCTGACTCAGTGATCAAGCAGTTGTTCCCGCTGGGCGATCATCGACGAAGATGCCCCGTCCTCGGGAGTGGCCTCAGTCGTCTTTCCGATCGCGACGACCACTTCGTCGGAACGAACCAAGCGCAATCGCTCTTGTGCCACCTGCTCCGCAAGCCTCGCGTCGGTCTGGAGACGGGCCGTCTGTAGTCGAATGTTGGCGTTGATCTTCCTCGCCGCCAGCACACGCTGTTCGGTGTATCGGCGTTCCGTCTCGGCTTGCTGCTCACGATCCCGGGCCGCCATCATCGTCGAGACCGAGAGTGCCGCGCAGGTCAGCAGGATCAGGGCCAACCAAGCGTGGTTCGGAACCCGGCCCACCCAAGCCAGCACCCAGCCCAGCGACTCGACTGGAGAGATCTCCACCCCGACCGACCTAATTGCGTACGAATTGGCTCCCCGTCTCAAGCAACACCTCCAAGTCCTTCTGTGAGTGGCTCTCGGCATAGCACCGGACGACCGGTTCGGTCCCCGACATTCGCAAGAGCAGCCACGATCCATCGTCAAACAGATACTTCACCCCATCCGCACGATTGACATCGACGACGGTCCAGGCCCCGATCTTCGTCGGGGGATCGGCCGCCAGACGCGCCGACAACCGCGACTGAACCTCCCGGGTCAACCGCACCCCCACGCGCTCGCTGTAGAGGGCGCCGTGGCGATGGAAGAGGGCCTCGATCATCTCGCGCAGGCTGGCCTGCCGCACCGCCATCATCTCGACGACCAAGAGGCAGGCGAGGATCCCATCCTTCTCCGGCAGATGCCGTTTGATCGTCAAGCCGGCACTCTCCTCTCCGCCGAGGAGGAGCCGGTCCTCGATGATCATCTCTCCGATATACTTGAATCCGACGGGTGTCTCGTAGACCGCGCGATCATAGTGGGCGGCGACGCGATCAAGCAGGTGGGTCGTTGCAACGCTCCGGGCGATTCCGCCCTGGAGGGACGGCCGAGTCTCGCAGAGGTAGTCGCAGACCAGCGCGAGAATGTGATTGGCCGAGACGAAGCTCCCGTCTCGATCGACGAAACCGAACCGATCGGCGTCACCATCCGTCGCCACCCCGAGGGCCAGCTTCTTCTCAAGGATCAACTCCCGCATCTCGGCGAGGTTGCGCTCCGATGGTTCCGGGCTGTTGCCTCCAAAGAGGACATCCCGCTCGTCGTGGACTGTCTGCACCTCACAACCGTGCGCCCGCAGCACCTCGTCGAGGTAGCCTCGCCCGGTGCCCCACAATGGGTCATAGGCCAACCGGAGGCTTGCCTGCTCGATCTTTCCAAAATCGATCTTCGACTCGAGGTCCGCCAAGTAGGCGCCTTTTGGGTCGAGCATGATCACCGATTGGTTCGCGCCCCCGCCTGCCCCCTGCTCGCCTTCATTCGACATCTGGCCGATCCGCGCCTCGACCGCTTGGGTCAACTCGGGAAGCGCTGGAGCCCCATCAGCAGTCGAGAGCTTCATTCCGTTGTATTGAGGGGGGTTGTGGCTCGCCGTAAAGTTGATTCCCCCCGCAGCCCGGTGTGCCCGGATCGCGTGGGAGATCGTTGGTGTCGGCGTCTCCCGGGTCGTCAGGTAGGCTCTCCATCCAATCCTTGTCAATTCCGCAGCCGATTCCGCCGCAAACCGCTCGCTCAAAAACCGGGTGTCGTACCCAATGATTACTCCTTGAGCCGGATCCCCTCCGCGTGCTTGCAACTCGCGCGCAATGGCTCGCGTCACTAGCCGGACGTTCGCCATGGTGAACTCATCCGCGATGATCGCGCGCCATCCAGAGGTTCCAAATGCGATTGCCATCCCTTGCCTCTTCTTCTCTTGGCTATGCCGCCAGCACTTCTTTGCTCTCAAGTTTGCACGAGAGCTGCAACGTAACACGAGAAAGAAAACCTGTAAAGTCTTTTTATTGAACAGTTTCACAGATAAAACCTCAGGCACGAGCTGACGCTTTAAACAATCGCTGATATCGACATCACCGACGAGCAACCGCCCTTTCTCTTGGCCAGTACCTCTTCTGTATCTGGTGGTTGTCAGCTAGAACATTCAAGATGATGGGGCTGAAGCCGGGAATCTCCTCGTCTTCCAGCGCTCCCTGCCGCCGAACGATCCCTCGATCGATTCGTTTCAGTTATGAAACGAAAAGTCCCCCCTTCCCCGAGGGTGAGGACCGATGATCTGGTCAAACAGACCCCCTCAGGGAATGCCCGTTTGCTCGACCCAGAAGTCCCTCCTGCCCGTTCAGGGTGGGGTACTCCCTGGGATTGAAGAGAATCTCGTGGGAGGGGCTCAGTCGCGAGAAGTCAAAATTTTTCGTCAGGGGATTCACAGTCTATTGACACATCCCGTAAGATCCAGGCAGAACATCTCTTCAAGGAAGACAAGTCACGTGGAGGACAGATGGCGAGAAATCACCAAGTGAGCGGCCATCGCCGATTGGTGAGAGGAGAGCAATCGCGAGGAGGCAGAAGGATGAGGAAAGGATATCAGCAGTGGATCCGTCGAGGGGCCGTGGCCGCCACTCTGCTCCTGGCGATCGTGGGATGGGCAGAGCCGTGGCAGGGGTCGAGCCAGGGGGAGCACTGGGCCTTTCGGGCACCGGTGCGTCCGGTGGTGCCGGCACCCAGCCAGAAGGCTTGGGTACGCAATCCGATCGACGCCTTCGTCTTGGCGCGGTTGGAGCGGGAGGGGCTGACGCCCTCAGCGCGGGCGGGGCGAGAGACGCTGCTGCGAAGGTTGAGCCTGGACCTGATCGGGCTGCCGCCGACGCCGGAGGAGATGGAGCGATTCCTGGCGGACACGCGACCGGACGCCTACGAGCGGGAGGTCGATCGATTGCTGGCCTCGCCCCATTTCGGCGAGCGCTGGGGGCGGCTCTGGCTCGACGCGGCGCGGTATGCCGATTCAGACGGGTATGAGAAGGACAAGGTGCGCTGGGCGTGGTTCTACCGGGACTGGGTGATCCGGGCGATCAACACGGACCTGCCCTACGACCGGTTCATCATCGAGCAGATCGCGGGGGACCTCCTGCCAAGCGCGACGCAGGACCAAGTGGTGGCGACCGGCTTTCTGCGCAATTCGATG
>JBMOHS010000210.1:0-6229 GCA_049317725.1 Blastocatellia bacterium
GGGGAGGGGGCAGGGGAGTGAACTTGCCCAGCTTTCATAGGCATCTCAGGTACGTGCCTTGTTGATGCACGAAATGTCCAAAGTCCAGATGCGGGCCGGAGGCCCGCGCACCCAGGGTCGGCCTTCTCCCTTTCCCTTCTCCTTCCCCCTCTTCCCCTCCGTGTCTCCGTGCCTCTGTGTGAGACTCTTCCCCCCCAGCGTGGGCCCACTTGTTTTTTCTCACACGAAGACATGAAGCCGCTAAGGTTTTGGGTTGGAGAGATCTTCATCCTCCATCTCTTCTTCGTGTCTCAATGGTGCAATCATCTCTTGCGTTCCGTGAGTAGTTACTGTCAAAGAGCAGCTTTGGGATTGAGGAATTTTGAGCAAAGTGCTATCAAACGATTTCGGATGAGAGGACGGAGGATTGCCTGGCCTCGCTGGGTGATTGAAAGGGTCTGGCATGACCAGAAAGCTTGCGTCGGCTACGTCGACTGAGGGAATCGTCTTGAACTATCAGCGAATCCAGCCGTTTCCAGTCCAGAACCGCGATGAGTTCCCGGAACTCCGCGCTCTTTCGACGATCTGGCAGGCACGCCGGGCTCTCCTTGAGGAAGACTTTGCCTACAAGGAGTTCGTGAAAAAACTCCAGCGGGAGTGGGCCATCGAGACTGGAATCATCGAACGTCTCTACACCTGGGACCGTGGCGTCACTGAAGTTCTGATTGAACAGGGGATTGAATCCTCGATCATTGCCCATCAGGGAGGCGTGACCCAACAAGATGCCGAGCACATTCAATCCCTCATCAATGACCACTTGGGTGTTATCGAGGGCCTCTTCGGATACATCAAGGGGGATGTACCGTTGACGGAGCATTTCATTCGCGGGCTTCAGGCTCAGTTCACGGCCCATCAGGATGATACGGAAGCGGTGACAGCGTCGGGCACGTTGATTCGTGTCACCCTGCAGAAGGGGGAGTACAAGAGCAGTCCGAACAATCCGCGCCGTCCCGATGGGACTGTTCATGCCTATTGCCCGCCAGAGTTGACAAAGGAGGAGATGGAGTCACTCATCCGCATGTACAGGGAGGCAGAGACGATCCATCCCCCAGAGGTCAAATCAGCTTGGTTGCACCACCGCTTCACACAGATTCATCCATTCCAGGATGGGAATGGCCGCGTGGCGCGTGCACTTGCGTCGCTGGTATTCCTGCGGGAAGGATTGTTCCCGTTGGTCGTTCGTGACCTTGACCGGAAGGAGTATATTGGCGCGCTTGAGACGGCCGATGCGGGGGATCTCGGGCCTCTTGTTGCCTTCTTTGCACGCCGCCAACGCGACGCAATTCTCAAGGCGCTTGGGCTTGAACAGCAGGTTCAGCAGAGCAGGCATGCCGATAAAATTGTTGCGTCAGCCCTCGACCTCCTGCGCACTCGTCTCCGTCGTGAAGAAGAGACGGTCTCGGTGGTGTATCAACACGCGGAGAAGTTGTTCGCTCGTGTCGAGCAGAAATTCCGTGAACTGGCAAACAGGCTTGACGCGGATCTTCGCGCTCTTACACCACCGCAACGGCCTGTCTACCATGCGCGATGGAGTTCAGCTGTCAACGACTCGAATCAACGCCACTACTTCCAGAAGCAGATCGTCGACATCGCAAAGCATTTCGGCTACTTTGCCAATCTCGAGCGATTCCGCACTTGGGTCCGCCTGACTCTCACGACCGCACAGGACTTCGACTACGTTCTGAGCTTCCATGGATACGGCTCTGGCAACACGGGAGTCCTGGTCGCGTCTGCGTTCACATACGTGAAAGCTCCACGAGAAGATGGTGGCAGCGAGCCGGTTGCACTGCATCCTGCCGCAACCGAACTCTTTCAATTCAATTATGCAGAGGGGTACGAGACCACGGAGAAGCGCTTTGACGAGTGGCTCGAAGCATCCATGGCAATCGCACTTGCGGAATGGAATCGCTCACTGTAAGGAGGTGCAGGATGACCTCAATTCAGGATGAAAAGGCGCGTTGCTGATTGCGCGGGTGAATGCCCGTGCCACTTCAAGCGGGGGGAGAGACCGATCGTTTGAGGCCGGCCTTTCGCGCTTGACCCACGAATTCATCGAAATCGCTCATCGTCGGCGGGGTCAAGGTCTTGAGACTCACCACGCCATCGCTCCCGATAACCACAAACTGAGGACCAGCGGTGAGACCGAGCCGATGGCGAATCTCTTCGGGGATGACCACCTGCCCCTTCGATGACATTCGGGTTGTCAGCTCATCACGTTCCATGGTCTTGAGTCTATCACGACGTTGACCTTGATCCAGGTCGGCTTGTCTTACCCATTTGCGAATGGCCTAAGGGGTCAGCCCGGACTCTTTGGCAAAATCGGCAGGGCTCCTCCCTGATCGAGCAAGTTCGGCTATTTTCCATCGAAATTCTGGGTCATACGGATTGTGGCTTTTGGTTATCTGACACCTCCCTGGCTCTTGATAATGTGTGCACTAAATCGGTTCGACTTCAGTTTTTGGTTATCAGGGATTGTCGGCCAGGATCAATGCGATTTTGGGCAACTCGATTACACTCACTTGCCAAACGATATCCAGATTTACACCAAAGTAATCATGAACGAGGCGATTCCGCATTCCTGCCATGCTTCGCCACGGGATGCTGGGATAGGTGGCGCGCACTTCTTCCGAAACAAGTTTGGCTGCTTCGCCCAGAATTTCAATATTCCGGATCACGGCGTCCTGAGTCTTGATGTCCCCGAGAAAATCAGCGTAATTGCCAGCACCGATATATGACTGGATGCGATCAATCGCTTCCCGGATATCGTTGAGTAAGTCGGCATCAGAGCGGTTAGACATAGACAATGCTCTCGGTGATATCCTGTCGCACTGTATTTTTGCGGATGGCTTGAAGACCAGCGGGGGTGAGGATATCGACGCGGCGGCCAAGTACCCCTTCCAGATAATCGCCCAGTTCCATGAATCGCAGGCCGATGGGAGGATCAAATTCGATGATGAGATCGATATCGCTCTTGTCAGTTGACAGTCCCTTCGCGAAGGACCCGAAGAGACCAATTCGGCGAACGCCAAACTCCTGCCTCAGATAGGGCGAGCGTAGGCGAAGCAGCTCAACGATCTGTTCACGAGTCAACATAGGCAGTGGGAGACCCAATGGAGAATGGAAAATGGAAAATGGAAAATGGAGAATGGAGAATGGAGAAGGAAGAATTGAGGTGGCGTGGTGAGAGGTCTGACCGGTAAGTCAACACCCCTGCGAGCGAGCCGTCATCCTCTTCTACCTCTTCTACCTCTTCTACCTCTTCCACCCCTTCCACCCCTTCCACCCCAGATTCAGCGGTGAAAGCGATCGACGTCACCTCGCCGCAATCCTGCCACAGCGAATGACGTAAGGGGATTATCTGCAAAACGGGTGTTGATTCCAATCCCAGCAAGGAAGAATTGTGTCCATCGCTGGGGGAGCCTGAACCGATCGCCGTCGAGGACCTGCGTTGGTGGGGGGGGAGCGGTGCTTGGGGATTGTGTGGCAATGCGCCTATAATCCGCGGTCATGCAACTACTGGATCTGTTCAATCTGTCGTTGGTTGGGAGGGCCTCGGTCACCGCGCTGGAGTACGACGTGCCAGACGGGAAGACGGAGCACCTGACCTTTGGAGAGCTGGGCGAGCGCAGCGACCGGGTGGCGAGGTGGTTGCTGGCGCAGGGGGTGACGACGGGGGACCGCCTGGGGATCTTCCTCGCCAACCGGGTCGAGTTCATCGATCTGCTGTTGGCGTCGCTCCGGTTGGGCGTGATCGTCGTACCGATCAACATCCTCTACCGCGAGCGCGAGCTGGCGCACATTGTCGCGGACGCTGAGCCAAAGGCGGTCGTGACCACGGTCGAGGCCGCGAGCTGGCTGCCCGCCGGGACGCCCTTCCTCGATGTCGAGGAGGTGGGGCGCGTGGCGGCGTCGGGGGAACGGGTCGAGCCGGTGCGGCTGGCACTGGACGGAGAGACGCCGGCGATGCTCGTCTACACTTCTGGGACCACTGGGCGCTCGAAGGGCGCGGTGCTGACCCACCACAACTTGGCGGCGAATGGTGTCAACCTGCTCGCCTGCTGGCGGATCACCGCCGAGGATCGCTATCTGGCGGTGCTGCCGCTCTTCCACGTGCATGGCCTCGGCAACGGCCTGATCTGCTGGCTGATCAGCGGTTGTCGGATGCGGCTGGTCGAGCGCTTCGAAGGGAGCCGGGCGGCGGCGCTCTTCCGCCACTTCCAGCCGACCCTCTTCTTTGGTGTCCCGACGGTCTATGTGCGGCTGCTCGAGCTGCCGGACGACCTGGCCCGCGAGATCGGTTCGCGCGTGCGCCTCTTCGTCTCCGGTTCAGCTCCCTTGCCCGCCCACCTTCTGACGGAATTCCGGGAGAAGTATGGCCACACGATCCTCGAGCGTTATGGGATGAGCGAGACGCTCATGAACATCAGCAACCCGTACGAGGGGGAGCGGCGTCCGGGAAGCGTCGGGTTTCCGCTGCCAGGGGTCTCGGTGCGGATCGTCGATGGAGAAGGGAAGCGGGTGGCGGATGGGACGATTGGGGAGTTGCACGTGCGGGGACCGAACCTCTTCGCCGGCTACTGGCGACGCCCGGAGGCGACGGCCGAGGCCATGACCGCCGATGGCTGGTTTCGCACTGGCGACCTGGGCGAGTGCTCGGCCGATGGCTACTACACCCTTCGCGGCCGTCGCACCGACCTGATCATCTCGGGTGGCTTCAACCTCTACCCGCGTGAGATCGAGGAGGTCCTGCTGGAGTATCCAGGGGTGAGGGAGGTGGTCGTCTGCGGTGCGCCGGATCAACGACGGGGGGAGGTGCCGATCGCCTATCTCGTCAGCGACCAGCCGCTCGATGAGGCGGCGCTCGAGGCGCTCTGCCGTCGTTCGCTCGCCTCGTTCAAGGTGCCGCGGGCCTTCCTCCGCGTCGAGGCCCTGCCGCGAAACGCGATGGGCAAGGTCGTCAAGAACCTGCTTCCGGAGTGGAGACCATGAGCGCGGCGACTCTCTCCCTCTTGGCCTTGCTGGTCGCGATCGTCCTCTCGATGGCGTCGCGCCTCAACGTCGGGCTGATGGCCCTCGCGCTGGCTTGGTTGATCGGCGTTTTTGGGGCCGGACTGAGCGCTGAGGCGGTGATCAGCGGCTATCCTGTCTCGCTCTTCCTGACGATCACGGGGGTGACGCTCCTCTTCGCCTGCGTCGAGTCGAATGGGGCTCTGCGGGTGCTGGCCTCGCGGGCCGTCCTCGTTGCCGGTGGCCGGAGGTGGGCGCTGCCGATCCTCTTCTTTTTGATCGCGGCGGTGGTCTCGATGGTCGGGCCCGGCTCGATCTCGAGCGTCGCCCTCGTCGTGCCGTTGGCGATGGCGATTGGGCTCCGTGCCGGGGTGCCCACCTTTCTGATCGCGCTCGCCGTCACCAATGGGGCCAACGCCGGCAATCTCTCCCCCGTCAGCGCGGTGGGGGTTGTTGCCAACAATCGGATGGCGGAGGCCGGGCTGATCGGGCACGAGTGGCGCGTCTTTGCCGCCAACTTCCTGGCGCATCTCCTCGTCACGGCGGTCGCCTTTCTCCTCTTCGGCGGGCTCCGCCTGCACGGCCGCGCGGAGAGCCAGCCCGGCGCGGAGAGTCGCCAAGACTCCCCGCCATTCGAGCGCGGCCATCTGCTCTCCCTCGCCATCGTTGCTGCCTGGATCGTCGGTGTCGTCGGCTTCCGGCTGCCGCTCGGCCTGAGCGCCTTTGCCGCGGTCGCGCTCATCCTTGTGCTGCGCACGGCCAGTCAGGAGCGCTCGATCGCCCAGGTTCCGTGGAATGTTGTTCTGATGGTGACGGGGGTCGCGACGCTCATCGCCTTGATGGAGAAGACCGGCGGGCTGACGCTCTTCACCTCGCTGCTCGCGCGCCTTGCCACCCCAGGGACGGCCAATGGCGTCATGGCGCTTGTTACTGGCGCGATCTCCACCTACAGCAGCACCTCCGGAGTTGTCCTCCCCGCCTTCCTGCCGACCGTGCCCCAACTCGTCCAACAGCTTGGCGGCGGGGATCCGCTCGCCATCGCCCTCAGCATCAATGTCGGCTCCGCCCTCGTCGATGTCTCGCCGCTCTCGACCCTCGGCGCGATGTGCGTTGCCGCCGTCCAGGACCCGGACGAGTCACAACGCCTCTTCCATCGCCTCTTCGCCTGGGGACTCTCGATGGT
>JBMOHS010000211.1:0-6226 GCA_049317725.1 Blastocatellia bacterium
GTCAGGTGGCTTAAATGAACTCGTTGAAGAGGTTTTCGAGGTACTCCTGCCGGCCGCTGCGGTTGGTCTTGACCTCGCCCATCTTGAGAGCGATCGGCTCCAGCTCCTCGAAGCTCGCCCGGCCGCTCTCGATCTTGCGCCCGAGGTCGCTCTCCCACGAGGCGTACCGCTGGCGGACGAACTCGGCCATCCGCCCATCCTCGCGGATCCGGGCCGCGATCTTCAGCCCGCGCGCGAAGGTGTCCATCCCGGCGATGTGGGCGTGGAAGAGGTCCTCCGGCTCGAAGCTCTCCCGCCGCACCTTGGCGTCGAAGTTGAGCCCACCGGTGGTAAATCCGCCCATCTTCAGCACGCAGAGCATGACGTGCGACGTAATGTAGAGGTCTGTCGGGAACTGGTCCGTGTCCCAGCCGAGCTGCCAGTCGCCCATGTTGGCATCGATCGAGCCGAGCGCGTCGGCAGCGATCGCCACTTCGAGGTCGTGCTGGATCGTGTGCTGGGCAATCTGCGCGTGGTTGGTCTCGAGGTTGAGCTTGAAGTCGCCGAGCAGCCCGTACTGCCGCAGGAAGTTGAGGCAGGTCGCCGCGTCGGTGTCGTACTGATGCTTGGTCGGCTCCTTCGGCTTTGGCTCAATGTAGAAGGGCCCCTGGAAGCCGATCTTCTTCTTGTAGTCGACGGCCATGTGCATGAAGGCCCCGAGGTGGTCGAGCTCCCGCTTCATGTCGGTGTTGAGGAGGGTGAAGTAGCCCTCGCGGCCGCCCCAGAAGACATAGCCCTCACCGCCCAGCTCGTGGGTCACTTCAATCGCCTTCTTGACCTGCGCCGCAGCATAGACGAAGGCGTCGAGGTTGGGCGAGGTCGCCGCTCCGTGCATGAACCGCGGGTGCTGGAAGAGGCAGGCCGTTCCCCAGAGCAGCTTCTTCCCAGAGTTCTTCTGCGCCTTCGCCAGTACTTTGGCGATCTTGTCGAGGTTCTTGTGGCCCTCCTTGAGCGTCCGTCCTTCCGGCGCGACATCGCGGTCGTGGAAACAGTAGTAGTCGATCTGTAGCTTCTCGAGCAGCTCGAAGAAGACCTCGATGCGTCGCGTCGCGGTCGTCAAGGACTCCTCGAAGTCGTCCCACGGGCGCACCGCCGTCGGCATCCCGAAGATCTCCGAGCCGCGACCCCGCATCGTGTGCCAGAAGCACGACGCGAAGCGCAGGTGCTCCCGCATCGTCTTCCCCTCGATCAGCTCCTCTGGGTTGTAGTGCTTGAAGGCCAGCGGGTTGCGGGAGTCCGCCCCCTCGTACTTGATCCCTTTGATTTTCGGAAACGCTTCTGCCATCTCGATCCTCCCATCCTTGGTCTGTTGGTCTGGTAAAAGACAGAAGTTCTCACACCGCCCCGGAAAAGCGCAATCGTTGCTGGCGATGAACCGCAAAAGATCGATTCATCGCTTGATCTGACGTGAATAGGGGCGAGGGGCGAGGGGCGAGGGGCGAGGGACGAGGGACGAGAGGAAGAAGAGGAGAATGTCGGCGATGCGCCCGCAAAAACCTCCGCGTCTCCGCGTCTCCGTGTGAAAAAGACAACCGGGCCGGCGTTGGGGGAAGAGACTCACGCGAAGACGCGAAGACGCGAAGCGGGGAGAGGTGGGAAGAGGGATGAGGGATGAGGGATGAGGGGAGAGTGTGGCTGAGCTGATTCCCAAAAACTTTCGCGGCTTCGCGCCTTCGCGTGAGACAAACAACCGGGCCCTTGCCGGGAGGGATGAGGGACGAGGGACGAGGGATGAGGGATGAGGGGAGAATGTGGCCGAACCGATTCCCAAAAACTTTCGCGGCTTCGCGCCTTCGCGTGAGAAAAACAACCAAGCCCTTGCCAGCAGAAAGAAGCTCACGTAGTGGCTCGGAGGTTTTTCCAGAAGCGGATCACTCACACGCTCCTGTTCTTTCCCTCGCCCCTCGTCCCTGTCCCCTGTCCCCTCGCTTAGCGAGTGTCTTGGCCCGTTCTACGCCCAACTGAATCCGGTCATTTTCGATGGCCGAGATGGTTGACTGGGGGATTCCGGAGATCTCGGCCAATTGATTTTGGCTGAGCCCTTGCAGTTCTCGCAGGATTCGGACCGACTCGCCGACCGATACCTCAACCTGACGTTCAGCCGTTCGATATTCGCTCATGCTACTTTCTCCGATAGTCATGGGGGCTGACATTCTCGACTCGAACCAGGACTCGATCGCGCTCAACCTTGTAGATGACCCGGTACTGAAGTGTGAGGCGTGATGATCGGTACCCACGCCATTCGCCGGATAACGCCTCGTCATTCAGCCCATTGATTAAACGCAAACCTTGAGGTCCCGAGAGCGACATGATGTCTTTCCATTTGTCGTACTTTTTTCACCTCCAAGGGGGCTGACTCAAGGCTCTTGGTGACACGACGATGCTCGAGGATGAACCACATACCGCAGATAGGCTACATCCTAATTATGGTAGGTCAAGATCGTGAATTCGTTTGACGATCTCGTACTTCAAGGCTACGTTTTTGTAGGAATGAAGTTTCAGATCGCAAAAATGTAGCTTTGCTGCCGTCGGGCGACCTTCTGCCGCGAGCCATCCTGGCACTCCCACCCTCGACACCACTCAGCACTCGGTTCTGGCTTGGCGATGACCGGCGCCGAGATCCGCCTTTCGGCCGGCGGCCTCAGGATCTCCCCGACGACAGCCAGTTCAGCCGCGAAGATCGAAGCGGACGTCACCGCACTCCCTGGCCGATTCACTAAATTATTTCAAAATTATCGGCGCTACATTATCGTTGTTCCTAAATCGTTTCAATACAATTTTGCCGGAAATGTGCCGAGACGGACTTCTGATGAAAAAGAGCGTAAGTCAGAGATGCATGGATGTTTACTGCTCGGTGTTGTCTATGGCACATTTTTTGCACAACCTATTGAATAATGCATTGCTCTCAAAGCAGGTAGCACTAAGCGGGAGTGAATGGCGCGTTGTCGGCACAGGCGCGGCGAGTCGATTTTGGCGATCAGTTCAACAATCGAACGACGCAGCGGGGAGGGGATGGCATCTTCTGGGTGCCGCCGTTCTTCGTCTTGACGATCACGGGGCAGGGAGCGACGCTGGCCAGCCCATTTCCGAATGGGCTCAACCAGTCGATTGGCAATTCGAGAGGCCAGCTGACCAATGTTGGAGACGCGACCCAACTTTACCCACGTCATCCAAGTGAGCGTTCGACTGTTCTGGTAGCAGGGGGCAGGCAGGGAATGGAGCTCGGAATGAAACGTCGAACCACCGAAAGACAATTCTCCGGGAACCTCGCGCAGTGGCGCGGCGACTGTTTGGGGGGAACGGTCGCCGCGCTGATTGCAATTCCCTACAGCGTGGCGCTCTCGATCGCCATGGGGTTGCCGCCGGAGGCGGGGCTCTACACGACGATTGTGGGAGGGTTGATCTCTGGGATGCTCTCGCGGGCGCCGATCGTCATCAGCGGCCTTTCGGCGACCGTGGTTCCGGTGTTGGCGGCCCTGGTCAAGGTCCATGGCATCGAGGCTGCGCTGACCGCCGGGGCGATCAGCGGGTTGATCATGACTTTGATCGGGGTGATGCGCTGGGGCCGCTTCTTCAGCTACCTGCCAGTGGCGGTGATCGGGGCCTTTACCAGTGGGCTGGGGGTGATCATTGTCGTGTCGCAGATGCGCCAAGTCTTTGGGATGAGTCAGAAACCGGCGTCGATCGGGTTCAATCTCGGGGTGGTCGATGATCTGTTGGCGGTGCTTCTCCATCTCGAGAGCAGTCAGTGGGGAGTCTTCTTGATTGGGTTGATCGTTATTGTCACGATGTTTGTGTGGCCACGAGCGGCACCCAAGTTGGAGCGATATCTGCCAGCCTCGCTGGTCGCGGTCTTCCTCGCCACCTTCGCCGCTGATCTGTCAGGGATCGAGATTGAGCGGATCGGAACGCTGCCGGCGAGCTTTGTGGCACCGAGTCTCGGGTCGATCGACCTGACCCACTTCTCCGATCTGATTCATCCGGCGCTGACCCTGGCGGGGTTGATCACGATCAATCAACTGCTGACAATTGTCGTCACAGACCGGCTCGCACCAGATGGCAACGAGGTGAGGTTCAACCGGGAACTGGTCGCCCAGGGGGTAGCCAATACGGTCTGCCCGTTCTTTGGTGCCCCGCCGGGGGTGGCCATGCTCGCGCGGACGATCGCCAGCAAGAAGGCCGGTGCGGTCAGCCGTTGGTCGGTCATCGCGCACAGCTTGGTGCTGGTCATCTTTCTTCTGCCGCTGCGCGACTTGATCGGCCGAATCCCCCTGGTTGTCTTGGCGGGGGTGACAGTGACCGTCGGGCTGCAACTGATCGGTGTCGAGCGATTCAGGGAACTGCGGCGCGGCAGCAAGTTGGATGCGGCGCTCTTTCTCCTGACCTTTGGGCTGGTGGTGGTCACGGACTTGATCGTTGGAGTGGGGGTCGGGATGCTGATCGCGATGCTCCATTTCGTCGAACGGTCAGCCAAATCCTCCCAGATTGAGAAGATCGAGCCGCCGCCGGCTCCACTGCTCGCGGCGCTGTCGCCGGTTGGGGCCTGTCATGGATCGGGTGTCGGGGCCTATCGTGTCACCGGGCCGCTCTTCTTTGGATCGAGTGAGCGGATCTTCACCCAGCTCTTGAAGGAGCGCTTTACCGCCGATCTGGTGCTCGATCTGGCGAGGGCCGGGCCGATCGATTCCGGCGCCCTCAGCTTTTTTCGCCGCCTGGGGGAGCGGCAGCGGACGATGGGCGGCCGTCTGCATTTGACAGGCCTCGATCCGTCGATCGCCGACGAGATCGAGAGGTCCGGCCTCGCGCCGGAGATCGTCTGGCTCATTCGCCATCACCAAGTCGAAACGGCGGGCACCGCCGGCGTAGTATTTGGGGGAGAGCCCTTGCCCGGGCCTCTCCTCCACCTGAACCCATCATCAACAGGAGGATCATCGAGATGAGCAGTGAAAAACGTGACAGATTCGGGGACACGCGGATCGTCTCTCGCCGCGACTTTGGCCGGATGGCCGCCTTGCTCTCGGCCGGCGCCATGCTCCCGTTCTACAGTGAGACTACCCTTGCCCAATTGTCGAGGCTGGGCCCCTTGCCGGCCGATGCCGTCAAGATCAACGCCAATGAGAATCCACTCGGCCCCTGCGTCGAAGCGATCGACGCCATCACCAAGTTTGTTGCCAAGGGGGGCCGCTACCTCTACGAAGAGACCGATGTCTTCAGCCGGACGCTGGCTGAGCAGGAGGGGCTCGACCCGGAGTACGTTCTGCCGTTTCCAGGATCGAGCGATCCGCTCCACCGGGCGGTGCTCGCCTACTGTTCGAAGGAGAAGCCCTTCATCGTCGCCGACCCTGGTTATGAAGCGGGCAGTCGTGCCGCGCAGTTCATTGGGGCCAAGGTCGTCAAGGTCCCGCTGACCGCGACCCATGCTCACGACCTGCGCGCCATGGTCAAGGCGGCTCACGAACGCAAGGCTGGTTTGATCTACATCTGCAATCCCAACAACCCGACCGGCACCATCACCCCTCGGGAAGAGATCGAATGGGCCGTCGCCAATAAACCCGAGGAGACGCTGATCCTCCTCGATGAGGCCTACATTCACCTCAGCGACGAGCCACTCGCCTCCGACCTCGTCGCGATGGACAAGGATGTGATCATCCTCCGAACTTTCTCGAAGCTCTACGGGATGGCCGGTCTGCGCGCCGGCTGCGCCATCGGTCGGCCGGATCTGATCAGCCGGCTGAAAAATTACGGTGCCGGAGCCCTGCCGCTGACCGGCATGGTCGCCGCGACCGCCAGCCTCAAGGTCAAGAACCTCGTTCCCGAAAGGCGGAAACTGATCCGCGAGATACGCGAGGAGACCTTCTCCTTCCTCAGCAAGAACGGGATCGGCTTTGTCCCTTCCGTCAGCAACTGCTTCATGCTCGACGCCAAAATGCCGGCCCGCCGGCTCGTTACCGCACTGCAGAAAGAGAAGGTCTACATCGGCCGCGTCTGGCCGGCTTGGCCGACTCACGCCCGGGTGACGATTGGTACCCGTGACGAGATGGCCAAGTTCAAAACGGCCCTCGCCAAGGTGATGGGAGATCTCAAGGCCTGAGTCTCTCCGCTCCACCAAGAAAAAATGGACCTTTCGGAGGGAAGAGACTCACGCGAAGACGCGAAGACGCAAAGAGGGGAGAGGGAAGAGGGGAGA
>JBMOHS010000212.1:0-6106 GCA_049317725.1 Blastocatellia bacterium
TTTCTGGCTTGTCAATCCCGGGGAGGGTTGGAAAGCATCAAGGGGTGCAAATACAAGGTCTGCGAAGGCACGAAGCTGTCGACCCGTGCCAGGGTAACGCTTGGGCAACATCAGATTCCACAAGTTTCCCCGGTTATGCAACTGACAGTGTCCGTCAGTCAGCAAAGAAAGAGAATATACACAACCACGGGGGGGCCGTCAAACCAAAATATCGCCTTTTCGTCATTTCTGTGGAAGCGGGCGGCGATCAGTGAGCGCCTGACAATGGAGCGACCTGTTCGCGGAATTGCAACTGATAGAGTTTGTGGTAGAAGCCCTGGAGCGCAAGCAACTGCTGATGAGTGCCACGCTCCCGGATCTCGCCTTTGTGGAGGACAAGGATCTGATCGACACGTTGAATCGTCGAGAGTCGATGGGCAATGATGATCGAGGTACGGTCGACGAGGACCCGATCGATGGCCTGTTGGATGAGCTGCTCGGTCTCGGTGTCGATGCTGGAGGTCGCCTCGTCAAGGACGAGGATTCGCGGGTCAAAGGCGAGGGCCCGGGCGAAGGAGATGAGCTGTTTCTGCCCGACCGAAAAGCCGGCCCCCCGCTCCTGGACGCGGGTCTGGTAGCGGTCAGGGAGGGCCTCGATGAAGCGATCGGCCCGGACCTCGCGGGCAGCCCAGGCGATCCGGTCGTCAGAAATCTCTTCGTTTCCGAGCCGGATATTGGCGGCGATGTCGCCGGAGAAGAGGAACACATCCTGCAGCACGACCGCGAAATTTTCCCGAAGCTGGCGGAGATCCCACTGGCGAATCTCGACACCGTCGAGGAGGATCTCACCCCGTTGAATGTCGTAGAAGCGCATGAGGAGGCTGGCGATGGTCGTCTTGCCCGAGCCAGTGTGGCCAACGAGGGCGATCGACTGACCCGGTTCAACCGTCAACGAAACATCCCGCAGGACCCAGTCTTCGCCTTGGTAGGCAAACCAGACGTGTCGAAATTCGATCCGGCCCTGGACGCGGGGACCTCCTGGAGGAACGGCTGGGTGTGCTAGAGAAGCGATCTCCACTGGGTGGTCGAGCAGTCGAAAGATCCGCTCACTTGCCACGACCGCGGCTTGAAAAAGGTTGTACTTGTCGCTGATGTCCTGGATCGGCATCCAGAGCCGCTGGGTGTATTGGAGAAAAGCGACGAGGGTCCCGACCGTCATCGCTTGTTGGATGACTTGGCCTCCTCCATACCAAACGATGGCGGCCAAACCGATCGCGGAGATCAGGTTGACGAGGGGATAGAAGACGGCATAGTAGAAGATCGTCTCGAGATGAGCCTGCTTGTGAGCCTCATTGATCGCGGAAAACTCTTGGAAGGTGCGGGCTTCCCGGCTGAAGAGCTGCACGACCTGGGCACCCGAGAGGTGCTCCTGCGTAAAGGCGTTGAGACGGGCAATCCGTGTCCGGACTTGTCGAAAGCCTTCTCTCGCACCTCGCCGAAACCAAGCGGTGGCGGCGACGAGCAAGGGCACGACGACCAGTGAGACGAGCGCCAAGCGCCAGTTGAAGTAGAACATCATCCCCAGGGCCGCCACGACCAGGACGAGATCCCCCAGCACCTCGACCAATCCGGAGGTGAAGAGTTCGTTGAGCGAGTCGACGTCCGAGGTCAGGCGCGTCATGAGGCGGCCGACCGGGTTGCGGTCGTAGTAGGAGAGCTCGATCGATTGGAGCCGCGCGAAGATCTGCTGGCGCAGATCGAACATGACGCGCTGCCCAATGACGTTGAGAAAGAGGGTCTGAAAGTAGCCAAGACCGAGCGCGGCGGCGAGCGCGACGAGGTACGCGAGGACGAGGGTGACGAGGCCCTCCATCGCCCGCTCCGCGGAGAGGTTGCCGGCAACGGTGGGAGCGATGTAGTCATCGATGGCCAGCTTGGTCAGCAAGGGGCCGACCTGACTGACCAGGCTCATCGAGACCGTCAAGGCGACGGCGGCGAGCGTGAGCTTCCGGTATGGAGCGAGATAGGTGATCAGGCGGCGTGCAGTTCGCGCGTCATAGATCTTCCCCAGTTGCTCTTCTTCGTGATGAGTGGATGCAGAAGCCATTGGATCAATCCAAATCGAAGTGAAGAATCAGGGCGAACCGGAGAGGGCTCACCCTGCCGCCAACTCCTCTTCGAGTCGCTGTCGCTCGTGGAGATCCGCGTAGAGACCGCCAAGGGCCAAGAGCTGGTCGTGGGTTCCGCGTTCGACGATGCGCCCTTGGTTGAGCACGCAGATCAGATCGGCGTGACGAACGGTGGAGATGCGGTGAGCAACGATCAGCGTCGTCCGCTGTTGCATGACCTGACGCAACCGCGAGAGGATCTTCTCTTCGGTGTAGGTATCGACCGCCGACAAGGCATCGTCGAGGAGGAGAATGCGGGGCTGATGAAGGATGGCCCGGGCAATCGCGGTCCGCTGCTTCTGACCCCCCGAGAGGGTAATGCCGCGCTCGCCGAGCACCGTTTGAAACTGCGCGGGGAAGGAGCGGATGTCCTCGGCCAGACCGGCGATCTCGGCCACGGCTTCGATCTCGGCGGGAGTGGGCGGAGAGTCCTCCCGGGCACCGTAGGCGATGTTCTCGGCAAGTGTCTCACTGAAGAGGAAGGTCTCCTGCTGGACGTACCCGATCTGCCGACGCAAGGCGGCGAGCGGAATCTGGCGGATCGGGCGATCATCGATCCAGATCATCCCCGGTTCCGCATCGAAGAGGCGCGGGAGGAGGTTGAGCAGCGTCGACTTGCCGGAGCCGGTCCGCCCGATGAAAGCCACCGTCTGTCCCGGCTCAATGACGAGATCGATGCCGTCGAGCGCGGGGGGGAGTTCGGGTCTGTAGCGAAAGGTGAGCTGGCGAAACTCGATCTTGCCGCGCAGTGGAAGCTCCAGCGTGGGCTGAACCACGCCATCGCCACTCGACTCGTCCTGGATGGCTGGATCGATCGCCATGACCTCCTGCATGCGCTTGAGACTGGCACTTCCCCGCTGCACGAGGTTGGTGACGAAGCCGAGCGCCACCAATGGCCAGATCAACTGCTCGAGGTAGAGGTGAAAAGCGGCAAACTCACCGATCGTCATCCTTCCCTGGGCGGTCTCGTACCCACCGACGAGGAGGATCACCGCGAAGCCAAGCCCAATACAGAACTGCATCAGGGGATAGAAGGCGGCAGAGAGACGAACCAGCCCGAGATTCCGGTCGATGTACTCCTGATTGAGCGCCGCAAAGGTCGCCTCCTCGGCTCGCTCCCGGCTGTAGGCCCGCACGACGCGGACGCCCGTCAGGTTCTCCTGGGCCCGGGCCGTAATCTCGGAGAAGAACTCTTGGACCTTCTCAAAGCGCAGGTGAATCTGCTGACCGAAATACTTGACGGTCAGGGAGACGAGCGGCATCGTCAGCAGGAGCAGGAGGGTCAGCTTGGGACTGATGCCGTACATGACCGGCAGGATGATGACCACCCGAAAGAGCGTCTGCTCGCTGTACATGATCGCCGGCCCGACGATCTGCCGGACGGCCCCGAGATCGTTGGTGGCCCGGGCCATGAGATCCCCAATCCGCCGATCCTGGTAGAAGGAGAGCGGCATCTGCTGGAGGTGGCCGTAGAAGTCCTGGCGGAGATCGTATTCAATGTAGCGGGACATGTTGATCAGGGTCCGCCGCTGCAGATAGAGAAAGATCCCGCTGAGAAGACTGGTCCCAATGATGATCCCGACCGCCCGCCAGAGCGTCGCGTAGGTCAGCCCTTCCTGGCGCAGCCCGTCGATCGCCTCGCCAACATACCGGGGAACGAGGGTCCCGAACCCCACCGAGGCGAAAACGAAGAGGGTTCCCGCGATCAGCCGGCTCCGGTAGCGAAGCAGGGACGCGAAGAGCCACCTCCAGCCTGTCGCATAGCGTCTGGGTGCCTCTCTCGCAAGGGGAGGGGTGAAGGTGGGATCCGGAAGAGGAGTCGAAGTAGGCTCAGCCATGAGGCGTCCATCAGTGGGGGCGCAGGGATCGCGCAATCAGTCCCAAGCCCCCTCCCAGCAGGGTCAGCATGGTCAGGGTGAGGAAGAGACTTGCCGGTCGGAAGTAAAGTTCGAGGTTGACGATCACGCCAATCAGCATGAGGATCAGGGAGAGGAGAGTCAAGGCCCATCCGGGAAAGGACCGGCCATTGAAGAAGAGCAGCCCCAGGCCGATCAAGAGCAACAGCAGCAGCGGACCAGCCAGTGAGTACCCGGAATACGACCAGAATCTGCTCTGTACCACCACTTGGTTGGTCAAGAGGTAGGCCCCCAAGAGGGCCATCAAGAGCCCAAGGACGAACTCACCCAATCCACCACTCGTCCCACCAACCCCTTTCGGCAGTCGTTCGTTGCTCATCGGAAGTTCCCACCGCGACTGATCTCGGGAATGAACGCTGCTGATGGACCTCTCTCGTCGGGTGAAGAACCGACACTGCCATCATCAGGAGGATCAGACCTCAACAGCCCATTCAATATATCAAAGAGTTACCAGGATCAACACTTGGTCGAGCGGATGTCCAAAGGGTATGGTTCCCCGGCACGCCGGTTGAAACGCAGGCCGAGTGAGGCGGCCTCCCCTCCACGTACGGTCATCACGGCCGTGCGTTGGGATTGACGCTAGGCAACTGCGCGTCGACCGCGCGACGCCATTCGTCCAGCCTCCTCTGCAATCGACTGCTCTGAGCAGGTTCGCGTCGAGAGAGATCGGTCTTCTCTCCTGGATCGTCGCGCAGATGGTAGAGCTCGACGCGTTGATCCTCGAAATATTCGAGCAGTTTCCAGTGCCCCTCGCGGATGGCACTGACGGGCGTAGTCGTCGGATAGTAATGTGGGTAGTGGAAGAAGAGGGAATTCCGATCGAGCCTCGCGGCTGGATTCCGCAGCAACGGGAAGAGGCTCAGCCCATCGACGCCGCTCTCCTGCGTCACGCCAGCCACTTCAGCCAAGGTATGGAAAAGGTCCATGCAGATGACGGGCTGATCGATGACCGTGCCGGGAGGGGTCACCCCCGCCCACGAAATGATGAGGGGTACCCTGACGCCTCCCTCATAGAGAGAGCCCTTCCCAGAGCGCAGCGGGGCATTACTGGTGACCTGCACCCCCTTGTATGAATTGACATACCCCCCATTGTCCGAAGTGAAAACGAAGAGCGTTTGCGCCGCCAGCTTCTTCTTCTGAAGGTGGCCCATGATCCGACCGACATTGGCATCGAGCGTCTCGATCATCGCCGCATAATCGGGGTTCTGATGGTGGAATTCGGGTTTGAGCCGCTGCCGGTATTTTGCGGTCAAAGACGGCTTCCCCTCGATCGGAGTGTGTGGATTGTGGTACCAGAGGTTGAGGAAGAAGGGGCGGGATCCGGCCTGGTCGATCAGGCTGATCGCCTCCTCGGTGAGGCGATCGGTCAAGTAATCCCCTTCCCTGCCAAGCCCCAGCCCTGGGACATATCGAAACTCGCCTGACTGGCCAAAGTTGCCCCGAAAAGGCCAGAAGAAGGTCGCGGGTGCCCCCCAGTGGGTGCCCCCAATGTTGAGGTCGAACCCATGGCGCTCCGGTGCGTTGGCGGCATCGCCGAGGTGCCACTTCCCCACGTGAAAGGTCAGATAACCTGTGGCGCGCAGCAGCTCGGCGATCGTCGTCTCGTCGGCACCGAGATTGTGAATCGTAGATGGCGCCAACAGCCGGTTCTTGGTACGGGCCAATTCGGCGTCTCGCCCGACTGAGCCTTCGCGCCAGATCGTCAAGTTGAGACGCGCGGCGTGCTTCCCAGTCAGAATCGCCGCACGGGTAGGGGAACAGACAGACATCGCGTAGGCCTGCGTAAAACGCACCCCTTGGCGTGCCAGCTGATCGAGATGGGGGGTCTCGTGCAGGTCAGCGCCATAACTGCCCAGGTCGGCCCACCCGAGATCGTCCGCGACAATCAGGACGATATTGGGTCGCCCCACCGTCTGGGCGGTCCCTTGAACCGGGTCGACCAAGAAGATCGACGCAATGAAGCAGACGAACAGGATCGAAAGATGGCGCATGGAGTGGGCTCTTTTCTGGCAAGAGTGGTCTTCACCGTTCGGTCAGTACCTC